>CALZGC010000165.1 GCA_945786985.1 uncultured Nitrospirota bacterium | reverse complement strand
TCGCCGGGCATTGTGGCGCTGGTCGATTTCGCGGGCGGCACGGAGAACATGCTCAAATACGTCAAAGACTCCCCGGCCAAGACGTTCATGCTCGTCTCCGAATGCGGCCTCACAGACCGTTTCAAGGCGGAGTTTCCCGGCAAGGAGATCGTGGGGACCTGCATTCTCTGCCCGTACATGAAAGAGATCCACCTGGAGGACGTGCTCCAGGCATTGAAAAACCCAATCCCCGAACAGATCATCAGCATCCCCAAGGATGTTGCCATGCGCGCGCGGGCCAGTCTCGACAAGATGTTTGAACTGGAGCGGGAGGGACGGGCCTTGCTGGCAAAGCGCGGCTGACCGGGCGCTTTCAATATCCGGGCTGGACGCAAAGCCTCTTTTCTTTTTCTGCGCGGCGCGAGGGAAAGGCCGCGGGGATAACCACCGGGAAGAACGGCAGAACCCATGATGAGGATCTTCGGTGTCGACTTTACAAGTGCCCCACACGAAGGCAAGCCGATCACCTACGCGGCCTGCACGCTGCAGGAGGGGCTTCTATCGGCGGCGCATATCGGTCACCTGACCGATTTCCCGGACTTCGACGCGTTTCTGATGCAGGCGGGGCCGTGGGTCGCGGGCTTCGATTTTCCCTTCGGCCAGGCACGAAAGCTCATCGAAAACCTGGGGTGGCCCAGGTCCTGGGCGAAATATATTACGCTGGTGGACGGCATGGAAAAGGAGGACTTTGAGACACTCCTGAAAAGCTATCGTGACGGGCGCGAACCCGGCGACAAGCATCACCGCCGACGGACCGACGTCCAGGCCAACGCCCGAAGCCCCATGATGCTCCACGGCGTCCCCATTGGGAAAATGTTCTTCCGGGGTGCGCCCAGGCTCCTTCGATCCGGCGCGTCGGTCCTGCCCTGCCACACGGTCGATGACAACCGGGTGGCTCTGGAAGCGTATCCCGCCTTGGTCGCCCGCAAATTGATCGGCACCCGCAGCTATAAGAGTGATGCCCGCAAGAATCAAACCGCGGCGCGGGATCAGGCGCGCCGGGACCTGGTGGTCGGACTTTTCTCGGAGACAATGAGACAGCATTACGGATTCGGCATCGAGCTGGGCACGGAGCTTGCGGTGGCTGCGATCGAAGACCCGACGGGCGATCTCCTGGACGCTCTCCTTTGCGCCATTCAGGCGGCATGGGCCTTCACACAGCGGGAGCAGAACTTCGGCATCCCCGAAACCTGCGACGCCCTGGAGGGCTGGATCGTCGACCCCGATATGCTGAAGGCACTGGACGCGCCGGTCCCCGAAGCCTCCCTGCAGCGCTCGGACAGGGAGCCTTGAGGTGGATGACAATTACGCCCGAATCGTGCGCGACAACCTCATGCAACTCTATGAAGATCCGCCGGAGGACCTGGCAGAGTCTCTGCCGGCTCGCCGGGAGGGGGAGCGTTACCGCTTCCAGGCCTTCGGCGAGGAATGCAGAATCGACCGCGACGGCATCCTGCTCGGGGGCGAGCCCCAAAGTGGGCCCCTTGGCATCCTGATTTCTCTCTATGCGCTTCATGCCCGACCGGAGCCATGCCGCCTGGAGCCGCTGCGTGCCTATAAGGAATTTCCGGACGGCACGATCTATGCCGGTGCATTTTTGACACATACAGAACATCTATTGGTCCCCCATGTGGCACGAATCGAGGGGCGTTTGACTCGCATCGTTGACAAGCTGAAGGGCCGGGATGCCTCGGAGATGGTGCACGGAAATTTCTCACTGCTGCTTTGGCCGCTCCCCAAGATTGCCCTTTGCTACAGCTTCTACCGGGCCGACGACGAGTTTCCCGCGTCGACGACCTGTCTTTTCTCTCATAACGCATCCGACTTCCTTCCCATCGACGCACTGGCGGACGTCGGCGAATATACGTCGAAAAAGATCCTGAGTGTCGTAACATGAACTTATTACCCCCTCACCTTCATCCTCTCCCCCTGCAAGGGGGAGAGGAGGGAAACAGGGATACGCTGTTATCGCCCCCCTCTCCCCGTCGGCGGGGAGAGGGCTGGGGTGAGGGGTACAAGAATGCACTCATGTCGTTGCTCGGTCTGGTGAGTGCAAGCGAGAAGGAAGGATGAAAGCGATCCTTTTATTTTCAGGCATCCTGCTGCTGGGCGTTTCCAGCGCGCAGGCAGGCACCCTCACCCGGGTAGCGAACTTCGGTGATAATCCCGGCCGCATCGAAATGTACAAATATGTCCCCCGGAACATGTCCCGCAATGCGCCGCTGGTGGTTTCTCTGCACGGCTGCCTGCAGGACGCGGCGATCTACTCCAATGTGGGTTGGACGCAACTTGCGGACCAGTTGAAATTCTACATGGTCTTTCCGGAACAGCCCACGGCGAACAATGCCTACGGCTGCTGGAACTGGTTTCAACGGGACGACACCCGGCGAGGCCGGGGGGAAATACAGTCCATCGTGGAGATGGTCGAGAAGATGCAAGCGGACTATTCTATCAATGCTCGCCGCATCTACATCGAGGGGCTTTCCGCTGGCGGATGGATGGTGCCGGTGATTCTTGCATCCTATCCGGATGTCTTTGCCGGCGGGGCAACCAACGCCGGTGGACCGGCCTTCTGTGCCTCCACCCGGCGGTATTTCTGGGATCTTTTCGGGTGGTGGCAGGCTTACGAAGGCGCTCTGAGCGCGAAGACATGCATGAACGGAAAAGACTACGCGCCCCGCCAGTGGGGGAATCTCGTGCGAAAGAACGGCTATGACGGGTACCAGGGCCCCTGGCCGGTGCTTTCCATCTGGCAGGGCACCGCCGACGGCACAGTTGACAGGATGAATCAGCAGGAGTTGGTGGACCAGTGGACGAATGTCCATGGGATTGACGTGCGGCTCGACAAAGAGGAAAAGATCGACCCCGGGGATCGGGTCACTCATCAGGAATATCATGACCGTGACGGCACGGTGCTGGTCGAGACCTACCTGATCCGGCACATGGCGCACGGCACGCCCATCGCTCTTGACTCGGATGAGAGCTGCGGTGAAACGGGTCCCTATATTCTGGATGAGGGGATTTGTGCGGTGCGGCGGATTAGTCTCTTCTGGGGGCTTAAGGCAGGCTGGTCTCCCCCATGAGGAAGCGGTCCACTTCGCGGGCTGCGCCGCGGCCTTCGTTGATGGCCCAGACAATCAGGGACTGACCGCGACGGATATCCCCGGCGGCAAAGAGTCCCGGCACATTGGTCGCGTAACGCTCGAACTCCGCCATCACATTGGAGCGCTCGTCCCGCATCACCTCGAGGCCCTCCAGAGGCGCCTCATCGGGACCGACAAAGCCCATGGCCAGCAGCACCAAGTCCGCTGGAACGCGCTTTTCACTGCCGTGCACCTTTTTCGCCACCAGGCGCCCCCCTTCTTCCTGCCAGTGAACCTCGTGGATCTGAATCTCCCGGACATGTCCCCGGGCGTCGGCGATGAACCGCTCGGCGGTCACCAGGAAACAACGCGGATCGTGGCCGAAGCGTTCGATGGCCTCCTCCTGGCCGTAATCGACCAAGAACACCTTCGGCCATTCCGGCCAGGGATTCTCAGGGCTCCGCTCCTGCGGCGGGCACGGCATGATCTCCAACTGGGTCACACTGCGGCACCCCTGGCGAATGGATGTGGCCACACAATCGGTGCCGGTGTCGCCGCCGCCGATGATCACCACGTCCTTCCCCTTCGCACTCAGTTTCAGAGGCGTGTTGTCGAGGAGCCGCCGGGTATTGTGGGTCAGGAATTCCATGGCAAAGTGGATCCCCTTCGCCTCCCGCCCATTGATCGGTAGATCCCGGGCCTTCGTCGCGCCGCAGCAGAGCACCACGGCATCAAACTTCTTTAGGAGTTCCTCCGTCGAAAGACTTACGCCGATCTCAACACCCGTTTCAAAACGAACCCCTTCGGCGGCCATGAGGTCGACGCGACGCTGCACCAAGCGCTTGTCCAGCTTCATGTTGGGGATGCCGTACATCAGCAGGCCCCCGATGCGGTCCGCCCGTTCATAGACCGTCACGGCGTGCCAGGCTTGGTTGAGTTGGGCCGCGCAGGCGAGTCCTGCAGGCCCCGACCCGACGACGGCCACCTTCTTGCCGCTGCGGCCGGCGGGCGGGCGCGGCACCACCCACCCCTCCGAAAACCCCCGATCGATGATGGCCTGCTCGTTAGCCTTGATCGTCACCGGCGGCTCAATGATGCCGAGCACACAGGCCCCTTCGCAGGGTGCCGGGCAGACGCGGCCCGTGAATTCGGGAAAATTGTTCGTGCGGTGCAGGCGGTCCAGAGCCTTTTTCCAGAGCCCCCGGTAGACCAGTTCGTTCCATTCGGGGATGAGGTTGTAAACCGGACACCCCGAGGCCAGGCCCGCCAGGGTGAGTCCCGTTTGACAGAAGGGCGTGCCGCAATCCATGCACCGCGCGCCCTGCTCGCGGTTCTTCGATTCATCGTGGTGCAGATGGAATTCCTTCCAGTCCCGGATCCGTTCCCGGACGGAACGGTCCGGCGGGAGTTCCCGATAGTAGTCCAGAAAACCGGTCGGTTTGCCCATGTTCGAATTTTCGCCTCTTCTTAATGGTCCCTAACAGATTCGTGTGGGTCATCAGACTGTGAGTTTCCAATTTGCTTTCCTCTCCCCAAGGGGAGAGGACAAAGGTGAGGGGGGCTCTAAAGGTTTTGAATTCTGTATAATTTCATCAGTTCTTTCCTTCCCCCTCACCCTAACCCTCTCCCCCAAAACGATGGGGGAGAGGGAAGAATCGTGAATCCTTCGGGCCCGGGCAATAAACTTCGAAGGAGTCTTTGTCGTTTCATTGAGTTATATTACCCACGGAAGCCTCATAAGAACTCCCTTTATCAGTTGCCGCTGACCCGTGCCAGATCGTTGAGGTTGGCCTCGAACGCGGCGGCCAGCGCGTCGTCTCCGGAGAGCCCCTGATCCCGGACCCGCTCCATGGCTTCCAGCATACGCCGGTAGTCACGGGGGAAGACCTTGACAAAGCGAGGGATGCTGTCTTCCCAGTTTTCGAGAAGCCTGTCCGCCAACCGCGAACCCGTCAGCACCCGATGCCGCTCGATCATCTGCCGCACCTCGGCGATTTCCTCCGCCCGCTCCAGGGGAACGAGATCGACCATCTCTGTATTGCAGCGCCCGGGAAACGTGCCGTCCTCATCGAAGACGTAGGCAATGCCGCCGGACATGCCGGCTGCAAAATTTCGCCCCGTCCGGCCGAGCACCACCACGACGCCGCCGGTCATGTATTCGCAGCCGTGATCTCCCACGGCACCGACCACCGCCCGGACGCCGGAATTGCGCACGCAGAAGCGTTCCCCGGCCATGCCGCGGATGTATGCCTCGCCGCTGGTCGCCCCGTAGAAGGCCACGTTGCCGACGATGATGTTCCGCTCCGGAACAAAGGTCGCCTGCCGCGGCGGGTAGACAATGATGCGCCCGCCCGAAAGCCCTTTGCCCAGGTAGTCGTTGGTATCGCCCTCAACGATCAGGGTGAGGCCCCGGGGTGCAAACGCGCCGAAGCTCTGCCCCGCGGAACCGTTGAACTTCAGCCGGATCGTGTTATCGGGAAGACCGGTTGCGCCGTACCGGCGGGTGATGGCACTTCCCACCTGGGTCCCGACGACACGGTAGGTGTTGTTGACGGGCAGCGTGGCATGCACCTCCTCCCCCCGTTCCAGGGCGGGCTCGCAGAGTTTCAGCAGCATGGTCCGGTCCAGCGAGTGCTCCAACCGATGGTCCTGCGGCACACGGCAGAAGCGGCCCACCTCGGGGCCTACGTCAGGTGTGTGCAGTATCGGTGCAAGATCGATCCCGCGGGCTTTGTAATGCTCGATGCCTCGCCGCATCTCGAGACGGTCGCTCCGTCCGACCATCTCTTCGAGCTTTCGATAACCAAGACGGGCCATGAGTTCCCGGACTTCGCGAGCTACAAAGGCAAAATAATTGACGACGTGATCGGGCGAGCCCCGAAACCGGCTGCGAAGCCTCGGATCCTGTGTGGCAACCCCCACGGGGCAGGTGTTGAGGTGGCAGACCCGCATCATGATGCAGCCGAGCACCACCAAGGGAACGGTGGCAAAGCCGAACTCTTCGGCCCCGAGCAGGGCCGCGACAACCACGTCCCGGCCCGTTTTGAGCTGACCGTCCGTCTCCACAGCGATGCGGTCGCGCAGGCCGTTGAGCATCAGGGTCTGATGTGTCTCGGCCAGGCCCAGTTCCCAAGGAAGCCCTGCATGGTGGATACTCGAGAGGGGCGACGCGCCGGTGCCGCCGTCGTGTCCCGAAATCAGCACGACGTCGGCCTTCGCCTTGGCCACGCCGGCCGCAATGGTTCCGACGCCGACTTCAGCCACCAGCTTGACACTGATACGGGCCCGGTCATTGCCGTTTTTCAGATCGTGGATTAGTTCCGCCAGGTCCTCGATGGAGTAGATGTCGTGGTGGGGCGGCGGGGAGATCAGCCCCACCCCGGGCGTCGCGTAGCGCACCCGGGCGATTTCAGGAAAGACCTTGGTCCCCGGCAGCTGTCCGCCCTCCCCCGGCTTGGCGCCCTGGGCTATCTTGATCTGGATCTCCTCGGCGTTGACGAGATAATCGCTGGTGACGCCGAAGCGGCCCGAGGCGACCTGCTTGATGGCGCTGCAGCGGTTGTCCCCGTTCGGATCGGGCGTGAACCGTGCAGGGTCCTCACCCCCTTCGCCCGTATTGGAGCGCCCGCCGAGGCGGTTCATGGCGATGGCCAGTGCCTCATGGGCCTCGCGACTGATGGAGCCGTAGGACATGGCACCCGTCTTGAAACGTTTGACGATGGCCTCCACCGGCTCGACCTCCTCGAGGGGCACACCCACTTCGGGGAATCTGAATTCAAGCAGTCCCCGCAGCGTGCTCATCCGCTCACTCTGATCATCCGCAAGGCGGCTGAAATCACGGAAGAAACGAAAGTCGTTCCTGCGAGTGGCTGTCTGCAGCAAATGGATGGCCAGCGGGCTCAGCAGGTGATGCTCACCGTCGTTAAGCCACTGATGCTTGCCCCCCGAGTCGAGATCGGCGCTCTGGTCCGAACGGGACGAGAAGGCCTTTCGATGGCGGTGGAGGCACTCTTGGATCAGGGCGTCCAGGTCCGCCCCTCCGATCCGCGACGCTGTCCAGGTAAAGAAGCGGTCGATGACCGCCTGACCGATCCCCACTGCTTCGAAAATCTGGGCACCCCGATAGCTCTGAATCGTTGAGATCCCCATCTTGGCCATGGTCTTGACGACCCCCTTGGTCGCAGCCTGGATGTATTTGGTTACCGCCGCTTCAGGGTCGACGCCGGTCAGAAGATTGTCGGCGATCATCTGTTCCAGGGCCTCGTAGGCAAGATAAGGATTGATAGCGCCCGCACCGTACCCGATGAGCACGGCAAACTGGTGTACATCGCGGGGCTCACCGGACTCAAGAATAATTCCCGCCAGGGTTCGCGTGCCGCTGCGGATCATGTGGTGGTGCAGACCGGCGACGGCCAGCAGCGCCGGCATCGCCGCCCGTTCGGCCGTGACGCCGCGATCGGAGAGGATGAGCAGGCTTGCACCCCCGGCCACGGCTTCATCGGCCCTGCGGCACACTTCGGCGAACGCATCCTCAAAGCCCGCCGTCCCCCCGGCCGCTTCGAAGAGGATCGGCAGGGTCACCGCACGCACGCCCGGCCGGTCCGCTCTCCGGAGCTTTTCCAGTTCTTGATTGCGCAGAATGGGCGTTTTGAGACGCACATGGCGGCACGCGTCGGGCTCGGGGTGCAGCAGGTTCCCCTCGGCCCCCAGTGTCGTCTCGGTGGCGGTGACGATCTCCTCCCGGATGCTGTCGATGGGCGGGTTGGTCACCTGGGCAAAGAGCTGCCGGAAATAGGCATAGAGCAGCTGGGGTTTTTCGGACAGGACCGCCAGCGGGATGTCGGCACCCATCGATCCGACGGGCTCATACCCGCTGTTCGCCATGGGCGCCAGAACCGAGCGGAGCTCTTCGAAGGTGTACCCGAAGGCGTGCAACCGGTTAAAGCGTGCCGACGGCTCTTCCGGGGCCGGGGCCGCGGCGGGGACCAGATCTTCCAGTTCGACCAGATGCCCGTCGAGCCACGCACGGTAGGGATGTTTCCCGGCGATGGTTTCCTTGATTTCCGGGTCGGCGATGATGCGCCCTTCGGCGGTGTCCACCAGGAACATGTGGCCCGGGTGCAGCCGGCCGTGCTCCAGGACACGCTCCGGCGCAATGGGGAGTACACCGGCCTCGGACGCGAGCACCACCAGTCCGTCCCGGGTCACCGTGTAGCGGCAGGGGCGCAGGCCGTTTCGGTCGAGCACTCCGCCTATTTGGGTGCCGTCGGTAAAGATCACGGCTGCCGGCCCGTCCCACGGCTCCATGAGACAGGCATGGTACTCGTAGAAGGCCCGCTTGGCGTCATCCATCTCTCCGTGCCGGGCCCAGGGTTCGGGGATCATCATCATGACGGCATGGGCCAGAGAGCGGCCGGAGAGGGTGAGAAACTCCAGGCAGTTGTCGAACATGGCCGAGTCGCTCCCCGCCTCGTCTATCACCGGCAGAATTTTGGCCCAGTCGTCCCCGAGGTGCCGGCTGGCCAGAAGGGCTTGGCGGGCCACCATCCAGTTCACATTTCCCCGCAGGGTGTTGATCTCGCCATTGTGGGCCAGCATCCGGTAGGGATGGGCCCGCTTCCAGTCGGGAAAGGTGTTGGTGCTGAAGCGGGAGTGGATCAGGGCCAACGCACTCGCCACGACGGGATTTGACAGGTCCGGAAAGTACGCCTCCACCTGGCCGGGGGTGAGCATGCCTTTGTAGTTGATGGTCCGGCTGGAGAGACTGCAGATGTAGAAAGAATCCGCCTCGGACAAACGAAGCTCGTGGACACGGTTGTCCATGTGCCTGCGACAGACATACAGACGCCGTTCGAAGTCCAGCTCGGTCTTGAGATCATCGCTACGACCGACAAAGAACTGTCGGATCACCGGCTCCAAGCGTCGCGCACCGCCGCCCAGGCTGCTGTTGTTGGTCGGCACGTCCCGCCAGCCGAGAAGACGCAGCTCGTCCTCGGCGACCACCTGCTCGATGACCGCTTCACACCGGCGGCGCTCCTCGCCATCCTGAGGCAGAAAGATCATCCCGACGCCGTAGCGGCGCGGTTCGGGAAGGTGGATGAACTCTTCGGCACATTCTTCTGAGAAAAATGCATGGGGAATCTGAAGCAGGATACCCGCCCCGTCTCCCGTGTCCGGTTCGCTCCCCCGAGCGCCGCGATGATCGAGGTGCTCTAGAACCTGCAGGGCCTGGCGGACAATCTCGTGGGACTTCTCGCCGCCGATATTCACCACAAAGCCGATCCCGCACGAGTCGTGCTCAAAGCGGGGATCGTAGAGTCCCTGTTTCGGGGGAGTGGCCTTTTTCGCGGACATGGCACTAAGCTCCATCAGCGGCTGGCAAGCAATGATGCCCTAGTTTACGGGATTTGGCCGGCTTTGTCGACCGGTTCCGTCTCAGTGGCCCCGGCCCGTTCTCGGGGACCTCCCGGGGATGCAGATGCCCCGTCCGAGATACTTAGTGGCCCTGTTCGTAAATATGGTCATGTATCGAGAGGGTTGTAGCGTAGTCTCATCGAGGCGCGCGACTGAGCTGTACCCCCCTGTGGTACATCGCAGGGAGCGGATCCCAAGATACCTTAATGTATCAACCGCCGCTGGCGGCATGAATCAGAGTGAAGCGGGAGGATGGCCCGGTGAAGGAAGTCCTTCGCCGGGGAAAAGACAACGCAGAGAAGGGTGCGCTACGGCACTCGAATGCGACGGTGTTTCCGAATAGGGCCACTTAGACCAGAAAGAGAAAAAGCTCAGCGTACGAAGGCTTCCGGCTCGACGGCACGCGCCTCCGACGCGTGTTCTGATTCCCGTACGGGGCTTTCCCCGACACGGCCTTTCGAATGGTCCCGGGCGACCAGCATGTAGATCGACGGCACGACAAAGAGAGTAAAAAGGGTCCCGATGGCCATGCCGCCCACGAGGACGAGACCGATGGAATTCCGGGCTTCCGCGCCCGCGCCCGTGACCAGCGTCAGCGGAAAGTGGCCGGCCACGGTGGCGGTGCTCGTCATGAGAATCGGACGCAGGCGGGTCATGGCCGCCTCGCGAACAGCGTCCAGCTTGGCGCGGCCCTGCTCTTGAAGTTTGTTGGCAAACTCCACGATGAGGATACCATTCTTGGAGACCAGCCCGACGAGGGTGACCAGACCGACCTGTGAGTAAATATTGAGCGTCGTGGTCCAACTGCGGGTCCAGAAGGGGATGTTCGGATCCGGCATCTTCAGGAAGGTGAATACGAGCGCGCCGAACATGGCCAGTGGCACGGAACCCGCCAGGATCACGAAGGGGTCCCGAAAACTGTTGAACTGGGCCGCCAGGACCAGAAAAATCAAAACGATGGCCAGCCCAAACGCCGGGAGGAACTTGTTGCCTTCCGAGCGGAGCTGCCGGGACTCACCGGTATAGTCAATCACGTAGCCCTGCGGCAGGATGGCAGCGGCCGCGTCTTCCAGAAAACGCAGCGCTTCGTCCAGAGGTCGGACAGGCACGCCGCTGATCTTCACGGCATTGAGTTGCTGGAAGCGGTTCATGGAGCGGGGTACCGTGGTGTTCCGGATCGTCGCCACCGTGCCCAGCGGCACGAGTTCCCCGTTCGGACCGGTGACGTAGATGTTGGCGAGCTGATCCGGATTGAGCCTGTCGACCCGCTGGATCTGCGGGATGACCTTGTAGCTGCGGCCTGCAATGTTGAAACGGTTCACGAAATTCCCGCCCACCATGGCAGCGACATCGGCACCGACATCCTGGAGATTGAGGCCGAGGTCCGCCACCTTGTCTCGGTCGATGACGATCTCCGACTGGGGTTGGTCGATCTTGACATCGATGGTCGGCGGAAAAGCAAACATGCCGCTCTGCATCGCCTTGAATTGAATCTGTCGGGCGAACTCCAGGATCTGCTCCGGCTCCGCCGTGGAGGCCAGCACGAACTCCACCGGAAACTGCCCGCCGCCCGGAAGCGCGGGCGGTGTCACCGGGAACAACTGGATGCCGGGGATGCCTTGCAGCTTCTGCTGCACCTCGGGCATTATGTCAAAGACCGTGCGGTCGCGCTCGTTCCAGGGTCGAGTGACCATGCCGCCGAAGCCCGAGGTGGCGGAGGTCAGCTGAAAGGTGAAGTCCGTCTCGGGAATACCGAGAAAAACCTCGTTCGCCGCCGCCGCATAGAGGCTTGTCTGATCGAGGGTGGAGTTGGCCGACGCGTCCACAATGCCGAAAATCACTCCCTGGTCTTCCGTCGGTGCCAGTTCGGCGGGCGACAGGATGAACATGGGCACCGTCAGCAGGCTGATCACAAACCACACCAGGTAAACCGCCGGACGAGCGCGCAGGGTCCCGTCGAGCCAGCGCCCGTAGCCCGCCCTGAGACGCTTGAAAAATCGGGCGATGCGGGCGGCCAACCCGTGATCGGCGAGACCCGGCTTCAGCAGCTGGGCCGACATCATGGGCGACAGCGTGAGGGCCACCACCCCGGAAATGGTCACGGCTCCGGCCAGGGTAAAGGCAAATTCCCGAAAGAGCGAGCCCGTGAGGCCCCCCTGAAGCCCGATGGGAATGTAGACCGAAGCCAGGGTGATTGTCATTGCGATGATGGGCCCCACGAGTTCACGGGCGCCCCGCACGGCGGCGTCAAAGGGTGTCAACCCATCGCTGAGGTGGCGCTCGACGTTTTCCACCACCACAATGGCGTCATCCACCACGAGCCCCACGGAGAGCACGATGGCCAGCAGTGTCAGCAGGTTGATGGTAAAACCGAACACCTGCATCAGAAAGACCGCGCCGATGAGGGAGAGGGGAATGGCGACGATCGGGATGAACACCGAACGGAAAGAGCCGAGAAAGAGGAAGATGATAATCATGACGATGAGCAGGGTGTCGCCCAGCGTTTTGAGCACTTCATGGATCGCATTGTCAATGTACGCGGTGGCGTCATAGGCGATGCGCGCTTGCATGCCTGTGGGCAGCTGCTCCTGGATGGCGTCCATTTCCACTCGGACCCGTTTGATCACATCGAGGGAGTTGGCATTGGGCAGGGGCCAGATACCCATGAAGACCGCGGTCTGCCCCGAGAAACGCACCTCCGTATCGTACTCTTCCGCCCCGAGAACCACATCGCCAATGTCCCCCAGACGCACCAGGGCGCCGCCCTCTTCGCGGACAACGAGGCGCTTGAACTCCTCCACGGAGCGCAGATCGGTATTGGCGGTCAGATTGACCTGCACCAGCGCGCCCTTGGTGCGGCCCACGGCCGCCAGATAATTGTTGGCCGCCAGCGCTTGGCGCACCTGGACCGGGCTGATATTGAGAGCGGCCATCCGGTCGGGTTTGAGCCAGACCCGCATGGCGAAGGTGCGAGCCCCGAGCACGTCGGCCCGCTGCACTCCTTCGAGCGCCGAGAGCCGGGGCTGCACGATACGGACGAGGTAGTCGGTGATTTCGTTCTGCAGGAGAATGTCGGAGGTGAAACTCAAATAGGCCGAGGCGAAACGGCTGTCGGCCGACTCGACGTTGATGACCGGGACTTCCGACTCCGGGGGGAGGTCATTGCGGACCTGGTCTACCTTGGAGCTGATCTCCGACAGAGCCTGAATCGGATCGTAGTTGAGCTTGAGGCGAACATTGATGGTGGAAACGTTCTGTGCGCTTTGGGATTCGATATAGTCGATCCCGTCGGCTGCGGCAATGGCTCGCTCCAGCGGTGTGGTGATAAAGCCGCGCACCAGGTCGGCGCTGGCACCGACGTAAACCGTGGATACCGTCACCACCGAGTTCTCGCTCCGGGGATATTGGCGGACATTGAGGGTGCGGATCGCCTGCAGGCCGGCGATGATGATCACCAGATTGATCACCAGGGCCAGGACGGGACGGCGGATGAAGAGGTCGGTGAATCGCATGGGGTTAGCGAATTTCCTCGATAGGCCACTCGCAGCGTAGCTACGGCAGCGCTGATCAGTTGTTTTCGGGCTTCGGCGCGAGCTTGAATTCGGGGGCCAGGGCGTTGTTCACGATGACCGCCTGGCCGTTTCGCAGCTTGAAGACACCCGTGCTCACCACCGTTTCACCTTCCTTGAGCCCGGCGACGATGGACACGAAGTCGCCCCGCGTCTCGTCGAGCCGCACAAACTGCTGACGCAGCACCTGAGCCTCTTCCTCACCCGGCTTCTCCTCCACAACGAAGACCGAATCACTGTAGGGGGCATAGAGCACGGCCGTCGCTGGAACAGCGAGCACCGTCTTGCGGGCGGGCAGTACGAGCGCCACGTTGACGAACATGCCGGGGCGCAGGCGCTCCTGCGGATTCGGCAACGTCGCCTGGAGACGGACATTTCGGGTGGCGGCATCGACCTCAGGATTGATGACCGTAACGGTTCCTGCCATGGCGTCGCCGGGAAGGCCGTCGGCCTTCACCCGCACGGTGAAGCCCGGCTGTACCTGCGTCAGCTGCTGCTGCGGGAGCAGAAAATTGACGAAAACCGGATCGAGGGATTGGAGCGAAACGATCGAGTCGCCTTCGCGCAGCATCTGCCCCAAGTTCACGAGACGAATCCCGAGGCGGCCGGAGAAAGGCGCTCGCACCGTCTTCTTGGCAATGGTGGCCCGGAGATTGGCCCGCGCAGCCACCGCCTGTCGGTACGTCGCGACGGCCGCGTCCTGGTCAGACTGGGAGATCATCTTCTGCGCCAGGAGTTTGCGGGCCCGGTCGAGATTGATCTTGGCCAGGACCACCGCCGACTCGGCTCCCGGGAGCTGCGCTTCTTCCGAGGAGGTGTCCTGCTGCACCAGCACGTCGCCCGTTTGTACCCGGGTGCCCGGCTCGAAGGCTATCCGAACCACCTTGCCCGGCAGCTCGGCCGCCACCGTCACCCCCTGCACCGCGTCCACCGACCCGACGGAGGTCAATGTCGTCTCCCAGGAATCGGCCTTCACCGCGGCGGTTGTCACCGGTTCAGGCGGCGGTGTGAAATTCTTATTCTGTTCGTTCATTCGGGCGAACTGCAGCCCCTTGACACCTCCCAGAATCCCGATCAACACGATCAGGCCGACAATGGCAACAAGAACTCTCCTGGTCATGGCGAGTTTCCGTCCTTCCAACGAGCCAGACCGCTGGCGTCGGGCATAAGGAAAACGGCCCCGGCAATCCCGAAACCGTTCCGTTCAGTCTATTTGCGTCGAAACAATGGTGCTATTAATAGTTGATCGGGGCACGAATGTCAATTCGAGGCTGCACGTCCCGTCGGTTGGCCCGGCACCCTGAATTTTTTATAACACATTGATAAGAAGGGGGTTTCTTGCTCTCATGTCGACACGCCCACCCGTTCGGGCGACCCCTCTTAAAGGTCGCCTTGGTCTGCCCCCTCTACGCCGTTCCGGCCCGTTCATCCCGTGCAGACGAACAGAGCCGAGAGGTTGACACAGACACGTTACGGCAGTACATTTTCAACGAGTCCTGAAGCAATGGATCATGATCCACACCGGTCCATACCAGCGCTTGCCGGCGAGTGAAAAAAGGCCGGTGCGATTTAGAAAATGGCGTCACACCAACGCGGCGGCGCTCATCCCGGGAGATCGAAATGGCAGTCCTCAAACGGTTAGTCTACCTCCTCATCTTCCTCTTGATAGCGGCGGTTGCCGCCGGTTATCTGCTGCTCCCCTCCCGGTCTCATGTGGAGCGCAGTGCGCAGATCAACGCCCCGCCGGAGACTGTCTACGGACTCCTGCAAGATTTCAGCAGATTCAAAGAGTGGTCTCCGTGGGCCGGTCTGGACCCTAATGCCGAGTACCGCTACGAGGGCCCGGAAAGCGGGCTGGGTGCGAAAATGTTCTGGTCGAGTGCAAATCCTCAGGTGGGCTCGGGCTCTCAGGAAATAATCGAGGCCCGGCCGTACACAAAAATCGGAGTGGCCCTCGATTTCGGTAAAATGGGGCGGGCCGCGTCCGGCTACAACCTGGAGCCCGCAGAGGGGGGCACCCGGGTGACGTGGAGTTTTGATACCGATCACGGGTCGAACCTGTTGAAGCGTCTCTTCGGCATCTTCCTGGACAAATGGATCGGTGAAACTTACTACGAGACGGGTCTTGCCAATCTGAAGGAACTGGCGGAAAGCCGGCCCCCAGCCGCCGAAACGACAAAAGTCGCTGAGGAGCGAGTCTACGACGTCGACGGCACTCGTCTCACCGGTTTTCTTGCTTACGACCGCAGCCGGCCGCAGAGCCCGGGCGTGCTGGTAGTGCACGAGTGGTGGGGGCACAACGACTATGCCCGCCGGCGCGCGAAGATGCTGGCCGATCTGGGCTACACCGCGTTTGCCCTCGACATGTACGGAGACGGTAAGCTGGCCCGTCATCCGGAGGATGCCACCAAGTTCATGAACGAAGTAGTGCAAAACGCGTCGCTCACACAAAAACGCTTTCTCGCAGCCCTGGCGCTTCTGAAATCACATCCATCCGTAAATCCCGACAAGATCGGGGCCATCGGGTACTGTTTCGGCGGCGGTGTGGTCCTGAACATGGCGCGTATGGGGGCCGATCTGGAGGGAGTGGTGAGTTTTCATGGCTCCCTGGGGCCGATGCGGCCCGCGGCGCCCGGCACCGTCAAGGCCGATTTGCTGGTCCTCAATGGCGCAGCCGATCCCTTCGTAACCGAGGAGCAGAAAAAAGCGTTCAATCAGGAAATGGAGGCAGCGGGCGTGACTTACGAGTTTATCGACTACCCCGGCGTGAAGCACTCCTTCACCAATCCCGAGGCAACCGAGGCAGGCCGGGAGTTCGGTCTGCCCCTGGAATACAACGCAGAAGCCGACGCCGACTCCTGGCAGCGGATGCAGGATTTTCTGAAGCGCGTGTTCCGCTGAGTCTTAAGGCACGAGAGGATCTCTCCCGCGCGATCCCCCGTCAGCAGGTGCCGGTCTTGCGAAGCCCGGCATCTGCGCTAGCCAGCCGGGGCTGTTTCCGCCGCTTCAATATCAATCTCTCCGAATCGAGATTCATATTCCCCGAGCAGCTTGTTGCGCAGCATGGAGAGCCGCTTCGCCGTATAGGGGCTCAGGATCATGCGGTCACTCACCTCTACCGTGAGTTCCTGAGGACCGTTCTGCCAGGACTTGTTCATGCCGAACATCAGCACCACCTCTTCCCGACTGCTCGTGACCGTGCAGACATTGGCATAGGTGCTCCGCATCCCACCGCCGTCCCAGCGGACGTTCACACCGGTTTTTGACCTGTCCTCCGCCCTGGAACCGGCCTCGCTATTCTTCAGGTGTTTTTTTGCCATGGAAAACTCTTTTTTAGACCCAGAGCCGAAAATCCCTGACATCTTGCAAATATAGCAATATCAGTAAGATAGAAGTTGTGTCAACAAGTTGTTGTCAAAAAAATGTACAGTTCACAGTGGCGCTGTTCCGCGGGTCAAGAGTCTTGCTTATCCATTTGCGGAGAGGAATAGATCGGAAACCAAGCGATGAGACCGGGTGTCTAATCAGCCGGGTCTGAAATCGGACGTTTCTCGACACCAGGAACAATCGTGTGCACATCGCCCTTCAACCACCCCCGATACCGCCCGTCGTGACTGCGATCTCGATGCGACGATTCCGGGCCCGGCCCGCCTCGGTTGCGTTGTCGGCAATGGGGCGAATCTCCCCATAACCGACGGCCGAGAGACGGCTCGATCTCACCCCGTGAGAGGCCAGGTAATCCACAACCGCCTGCGCACGGTTCAGGCTGAGCTCCATATTTGAGGACGCGCTTCCCTTGGAGTCGGTGTGTCCCGAAATCACGATTCTGGCCTCCGGGCAGGCCTCGACAATGGCGAGCAGCTTGTCCAGCAGCTCGTGACTCTCAGTGTTGATGTCCGTTTTCGCAGGCTCAAACCCGATTTTGCCCGAGGACAACAGCGCGATGACCTGGACCTGACAGCTTCTCAAAGCGTCGCGACTTCCACCCTCCTCCTGTGGCAGCAGTTGCCGGCTCGCCGTTTCCAGGCCCGCGCCTTCTCTGCCGGCCGCCTCACCGCCCACGTCCCGTTTGGGAGACGTAAAAACCTCAGCGCCGGGCTTGGGAGAGACCAGATCGTTCTGAACCTCTCCCACTCCCCGGACCTGCCACACCACGTCGGCGGCCTTGGCCTGCAGCGCTTCCGTCGGCGCGGTGCCGGCCAGGCGCAGAGAAGAGCCTTCTGCTGAGACCTCCGCCCAGGTCATCCCCTGTGCATCGAGCGCATAACGGGCTCGCTCCTGCAAATCGACCTCCGTCACAGGACCTTCCCGAAAGACGCACACGATCGTGAGTAGAGCCAATGCAACAAAACCCGACAAGAACATCTTAAGTCCCGTCATTTCAATTTACCTCCCCCCTTTGGTGCCTCTCCAGAAACATCAAACACACAGCCAGCCTCCAAGATTCCGTACAATATAGAGAAGCCACAAAACCGGTGATCGCGCAACTGGAACGAAGCGCCCACGTATTGGAAAATAGAAAATGGGAAAGGAGAAGACCTGTTTTACCGCAGAGAACGCAGAGAAAAGCCCAATTCTGCTAAAACCAAAACCTGTCCCACCACAAAGGCGCACCAAAGGTCACAAAGCAAAGGCGACATCACGGTAAAAGCTTAGACCTGTTTCACCACGGAGACCCAGATCGGAGAATGGCAAATGGTAAATAGAAAATGGG
>CALZGC010000164.1 GCA_945786985.1 uncultured Nitrospirota bacterium | reverse complement strand
GGCGATGCTCCTGGCCGGATACCGCTGGTGGTACGCGGACTACGAAGATGGAAGCGGCAGCAACAAGTTTGAATGGGATGTCACGCTCCACGGGCCGATCATTGGATTTTCCATTCAATTCTAGGGGCAGGCCGCGCGCCTGAACCAATGGAATTTTTCACTTAAAGGAGACAAATGATGAAAATGTATTCTCGTTTTCTGATCGCGGTCATGATCGCCATGGCGGCACTTGCATGGGCGCTCGCGCCGGGGCCGGCCCTCGCCGCATCGGCCGCCGAGATTGACCGCGAGGTTACCCAGGGGCTGAAAGATCTCTACGCCAAAAATCCCAAAGCCAAGGAACTGGGAAAAAAGGCCAAGGGAATTCTCGTATTCCCGGGGATTGTCAAGGGAGGCTTTATTGTCGGGGGGCAATATGGCGAGGGGGCGCTGCGCAAAAACGGCAAGACGGTCGGGTACTATAACACGGTGGCCGCATCGTGGGGGCTCCAGGCCGGCCTGCAGAAATTTGCCTACGCCATGTTCTTCATGACCGAGCCGTCTCTCAAGTATCTCGACAAAAGCGGTGGTTGGGAACTGGGCACCGCGCCCAATATCGTCGTGGTCGACAAAGGTCTCGCCACAACCCTTTCAACGACGAAACTTCAGAATGCCATTTATCTTTTCTTTTTCGACCAGAAGGGCCTGATGGCCGGCCTTGGCATTCAGGGGACGAAAATTACGAAGATCACGAAGTAAATATCGAAAGTGATGAAATATTTTTTGGGCTTCCTCGGATCGTTCGGATGTTTCAGGAGGTATGTATATCCCGTCTGGGAAGAAAGAGAGACTTGAAACCACTTCTTTGAGCTGACCTACACAGTTGAGAAAAATGAATCAATTGGGAAAAAAATGGACTGAGGAAGGCCTGGGAGAATAATGTGGAAGTTATGGATGACAGGATTGGCTCTAGCCTTCGGAATCTAACTTGCCAACGTTTCGGTCACGACGTCCCAGCAGCTCTACGCTTTTCCGAAAAAAGGGGAAAATCAAAAACAACAATCTCGCGACCAGGTGGCGTGCTCATCCGGGGGCTCGTGGTCGTCCTGCTGGTTCTGGTGATGGCAGCCAACGCTGTCGCCCAAAACCCCCTCGAGCCCTCGGATACATCGAGTCCCCGGGCGACGATCAATAGTTTTCTGGTCCTGACCCAGGAAGTATCCCGCCGCTATATCGAATACCGTTTGTCACCGAGTCCAGCCACGCAGGCCGCGTTATCGCAGGTTTTGAAAAAGGCTTGGCGTCTTTTGGATCTGAGCCAGATTTCCTCGGCTGCCCGGCAAACGGTCGCTGACGAAAACTTCATGCTGATCTGGGATGTCATTGCCCGCCTGAAGCTACCGGACCTGAAGCAGATTCCAGGTCCTCCCGCCGACAGGGTGGGCGCCAAACAGTCCGAGCTGCCAATGCGGTGGCGCATCCCCGGCACCGAGATAACTATTGCCCGGGTAGAAGGGGGACCCCGTGCCGGCGAGTTCCTTTTCAGCCCGGACACGGTAGCGCGGGCGCAGGAATTTTTCGAATCAGTACGTACACAGCCTTACCTGCGTCCGGTGCCGACAGAGAATCTGTACCGGGCTGCGCAGCTATTTACGGGATGGATGATTCCGCTGGCGTGGGTTGAGGCGCTTCCGAATTGGGCCAACACCCCCATCCTCGGCCAGGTGGCGTGGAAGTGGCTGGCCGTGCTGCTGCTGTTCGGGCTCTACTTCGTAGCGGTGATGGCGATTTTTCGCTGGTCCCGGCGCGGGTCCAGGGATGGCTCCTTGCGTTCATCCCTTCGCGATCTCAGCGCGCCCCTGGCCATTCTCATCCTCGTGCCGCTCGTTCGGTATTTTCTCCATTGGCAGATCAATGTGACGGGTTCCTTGGCTGGATGGCCCGATTACTACATCGAGCTTGCCGCCAGTGCAGCGTTGATTTGGGTGGTGTGGATTGCTGCGCGTTCGATTGCCGAGGCCATCATCGCCTCGCCGCGAATCAGTCCTGAGAGCCTGGACGCCCATCTCATCCGCCTCGGCGCCCGAGTAATCGGCTTCGTTGTGATGTTTGTGCTTGTTGTCCGTGTTTTGAACGACGTCGGAATTCCGGTGTATGGACTGGTTGCCGGTGCCGGTGTGGGCGGCCTTGCCGTGGCGCTGGCGGCGAGAAGCACGCTCGAAAACTTCATGGGCACCCTCAAT
Organism: uncultured Nitrospirota bacterium; assembly: GCA_945786985.1. GTDB lineage: Bacteria > CG2-30-53-67 > CG2-30-53-67 > CG2-30-53-67 > CG2-30-53-67 > CALZGC01. The sequence continues at coordinate 2,553 of CALZGC010000164.1, read as the reverse complement.
CTCTACGCCGACCGTCCGGTTCGTGTCGGAGATTTATGCCGTTTTGGCGAGGACCCCACCTTCGACTGGAGGCGCCTCGGCACCGTCGAGGAGATAGGCCTCCGGTCCACCCGCATCCGGGGTGTGGATCGAACGATCACGACCATTCCCAACGCCGAGTTCTCCAACATGCACATCGTCAACCTGACGAGGCGCGATCGGATGCTCTTGAGAAAGATCATTGGCCTTCGCTACGAAACAACGCCCGATCAGTTTCGCCTGGTGCTTGGTGAGCTTCGCAAGATGCTGATTGCGCATCCACGCATTGTCGAGGACCAGATGCGGGTGCGGGCAATTGGTTTCGGATCGTCTTCCCTGGACCTCGAAATTTTCGCCTATGTCAAAACCCGGTACTTGGATGATTTTCTCGCCGTTCAGGAAGATGTGGTCCTGCGGATAATGGAGATTGTCAAGGAGGCCGGAACGTCGTTCGCTTTTCCGTCGCAAACTGTGTATCACACCCGCGACTCCGGGCTCGACCCGGAACGGCAGCAGGCCGCCGAGAATCAGGTGCGGGAATGGATTGCCGCCAACGCCTTGCCGTTTCCGGATTTTACCTCCAACTATCGGCAAGAGATCCTGGACACCCTCGACTATCCGCCCGAAGGGTCCGCCGGGTCGCACAGGGGATAGGAGCAGGGTACCAGTCCGTCTACTTGGAAATGTCGTTTTCAATTATCGCCCAGGAGCGCTCCATTGGATTCATCAAAGCGTCAAAATTCACGGAAACATCATCACCGCTTTTGGAGTCCCTTCTTGAAAGTCAGTGCCATTCTTCTCGCCACACTGATTTCAGGTTGCGCCTCATATACGGTGAATGCCCCGCTCCAAAAATCCGACCGCACAACTGGCTACAAGGAGCGAGCGGTTGAGGACAAAAAGAATTCAAACACACTCTGGGTCGGATTGGCTTTCTCGGGAGGCGGTACCCGATCAGCTGCTTTCTCTTTTGGGTTGCTCGAACAACTCAAAAAGACTGAAATCTTATGGGATGGAAAGCGCCGCCGGCTTCTGGATGAGGTGGATTCGATCTCCTCTGTCTCCGGCGGGAGCTTTACGGCGGCCTATTTCGCCCTTTTCGGGAAACGAATATTCGATGATTTTGAAGAGAAATTTTTAAAGCGAGACATCGAAGCGGGCATTTTGGGGAGGATTCTTTCTCCCGTTAACTGGTTTCGGCTTTTCTCAGAAGGATATAGCCGCGCGGATCTGGCGGCGGACTACTACGATGAGATCCTGTTCGAAGGCAAAACCTTTGGCGACCTCGAAGCGAAAGGAAAGCCCTTCATTTCCATTAACGCGACAGACATGAGCAACGGCTTTGGGTTTACTTTTAACCAGGATTATTTTGATGCGATATGTTCCGATATTTCCAAATTTCCGATTTCAAGGGCGGTGACGGCATCTTCGGCTTTTCCAGTCGTTTTTACGCCCATTTCGTTGCGGAGCTACGCAGGCAGCTGCGACTATCAGCTTCCTCCATGGGTAAAGGAAGAATTGGACCGGCGAGATCCGTTTTCTCGTCGCTTCCATTTGGCCAAGATAGTTCAAAAATATCGGGACCCCGAGAAAACGAAATTTATTCATCTTTTGGATGGCGGCGTTTCGGACAACCTGGGTCTTCGAACAGCGATTACGACTTACACGGCGAAAAACCCATGGAAACGCTTGAAGCAACAAGGCCTGGAGAAGGTGCGCCGAGTCGTGATTATTGTTGCCGATGCCAAATCGAGTCCCGAAAAAGATTGGCCGAGACGTCCTTCCGTCAGCGGGATCGTTCAAATGCTGGACGCCTCGACCAGTTCCATGGTGGACAACTACAGTTTCGAAACCCTTCTTCTCTTTCGGCGAAGGCTCAACGAATGGGCGGAGGTGATAAAAACAAAGCGGTGCCAGGACATGCCGAGTTCTTGGTGTGATGATTTGAAAGTCCACCTGGTGGCCCTGTCGTTTGATTCGCTGAAAGATGAATCGGAGCGAAAATTCTTCACAACGCTCCCAACAAGGTTGGATTTGCCAGAAGAGACGGTGGACCAGGTCCGCCGCGTTGCCGAGAAACTTTTGAAACAGTCTCCTGAATTCCAAAAAATCATGCAGGAGCTTGATGGGAAAGAACGGTAATGCAAAATTTCCATCATGGCTCATGTGAATGGTGAATTACTAAATTGACCGAAAGAAATGGAGATAATCCTTCCCCGATAATAAGTCTGGGCCAGTCATTATTGGATAAGAAATTTGGAGCAAATTCCCTGTTAATTCCCTGATATTCCCTGTTCCAGTTTTGGGTGAAATTCTTAGAAGTTATTGAATTGGCAGGAAATCCGTCGAAAATCTGGAGAATTTAGGGCTCAAATTTGAAAAAATTCCCTGTATTTTCCCTGTTAAACAGGGAATTCGGGTGAGAAGGGTTCGAAGTGGACTCCGCCCACCACCACGAATATGTAGCTGCTTCGTAGCAGGTTACAAAGAAGAAGCCGAGGCCCGGAAAAACCCGCGTTTTCCGGGCCTTTGGCG
>CALZGC010000163.1 GCA_945786985.1 uncultured Nitrospirota bacterium | reverse complement strand
TGGCTGAGCGGGTCATTACGGATCCCAGCCTCTTCCCCGAGTACGAAACGGTGTTTTTCACGACTTACAGACCGTATTGCGACGAATGCGAGATAGGCGGCAAGACCTACCTCTGGGCGCTGCAATACAATGAAGGCGGCTATCCACGCAGGATGCCGAAGGGCAAGGCCTTTCTTCAGAGCTCTACCGGAGCGCCGGAGGCCATCGACCTCGGGGCCGAATTTGACGAAACCTCGGGACTGCCGCCGGTTTCCAGGGCCATCGAGGGCGCGCCTCCCACCTCTCAAGGACTGTTGCTGATGAGCAAACCGGCACCCGTCCAGAGAGATCTGCACCGGAGGGAAAAATGAGCAATTGTCGCGGTTTTACCCTGGTCGAGTTGTTGGTGGTGATGATGGTTGCCGGCGTACTCCTGCTCGTCATGGGGCAGAATCTGCAGGGCCGAATGACGGCCTATCAGATCGAAGGCCAAGTGAAGGAGTTGAAGGCGGACCTGCTTCACACCCGGGAACGGGCCATGCACAGGAAGCACCTCTACTGGTTGGACCTGAACAGCTCAGGCTATCAGATTACAGAGGACACTGATGACGACCTGACGAAAACCGCAACCGACACAAAGCTTTTTGCCACCAACAAGGTTTTCGCTAGTGCAGTCACCGGCGGGTCCGGAACCTACGCGATCAATACCCGGGGCCTCGTGGAGACAGTGGGCATGATCACCTTCGATGACACCAGGAGCCCCGACTACAACTGTCTCGATCTGTCCTGGACCCGAATCGAAATCGGCAAAACGAATGGAGCAAATTGCGATGTCAAATGAAAAGGGATTCTCACTGGTTGAGGTCATGGTGGCGCTGCTCGTCTGCCTGATCCTCTTTCTCGGCATGACGCAGACCGTCGTCCTTGGAATCGACTCGAATATGGTGAACGTCTTGAAGTCCGAAGCGATCAACATCGCCGAGCAGGCCATGACGGCGGCGAAGAATGACACTAATCCGACGACCAACTCAGTAGACGTCACCCGGGATTTCAGAAACATCTCCGGCGGAATTACCTTTACGGTGGACCGAACGATCACCACCCTGACGGACGGTCCCATGGTAATCACCATTGACCTGGAGTGGACCTGGAAGGGGCAGACGCATACCCACTCGATTCAATCGGTCAGGAGGGCACCCGATGCGTAGGACGGAACACGGATTCAGCCTTGTGGAGCTTTTGGTCGCCATGACCGTCTTTGTCTTCGTGATGGCCGCCTCGTCGAACCTTTTTCTCTCTGTGCTTGGACAGTTCAAGCAACAAACCATGATCGCCGAGACGGGACTGGAAGAACTGGTCGGTCTCGATCTCCTGCGGCGGGATATCGAGCATGCGGGGTTCGGCTTGCCCTGGATCATACCCAACACAACGAGTTATACGGAAGGCGGCGTTGGCGATGCCTACCGGGACACGTCGCCCAATCCGCCCCGTGCCGTCGTGGGCGGAGACGGAGGCGGCCTGAACAGCTCCGATGTCCTGGTGGTGCGGGGCGCCAATGTGGTCAGCGATCCCGCGGCCCACAAGTGGACTCTCCTGCGAAGCGGGAACAGCAAGGTCGACGGTCTTTCCGGAAACCCCGCGTTCGCTTCCGACGACCATATCATCGTCATGGAGCCGGGCATCACATCGGACAACGAACGGTTACTCGTTCTCAAGAGCGGCTCCACCACCGTGTACGCAGCCGAGTACAGCGGGACGAGCGACTATGCACCGCCGCCTGATCAGACGAATGTCGTCTACGGCATTGCCACGGATGATGGGGCCACCGGCACCCTGGCTATGCCCTTCAACCGGGCCGATTTTCTTGTCACAACAACTCTGGTAGACGTGCCGTCGAGCTGCGCGTCGGGCACGGGCGTTCTGGTCAAACGGGAAATGAACCCCTATGACGGCACCACACTGCAAGTCCTGCCCCTCCTCGACTGTGTCGCCGACATGCAGGTTGGATACGGCTGGGACACGGACGAGAACGGTATGGTCGATACGACCAACGATACGCTTCCGGCCAGTTCTGCAACGGCAGCCGGCGAGATCCGGAATAAATTGAAAGAGGTCACGGTCCACATTCTCGCCCACGAAGGAAAGATGGACCGAAACTACACGCATGCAACACCCGATATCACCGTGCCGCTGAGAACTGGTGATTTTGATGTATCGGACAAACTCAATTACCGTTGGAAACTTCATACACTGGTGGTTACTCCGAACAATCTGCAATGAAAGGATCTACAGGATGGCTTACGGAAAGAGACGATTCCAAGGATCGCCCCTCGAGGCACAAAAGATTCGCCGGCGCACTCCTCCGGAGCAGGGCGCGGCGCTGGTCATGGTGTTGATCCTGACAACCATTGCTCTGATTTTCACGGCTGGTATGCTCCACATGGTGACCACCGGCGCGCAGATGTCGGGGGGAAAGAAGCGATACAGAACCTCGCTCGAGGCTGCCAAGGGCGCAAATGTGCTGGTCAAAAAAGCTATCGATACTCGCGGCGGCACGAACCCCGACCCCGGGAATATCACCCTATCGTCCTGTCTGGCAAACAAACTACAGAACGCAACCGCCGCCTGGAGCACCAGCGGCTGTGCCCCCTGTGATATGACGGTTACAATGGGAGACTACAATATTTGTGCAAAAGTCGTGGGCACAACCGTTGGCAATTCCGCCCAGATGAACGACCTGGTGATTACGGGTGTTGTCCTTTCGGGCTCGGGCAATCCTCAATCTGGGGGAGAGCCGTATCACCATACGATCGAGTTTGAAGCGCAACACAACGTTATAATGCGAGAACGTGCGATCCTTCAGGTTCTCTACCAATTCTAAGAGAAGGACGGAATGATGAACAGATACTGGTCTTTTATATTGCTCCTCTTTGTCGCCTCCTGCACTTCGGAGCGAGGCTTTCAGGTCGCCGGATCCGAATCGCTCCTTCGTGCGAAAGACAGGGTGCCTGTCGAGGCCACGGAAACCACCGATCCCCTCAAGGTGGAGACACGGGTCGCCATCGTGCCCGTTGAACTGCCAGATGCCGACCAACCTCAAAATACTCCGCCACAGCTGACGGAGGTCAAGTTTGTTCCGGAGGTCTTTACCGCAGGCGACTCCCTGGGGGTAGACGTTTCCGCAACGGATGCTGACGGCGAGGCCGTCACCATCGTCTATGAATGGACTCTCAACGATGCCATGGCTGGCAGCAGCAGCAGCCTGGAAGCTCCCCTGCGGCGCGGCGACAAAATCAAGGTGAAGATCACGCCCTACGATAACAAGAACTACGGCCGCTCTATTGTTTTGAGCCGTGAGATTTCCAACATGCCCCCGATTATCATTCCTGATCCAAAGAGCACGTTTTCGGGAAACGCCTTCCGATACCAGGTCAAGGCCACCGATCCCGATGGCGATCCTCTGACCTATCATCTGGAAAACGGGCCCGTCGGCATGGAAATCGCCTCGAATTCGGGCCTCGTTAAGTGGACCGTCCCCGCTGGGTATTCCGGAACGGCACGGCCTTCCATACTTGTCGAAGACGGGGCCGGCGGCAAGGCCCGCTATGATCTGAAAATCTCAATTCAAACGGAGAATCAGAAAGAGGAGGTTCTCTAGGGCTGCACAACGAGGGGGGTGACGCTGTCGGTGCGCTCCACACAGAGCAGTGTCAAAGATAACGGCATCCGGACAGACCACCCCCCTCTTTCTCACATCGTTTTCTTACCACGTCGCCCTCCCATCAGGGTTGCCCATATTCCGCTCCGCCGGTGTGCCAATGGCCGGGATCTCGGCCACATTTTCAACGGGCGTTTTCTCGGTAAAGTCTGCTGCAACCCGTTGAATCAGGCAGAAGCCGAAACTGCAGAAATAGACCATTGCATCAGCCTCGTGGTACGCCAGAGCAAGCAGCGGGACAGCGCCAAAGTCCCTCGGGCCATTAGTCTTCCATTACCATCCCGGCGAAGCCGTTTGTTTCTTCCCTCAAAATCGAAGGTACTAACCTAGATCTCGCCGTTGTCATTGGCTGAAATACCTCCGGAAAGAGTACGTTCTCCGGCAAGGCCGTAACCCCTTGCGCAGCGCGGGAGTCTGTTTCAGCTCTGCGTCTTGCCGGCTACCGGCTGGATCATTGCCAGCTTCGCTTCCACTGAGGTCATTCCGATCCGGACGCTAAATGAGTGTGTAACATCACCCACTCGACGTATTTACTTGATCTAACATATGATGTTATTTGTCTATCCTATTGTGTATGCAGCTATATTTTAGTTAGAAATTTGACCGACCTGCACCCCTACAGTTCGGGTCGAACGAAAGCCCAACCATCATCCTTGCGGTAAGCCGTCACAACCGGGGGCATTCCGTCGAGCGTTCGCACCGAAGCACGCCTCGGCACTCATTTCAACGCTCACACCGATATGGACAGCACCATTTCCGAAAGCATCGGGACCATACCCGATTCCGCCCCATTACAGATACAACCACCGCCGCTCCTACGGCCGTTCTCACAAACACGATCACTCCAGTTTCCATTTCTTCGGCTCCCTCGGATACCCCTATGGTTTTTATCCGGATCGGTATAATCGCGGCGGGCGATACCCCTACCGGTATGATCCGTATTGCGGCAAACCCTATCGGTATTATGGAGGTTTCTGGCTCTTCGGCTATGGCCGGTGAGGAATTTCGGCGATCGCGGGGGACTGGCAGCGGAGAGGAGCCACCAACAACTGAATAGTAAATCAACCGCCGGACGATGGGCGATGCCAAGTGCCCCGAGGCTTTCGGCTGTACGGCACGGATCTTCTACTTAAAGAAAGGGAATACCGGCAGGGTCATGAACCCTCGGGGAAGAGCAACTGCCTCGAGCGGTGGATCCAATCGGGCAGAATGACCATCTGCTGCCGAGAGAGGCTCCGCTCCCATCGCTGCAGCATCGTGTTGTAGAATCGATCCGGCAAATAGACGTGCTGCAAACCTAAAAAGAGAAGCAGAACCAAGCTCAAGGCAACCGTGAGTCTGATTTGTGGCATGGCGCCCCGCAGAAAACCGTACATGCGAATGCGATTGATTGCATACTCCCAGCGTTTCTTAAGCGGCTCTTTCTTGATTTCATCGAGGGAAACCTTCAACGCGTCAAAACCGGCGACCAGCCAAGCCAGAACGTATAAGAAGCTGACGATCAGCGAGATGGAAAACGCACGCTCCACGATCAATCGATCAGACGCTGTCTGCAGCATGGGCCAGACAGCGGGGGTAGTCATCAGAACCGGCGCCGCCGCGAACCCCGCAAGCGAAACCATTAGAAAACAGATCCCCTTCTTCCGCTGGCCGTTGAGCATCTGGCCCCACCCCGGAATGACCAGCGAAGCGAACATGGGAAGGACAGGGATGTGCCCCCCCCGGAAAGTATCCCTTCTTGTCCTGAGGGCCGCCTTGTAGGCCTGTAGCGCCTGGAACATCCAGAGGGCGATACCCCAGAGATAGAGCACGGTGCACGTTGTGACCACAAGGAACAGCGGTACGCCATACGCTGCAAAAAGAGTCGATGCCTGGCTCCAATGGAGGAGGACAAAGGCCACAGCGCAACCGTACAAGCCCATGAGCAGACTGAGAAGTAAGCCCCGTTTCCACTGACCATTGTAGAATTGCCCGCTCCCCCACACGAAGATCGACAGGGTGAAGGCCAGCGCCGGATTCTTCCAGCTGCTTCGGGGGCCCTGCACAATCTTGAACTGCATCTCATGCCGCCCCTCTTCTTCGCCGGAATCAGCAATTTCCCAAACTTTTCTTGCCATCCTCAACTCACCTCTTTTCTATACATCGCGTCACAAATAAGCTCACATACAGAACAAAAGAACAAAACAAACCGAGGCGCTAGGAAGTCGAGGAGTCACGCATACTAATCGCACGCTGCAACGATGAGACGAGAAAGCAACAAAGGTATGTGAAGTTCTGTCGCTCTGTGTAATTCAATGGCAACCTTCTTCCTGGGCCGTCTGTTTATCATTTTAAGACGATTCCACCGATTGTAACAGTCTTTTTCTCGTGGTTGCGCCGACTTTTTCCCCCATGGCGCCGGGGTTTTCTCCTGTGCGGGCCCGCTGATTGAAAAGCCATGTTTTATCAAATAGTTAACCCGGACCTTCTGACCACCCTCCAGAAGTCGCAGGCACTTGCCAGCAATCGAAATGCCTGCTATTTACTCTTGGAGTACTCTGCGGCGGCCCCTGCCTCATGAAACGATCGCTCATCATCGGTGTGAGGCCTTTCGCCTGGTTCCGGGGCGCCGTCCTTGCTGTTTGAATCAGATTGCGCTTTCCTGAAACGGAGGTAGCGCAGGGAGAGGACCTATGAATCCAAGAGTGGTAATCGTGGGGGCAGGTTTTGCAGGGTTGGAAACAGCGCTGTCTCTGAAGTCGCTCATGAAGAGCGCCGCCGATATCACGGTTATCGACCGAAACGACCACCAATCCTTTCTCCCCTCCATCCACGAAGTCATCTCCGGGAAGGTCCGTCCCGACCAGATAGAAGTCCCCCTCCCCTCTCTGCTGAAGGCGGCTAAGATTGCATTTCTGCAGGATGAAGTTCACGCCGTGGAGACGACCATACGGGAGGTGCAAACAACGCGGGAGGCTCTCCAATTCGACTACCTCGTGCTCGCCTGCGGCGCGGTCGTCCGGTTCTTTCGGGTGCCGGGGGCCCGGGAATTGGCCTACGCGTTCCGCACCCCCGAACAGGCCGATCGGATCGGGAAGGCAGTGCGAACCCTTCTCACGAGCCATCGACATCCGGCTCGGATCCTGATTGCAGGAGGCGGATTGGAAGGGGTTGAGATCGCTGGAGAGCTGCTCGATCTGGTCAGCGAGACCGGGCAGCGGGAGGCACTCGACTCGGGCGCCCTCTCGATAGAACTGATCGAAGCGGCGAAGAGGCTTCTTCCCGGATGTTCCGAGAGGGTGCAGAATTTCGTGGAGGACTATCTCGGGAACCGCGGTGTGCGGCTCTCGAGAGGGAGCGCCATCACCGAGGTCCGGAAGGACGGTCTGTCGCTTGCCTCAGGAGAGACCCGAGAGATGTCGATACTCATTTGGACCGGAGGCATTCAACCGGCCCCGTGGATTCGAGAAATTTCCCTCGCCAAGGACGCCGACGGCTGGCTACAGGTGACGGACCGGTTGCAGAGCCTGGACGACGAGCATATCTACGCTGTGGGCGACATCATCAGTTTCACGTCGGCTGAGCACCCCCATCCCCTTCCTCGGGAAGCCCATTTTGCGCTCGACCAAGCCCGTGTGGCGGCTTTGAACATCTACTACGACACGAAGGGATACCGAAAGATCGGCTACCACCCTCCGACGAAACCGCAGGCCATCTCCCTTGGCAAGGCCATGGGCGTCCTGGCCTCGGACAAGCTCTTTTACTCGGGGCCGTGGGTGGTCCGTCTGAAAAAACTGGTGGAGAAGCGCCACATGCTGATCTACAGAGCGCGCCCCTACGTATCAGCCGTCAGCGCACCTCTACCCGGCGCCGAGTTCCGCCACCTCCTTAAACTGCTGATGCCGATTTGAGAAGATTATTTTGAGAGCGGCCGCTTGATCGAAAAGGCACCCCGGATCATCCCCACCGCGTAACCGGTGGCCGTGTCGTGGGGGTAGTCTTCCTGAAGCAGCTTATGAACATCCGGCGGCAATTTCTCTTTAGGACCGTGGCACATCATACAGACCCCCCCTGCCGGAATGGCTTTCATGTAACGGAAGAAGGGCTGTCCGTTCTCTGTCACTGTCTCGGAATGTTCCAGCCCTTTAGGCGGTGCGCCTGCCGAGGCTTTTTTTTCGAATTCCTGCAGAACGAAGCGTTCCCACGCATCGGGGATATCGAGTGGGTTTCTCGCCTTAAGGCTAACCCGTTTAACCATCCAGCCCGTTTCCCGTGAAAGCTTCGAGGACACCGCCGGAGCTACTTCGGAACAGACGGTGATTGCAGCGGCCGGTCCGCCTGCCTGCATCTGCTTCTGCAGATGCGATTTCAGTTCTCCGCCGAACTTCATGATGACTTCCCGAGATTCGGTGAGATAGTCCTTCTCCCCGAGCCCAAAAGCCTGACCGTATCCTGCAAAAGCAACAATCGCAACAAGTCCAAGACCTACAACGCACTTCAGCATCTCAACCTCCTTCGGCAATCAGAAAGAATATAAAAACATGCGAATAATAGCATGCTGTCTCGACATGTTCAACTCATTTTCTACCAGCAATAAAAATATTGTTTTCTGGTTTATTAACAACCTGTTTAAGAAAATAGAGTCATAATCTACTCGAAGTAATGCAGGGTGCATCGAATGAACAGTGTGTTGCGATGACTTTCACGCCTGGCATCAAAAGAGTCTTTTAAAGAGGTACCCAATGGCACCGGCCTCCTGCACCACCCACTGCTGAACCAGCAGGCCGGACCGAAGCATTTGCGGTAGGTTGTTGGCCGTGTTGGTCATCTTCTTTCGAGTTCAATCCCTCGCTACCCAATAGGCCTACTCCCTGAGGACGGGGCGTGAGAATTCTTCGCGCGCTCCCGTACTACGTCCCGTGCCTTGCCAGCTGCGCACAAAAGTTCTTCGCATGAGGCAGCATGTTCAACAATAATCAAAGAGAAGGGAATTATCGAGCGGGAGAGGGGCACACGGCGGCTCCGGCCGACGAACCGGTGGGCACTGCTCGCCGCCGCTGCTTCCAAAAGGGCTTACAACCGGAGATCACCCGGCGTCTTTCGGGGCGGGCATCGCTGGTGCCGGCTGCTGCTTCTGCCCCACGATTTCGAGCAGTTCCACATCGAAAATAAGGGTGGCATGCGGGCCGATCTTCTGCCCGGCCCCTCTGGGACCGTAGGCAAGGTCGGACGGAATAAAGAGACGGTACTTGCTGCCGACCGGCATCAATTGAAGCCCCTCGGTCCATCCCCGGACCACGCGGTTCAGATAGAAAGTGGCGGGCTGTCCCCGTGTGTGGGAACTGTCGAACTCCGTGCCGTCCAGGAGCGTTCCCGTGTAGTGGACGCGGACTTGATCGGAGGCAGCGGGCTTGGGACCGGTCCCCTCGCTGACGACCTGGTACTGCAGGCCACTTGCGGTGGTGACCACCCCTTCCTTCTTTCCGTTTTCGACAAGAAAAGCTTCCCCCGCGGAGCGGTTCTTCTCCCCAAGGGATGCAGCCTCAGCCGCCCGCTCATCCCGGATTTTCTGGGTATACTCCCGTTTAATCTCGGCCGCCTCCTCCTGTGGGATGCGCGGCGCCTTTGCATGGAAACTGTCCCGAATGCCCTCGATGACGAGTTCCAGTTCCAGGCCGGTGTCCCGGTTCCTGAGGCTGTTGCCCACGTCCTGCCCGACGAGGTAGCTGACCTTGTCAGTCAACGTCGTCAACTCATTCGACTGCGCGGCCTCCTTGGCCGGCGGAGTCGCGGAGGGAGCGCAGGAGACAGCGGTGAGGCAGAAACCCGCAACCAGCAGCCATCGGAAGAATCGTGTCATCTTTCGCTCCTTTCTCTCACAGCGGTGTGGACAGGCGGAGGCCGCAAAACGGGTACCCAACGACTCAGAACGTCTTCTTCCCATGCGGCACATCCATGCAGCATGCCTGATGCGGCCCGGTGTACACAGCCGCCGGGGCATCGATCGGCGCACCTACTCTGGCAGGAAGGAGTTGTTGTGGTTGTGGCATTCCGCACAATCCTGCCCGTCAAAATGGCCGACGTAGTCTCCGGCCCCATCCAGATCCCCGGGAGCACGACCGTCATAGCGATGATGGTTGGTCTGGGAATGACAGGTTTCACAGACGTTCTCATTGAACGGAGCCCCGTCGGCCAGAGACCCATCCCCTTCCTGGCTCGTATACAAAATCACACTGTCCGGATCGATACTCTGGTTCATGTATCGGCGGACGGCATCGATGTTCTCCCCTTCTGGAAACATGGGGTCATGGCAGTCGACACACTCGGTGGAATAGTCGTATTTCCCCGTCCCGCTGACCTCGCTCGAATGGGACCGGCGGGTGCCGTGGCACTTGGTACACTCTTCGCTCGGAATATACGCCGAAAACTGTGTATTTCCCTCGGGATCGGTCAGGTGGCAGAACTCACAGTTGGCAATAAAGAAGTCGGTGTTGTGCGGTGGCGGTATGGAGAGACCCTCGGCACCAAAGGAGAACGCAAACCCGTTTCCGTGCCGGTGGCACTGGGTGCAGTTCTGCCGGTCAAAGTGTCCGACGTAAGTGCCCCCCGGATTCAGATCGCCCGGTGCCATGCCGTTCCGGCGGTGATGGTTCGTTCGGGTGTGGCACATCTCACAGACGTTCTCGTCGTGGGGCGGACCGTCCGCAAAAGAGCCCGTGCCGTCGGGAGCAATGAATTGAATGAAGCTCTCCAGCGTCTGACCGGTCACATCATTAAAGTACGAGAGGAAGCGCTTGATATACTTTCCGTAGGACGTGCCGAAAGCATTGTCCTGTTCCTGGGCATGGGGGTTGTGACACACCACGCATTGGGACACCCAGTTCCCGTATTTCGTGCCCACAACAGTTGAATCATGGAGTTTCACGTTCGGTGCCGATCCGAACCCGTAGGGAAAGGGCAGCGGATACTGATCTTTGAGGGTCCCGTTCAGTGGATCGGAGGTATCGCTGGAGCTGGCGTGGCATCGCTGGCATTGAAACTTCAGGTTGCTCTGAAAGTTGTTCCAGTC
>CALZGC010000162.1 GCA_945786985.1 uncultured Nitrospirota bacterium | reverse complement strand
AGACCCTCCCCTGAGCTATCCATTCAGTCACCTCCAGAAAACCAAAGGCCGGTGAATTCGTCAAGGGCTTTGGAGCATCATAGCTCCTACTCCGAGGATCAATTATTAGGGCATTTTCTGGGCCCCTCACCCCGCCCTCTCCCCGCGGACGGCGGGGAGAGGGAGAATGGATGTCCCCCCGAGATATAAGGAAGAGGAGCGGTTTTTGCGTTTTTGTCTGATAAGCCGCGATCGCAAGCGATTCCGGCGCCCCCACCGATTGACAGGGGCCCGCCTGCCTGCTATTGATTGCGCATACCTTGAGGAGATCGCCCGTGGACAAAAAGAATCAGCTCCACCTCTGGTATGCCATGCTGGCCGCATTCGGTGTGCTCTGGGTCCACCAGTTGTGGGTAGAGTACCGGCAGGTGGAGCCGATCGCTTACAGTGAATTCCAGTCTTACCTGGAGCAGGGGAAGATCGAGGATATTTCGGTCACCAGCAACCATATCTCCGGATCTTTCAAGGAGAAACTGCCCGACGGACGGACCCGGTTTGTCACCACCCGGGTCGAACCGGATCTGGCGAAAGATCTCGAGCAGTACGACGTCACGTTCAAGGGGGTCGTCGAGAACACCCTGTTTCGGGACATCCTGTCGTGGGTCTTGCCAATTCTGTTGTTTGTGGCGATCTGGATGTTTCTCATCCGCCGGATGGCGGAAAAGCAGGGGATGGGCGGCGGGTTTCTATCGATCGGCAAGAGCAAAGCCAAGATCTATATGGAGAAAGATACGAAAGTCACCTTTGAAGATGTGGCCGGCGTGGATGAGGCAAAAGAGGAGCTGAAAGAAGTTATCGGATTTCTCAAGGAACCCGGTCAGCACGGCCGGCTCGGCGGCCGTCTGCCCAAGGGGATTCTCCTGGTCGGCCCGCCGGGTACGGGGAAAACCCTGCTGGCCCGGGCCGTGGCCGGCGAAGCAAGTGTTCCCTTCTTCTCCATCAGCGGTTCCGAGTTCGTCGAGATGTTCGTCGGCGTGGGGGCCGCCCGGGTGCGGGACCTGTTCGAACAGGCCCGACAGAAGGCGCCGGCCATCATCTTCATCGATGAGCTCGATGCCCTCGGCCGGGCCCGCGGGGCCTTCCCCGGGGGCGGGGGGCACGATGAGAAGGAACAGACGCTGAACCAGCTCCTGGTAGAGATGGACGGCTTCGACCCCACCACCGGCCTGGTGCTGCTGGCCGCCACGAACCGACCGGAGATTCTCGATCCGGCGCTCCTCAGAGCCGGTCGCTTCGACCGACAGGTGCTGGTCGATCGGCCGGACAAGCTGGGGCGGATCCAGATTCTCAACGTCCATCTCAAGAAGATCAAGACCAGCCCCGATGTGGACCCGGAAAAGATTGCCGCGCTCACGCCGGGCTTCTCGGGAGCGGATCTCGCGAATCTCGTCAACGAGGCGGCCCTCCTGGCGACGCGGCGTAACTCGGAGTCGGTTACCCTGGATGATTTCACCCGGGGTATCGAACGGATCGTGGCGGGACTGGAAAAGAAGAACCGTCTGCTCAACCCGAAGGAACGGGAGATCGTCGCCTATCACGAAATGGGGCACGCGCTGGTGGGCATGTCGCTGCCGGGCACCGACCTCGTGCACAAGGTATCGATCATCCCCCGCGGCATCGGCGCGCTGGGCTACACCATTCAGCGGCCCACGGAAGACCGCTTCCTCATGACCCGGCAGGAACTGAAAAAGAAGATGGCCGTCCTGCTGGGCGGCCGCGTGGCGGAGCATATCATCTTCGGCCATCTCTCTACCGGCGCGGCCGACGATCTGGCCAAGGCGACCGACATCGCACGAAACATGGTGACCCGGTACGGCATGTACGAGAAACTCGGTCATGCCACCCTGGAATCGGACAACACCACCTTCCTGGGCGTCCCCGGCGCGATGCCCCGGGAGCGGGATTACAGCGAGGAGACGGCGCGGGAGATCGACTGCGCCGTGCGAGACATCGTGGGAGAGGCCTTTGCAACAGCCGAAACCATCCTGCGGGAGCGGCAAAGCACCCTGGAAGAAGCGGCCCGGCTCCTCCTGCAGAAGGAAACACTCTCCGAAGAGGATCTGAGGTCCTTTCAGGTCCCGCAGCTCGCAGAAAATACGAAGAAGATGGGGACTGGCTAGTCATCCAATTTGTGCCATCCCCCACCCTCAAGGTCTCTGAAACAGTTCGTCGTTTATCTTTTCAGGACGGGCTCCAGTCTCCGTAATCGGATTGCCCGATGCGCTGTTGAAATGGATCGTAATGCCTTTTGGGCAGGTCTGACTCATCGCAGAGAAGGAAGAAATCCTATCCGTCAGAAGATGTGCCATCAGATCGAGTTGTTCTTGGTGAGAAGAAAGGAAATAGCAGGAATGCCCATAGATTCTTGACGTTAGGTTATTTATATGAGGAAGGGTTTGTGACCGAGGAACCCTGGACAGAAGCCGAACGGTTCTTCTCTTCCCTCACTTGCAAATTTTCGCTTTTCTTATATGATGCTGGAAGATGTGATCGTATCCGGGGTCGTTCATCTCACAGCACGCAGCATACTCGGTCGCCCAGGGACCGGCCTGCGCTGTCTTGCTGGAATCGGGCTAGGCTATCAATACGTCAACCCTCATAGAAAGGAGAACCCCATGTCCGTCGCCAAAGTAACCGAGATCACAGCCGCCTCCAAGAAGAGTTTCGACGATGCCGTCAGCGTCGGACTCAAGCGGGCCAACAAGACCCTGGACAATATCACGGGGGCATGGGTCCACGATCACGAGGTGCGGGTAAGCAAGGGCAAAATCAGCGAGTACCGCGTCAGGATGAAAGTGAGCTTCATCCTCAAGACTTGAATGAGCGCCGGAACATCCGGAGCATCGACAAAGCATGTCTCCGCCACGGAAAGGCCAGGCTGTGAACGAGGATTCCCTGCTCACATTGAAGGAACGGCTGCGGCAGTTCGCCCGGGAGCGGGATTGGGAGCGGTTCCATTCTCCCAAGAATCTGTCCATGGCGCTGATCGCGGAAGCCGCCGAATTGGTCGAGCATTTTCAATGGCTTACGGAACGGGAAAGCTCGGAGCTTCCTGGACGGAAGCTCCGGGAAGTGGAGACAGAGCTGGCCGACATCCTCATCTACCTGATCCGCCTGGCGGACAAACTCGGTGTCGACCTGGCGGAGGCGGCATACCGGAAGATCGCCGTCAATGAGCGTAAGTATCCCGCAGGCAAAACCAAAGGAAGTGCGGCCAAAAGCACCGAGT
The DNA here is from genome assembly GCA_945786985.1 of uncultured Nitrospirota bacterium. Classification (GTDB taxonomy): domain Bacteria; phylum CG2-30-53-67; class CG2-30-53-67; order CG2-30-53-67; family CG2-30-53-67; genus CALZGC01. The sequence continues at coordinate 7,080 of CALZGC010000162.1, read as the reverse complement.
ATTGAGACCGGCCGCAGCCGCACGATCGGGCGGGAACCCCGATCCGGTTCCCCGCCCGCGGCCAAGGGCCGCCAACGGCAGTGCCGGGCTATCTTGGCGGTGAACGGGGCGATTGTCAGAAAGAAGAACGAAAGCTATACTCATAACGCAGAACACAAACCCCACAAGGAGGGTAACCATGCTGCACGACAAAATGGCAAAGGCTTTAAATGATCAGATGAATTGGGAGCTTTACTCGTCCTATATCTATCTGGCCATGGCATCTCACTTCGAACAAATCAATCTCAAGGGCTGTGCCCACTGGATGCGTGTCCAGACGATGGAGGAGGTCACACACTTCAAGCGGTTCTATGACTTCGTCACGGCCCGCGGCGCGCGGGTCGTCCTGTCGGAGATCAAGGCGCCGCCGTCTGAATGGAAGTCCCCCCTGGACGCCTTCGAGGATGCGCTGAAACATGAACAGGAAGTGACCCGGCGGATCCATCGCATGGCCGATCTTTCCTTGGAACTCAAGGATCATGCCACCAGCAGTCTGCTCAAATGGTTCATCGACGAGCAGGTGGAAGAAGAGGCATCGGCGGACGAGGTCATTCAGAACCTGAAGCTCAACCAGGACGCTCCCAGCGGGATCTATCTGATCGACAAAGAGCTCGGGGCGCGGGCCTTTACCGTTCCGCCGGACGTGACGGTTTAAGCCGGAAATTGCATAAGACGATCTATTGCGCGGCCGGATGGGCTGCCGCCCAGGGAGAGAGGATGGACTGGTCCGGGTTGTCAAAAGAGAGGATCGATCTGAAACTGCCCCTGCTCATTGTCAAAGCCCCGAAAGGCTTTCTGGCCTGCGGTTACATCCATGTGGAAACCTGCAATAAGACCGGCGAGGCCTGTGCAATCGTGACCGGGGTGAAGACCCACGACGAGATGCTCACGGCAACGGTGCGGGCCGTCTCGGACGCGGCCGGCACGCTCGGCCTGCACGCCGGCATCTCCGGCAGAGAAGCCCTGGCGCTTCTGCGATGAGTCGGGTTCAGCCCGGATATTGCCTGAAGATCACTCACGCAATGCCCGGGCCAGCGCTCGCCAATACGACGAAGCCACCATACCATGGGCCATCCCCCTGAGAAACTAGAAGCACTGGGAGAAGCGCTTTCGACCTTCCTCCAGCAGCCGAACGTGCTGGCGCTGAGTCCTGAGGGAACGTGGCACGGGCCGAGTTCGTGGACGCTGGCGGAAGCACTGCGCCTCTGGTCACGTGATCGCCTCTCCCCCGCCGCCCTCGCGAGCGCCGTCCGCCCGGTTCTCCATGTCGTGGTCAAGGTGCCGCGACGCCGGTACTATCTCGATGCCGCAGGCCTCAGCACACATCACGCACTTCTTCGCCGGCTCCAGCGGAGCCGGCCCCGGGACAATCCCTTCTTCATCCCCTACGATCCGAACTTCTTTCGCTTCAGCGGGCTTCCCCTGTGGCCCGATGTGGCGGAAACGCTGGCCGAGCTGCTGGCCCGAGACTTCGGCGACTTCGAGCAGATGCTCTGAGCGCACCCTTCTGACCGATGCGTCCACTCTACCGGCCACCCTTCTCTTTGGAAAAATTCTCTTTACCGGGAGCCTCGGTGCAGGTAATCTGCCACTACCCAATTTTTTCAGGAGTCGGCTTTGGCCACCGGGAAAAAATATCTGAGCGCACCGGTTGCGTCGCCCAGGGTTCCACCGGGGATTCCCTATATCATCGGCAATGAGGGGGCGGAGCGGTTCAGCTTCTACGGCATGCGCGCCATCCTGGTGGTGTTCATGACGCAGCATCTGCTGAACGCGGACGGCACGCTCCATCTTATGAGTGAGGCGGAGGCCAAGGGGTGGTTTCATCTCTTTGTATCGGCCGTCTATTTTACGCCGCTGCTGGGCGCGCTGATCTCCGATGGACTCCTGGGGAAATACAGGACCATCATCACCCTTTCCCTCGTCTACTGTCTCGGGCACCTGGCCCTGGCCGTGGATCAGACGCGGATGGGACTGGCCGTCGGGCTCGGTCTGATTGCGCTCGGCTCGGGCGGCATCAAGCCGTGCGTGTCGGCCCACGTGGGGGATCAGTTCGGACGGACGAACCAGCACCTCCTGTCTCGCATCTTCGGCTGGTTCTACTTTGCCATCAACGTGGGCGCTTTCTTCTCCATGCTGGCCACCCCCTGGCTCATGGAACACCGGGGACCCTCCGTCGCGTTTGCGGTACCGGGCGTCCTGATGGGTGCGGCCACGCTGGTTTTCTGGGCGGGCCGCACCAAATTCGTTCATATCCCCCCCGGCGGCATGCGGTTTGTGAAGGAAGCGCTCAGCGGCGAAGGCCTTCGGGTCCTGGGAAGGCTCTGCATCATCTATCTCTTCGTCGCCATGTTCTGGGCGCTCTTTGACCAGACCGGATCGGCCTGGGTGCTGCAGGCGCAGCAGATGGACCGGCGGATCTTCGGTTTCGAGGTCCTGCCCGCGCAGATTCAGGCGGCCAACCCGCTGCTGGTGATGCTTTTGATCCCGATATTCTCCTACGGGATCTATCCGGCCATCCAACGGGTCACCCCGCTGAATGAACTGCGCAAAATTTCAATCGGCCTCTTCCTGACCGCGGTGGCCTTTGCCATCCCCACGTGGCTGCAGTTCCGCATCGACCAGGGCGCCGTGCCGCACATCGGGTGGCAGCTTCTCAGCTATGTGGTGCTCACGGCAGCGGAGGTCATGGTCTCCATCACCTGCCTGGAGTTTTCGTACACTCAGGCGCCCCGGACCATGAAATCCTTTGTCATGGCCTTCTTCATGATGTCCGTAGCGGCGGGGAACCTCTTCACCAGCGCCGTCAACTTCTTCATCCTGAACGAGGACGGCACCAGCAGCCTCGCCGGCGCCGCCTACTACGGGTTTTTCACCGGCGTCATGCTGATCACGGCGCTGCTCTTTACGGTCGTGGTCCGTTTCTACCGGGGGGAGACCCACATCCACGACGAGATGGCCGATGCCCGGTCGGGCCGGGATTAGGGTCGCCCGGGGCGAGCTCAGAACGTCACCGTTTCCCGTTGCATGATCTCGGCCGCGAGGCTCGGCGCCGCGACGATCTGAACCCCCGCCACCATTTCCACCTCCGGAATCTCGTAGGTCTTGAGACAGGCGGAGCACGCATACATGGGAAGTCCCGCCTCCAGAATCATGGGGAACAGTTCCCGGACCGGGGTGAGGTTTCGCCCTTCGATCGTCTCCGCCACCCCCTGGCGGACCATTTTCACCCCTTCGAAAATATAGAAAAGGGCCAGGTCCGCATCTTCATTGATCAGCGACGCGGCGAGCGCCATGGCGGCATTCGCCCGGTCCGGATCGTCAGTGGAATGGGTGATGATCAGCAGTACCTTCTTTTTCATGATGCATCCTCCTGGTTTCGTGGTAAGCGATATCGGATCGGGGGCTTACGTAGCAAAGTTCTTCCGAAGGTTTTGCAGTGCCGCGGGCTGTCTTCAACGATCCGATACACTACCGCACCGGTCCGCTTTGTTGTCCGGCGGCAACTCCCAGCGCTGAGCAGTGATGTCCTGACGGATGATGTAAGTGCTGCCGTCGTCGCCCCGAATCTTGAAATAGCGATGATCAGGAGCCAGCCAGCGGTCGAGAATCTCGACCACGTCGATGGGCCGGATCTTCAGATGAAACCGGCGGGGTGTCTCCTCGCCGCGATGGCCCGCGTAGCATTCGACCCGGATCTCGATTCCGGATGCTGGGTCCGCCATCTTCCTCATCCCCTACAGGCAAAGCCAACGAGCGTTATTTCTCTGAAGGCCGCCGCGGGTCCACCGCCTGCTCCCCCCACAGGTCGGGCTGCAGGTAGGCGCGATAGGCGGCGCATCGGCCCCTCCGGGAACATCGGTGACAGACGGAAAGCTGCTTCATCTGAGCTTTCCCGGCGCGCCGTTCACAGATGAGATAGATCGGCGGCGGCGCCGTCGAGGCTTCTTCCGCACGCCGGCCTCTTCCTCTTGTCATGTTATCCCTGGCCCTCGAGGCGGCTTTATGCAGAGCAATATACTACAGGGAGCAATCTCCGGGTTAAATAGGTTGCAAATGACATTCGTGCCCCCTCACCTTTATCCTCTCCCCCCTCATATGGGGGAGAGGAGGAAAAGAGCAATATACGGTTATTGCCCCCGGTCGCTGCTGAGAGATTTCCCAACCGGACCGGGGGCGGCAATCACTCATGCAATATCAACGCTAAAATCGCATTTCAAGGAAACTTCCGAAGGACAAATCAGGGCTTTCATCGTTTACGCCGAACGTCACGAAGGGTGCCAGGCGGAGATGATTCATGGCCAGTACGTTGACCCCAAGAAAGAGATCAAGGGTATTCGCGGACGTTCCAATGTGCTCCTCCTCCCCCACCAACTCGACATTGACGCTCACCGCATGGGCGATCGGATAGCTGTAGCCGATGCCGTAGTTGAAATACTCACTGCTGTCGAAGTCTCCCCCCTGAGTGGTGTAGCCGAATTCACCGTAGAGAAGTCCCTGGCCCATCCTTCGGTGCAGCGCCAGATTGCCGAACAGGTCGAGCTCATCGTTGGGATAGGGAGCGATATCGTCGTCCCCGGCAAAGGTGGCGCCGACCCGGAGCGCGGCATATTTGTTCAGCTCAAGTTTTCCGAAAAGGGAGAAACCCTCGAAACCCGACTCATCCGGAGCGAGCCGATCATCCTCATCATTGATGGAATACCCGAAAAGTGCCCCCAGTTCGAAGTACGGCGTGACCCCGTAACGAAAACCGATCGGCGCCAGACGGAAGTTGTCGTAATTCCGCCGGCCCAGCTCCCGGTCGAATTCGAAGGCCAGACCCGCGTCCAGGGCGGCCATCCCTTCCGGCAAAAGCGATGCCGTCTCAATCTTGATCGGGTGGGATGTCATCAGATACATGCCCGTGTGGGTGTGCTTGATCCGCTGCGCCTGTGCCGTTGGCACGGCCCATGCCGTGACCAGCAGCACTGCCACCATCAATACACCTGCTTGCGTCCTCTTCATACCTCTCTCCTCCTTCTTCTTGCGACTCATTCCATTAGAACATGCTCGACGCCATAATGAACACCCTCGGCACCGATTGTCGAGCCTGCCCCGTCCCTTAGAGTAATTTGGTGAATCCTGAATCCTTACGGAAAGCGGCCAGAGTCTACCAATGGATGATTCCATTGTCAAACGAATCCCGGTGGACGGCCGGCACTTGCCAATCGGCTCGGATGGAGATAAATTGAGGCCAGATGTCGAGCGCCACCGCCTCCGGGGAGATTGACAGTCATGCCAACCTATGAGTACCGCTGTGAAGCGTGCGACAAGGAGTTTTCGGCGATCCTGAGCATTGACGAGCACGAACTGGAAGAACAGACGTGCCCCGAGTGCAAGAGCAACAGGGTCGCCCAACTCCTCTCCGTCTTCACCGCACAGACCAGCCGTAAGAGCTGAAAAAGAGCCAAACCGACCTGCCCGCGCGGCCGAGTTGCATGCCTTCTGGAAGACGAGCGGCGGGTCGCCGCCTTGTCCGAGGGGGCTGTGTGGGATTTCGGCCGATGAGAAGTCTGGGCGTAGAGGGCAAGACAGCCGGCAAAGCCGTTTCATAGGGGAGCGCTAGACGGCCATTTCGATCCACCGGCAGTCTTGAACCAGGATCTTATCAGGCATTAGACTGATTTCCCTAAGAATCTCGGTAGAATGGACGGAAAAACCGACAAGCGCTTCGTTCCCGCCTATTTGAATCTGACGCGTGAAGCCATTCAGGAAAAGATCGAGCGCGCGGGAGAAATCCTGAAAAGCTGCACGCTCTGTCCCCGAAACTGCCGGGTAGACCGTACGGCCGGGGAAGTCGGCTTCTGCGGGACAGGCCATCAGCCCTATGTGGCCAGTTGGAACCCCCATTTCGGGGAGGAGGCCCCCCTCGTAGGCCACAGCGGCTCGGGCACCATTTTCTTCTCCCACTGCAATCTGGGCTGTCTCTTCTGTCAGAACTGGACCATCAGCCACGCCGGCGCAGGAGGATTGATCTCCTGTAAAGCGCTGGCGAACATCATGCTGGTGCTGCAGCAGGGGCACGACTGCCACAACATCAACTGCGTCACCCCCACCCACCAGGTATACCAGATCCTCAAAGCCCTGGAGATCGCCATCGAAGGCGGCCTCCGCGTCCCCCTGGTCTACAACTGCGGGGGCTACGAGGCCCTGGAGACGCTCCAATTACTCGAGGGTGTCATCGATATCTACATGCCCGATTTCAAGTTCGCCGATCCGGAAGTGGCCGAGCAATATGCGAAAGCCGGGGATTACCCTGCCGTGGCCAGGGCGGCCCTGAAGGAGATGCACCGGCAGGTGGGCGACCTGGTTCTCGATTCGCAAGGGATCGCCCAACGGGGCCTGCTGGTACGGCACCTGGTGCTGCCCGAAGGACTGGCCGGCACCCGGGAGATCGTCGCCTTCCTGGCCGAGGAGATCTCGCCCGACACCTACACCAACATCATGGACCAGTACACTCCGTGCTATCTCGCCGGCGAGCACCCACCGCTCGACAGGCGCCCAACCCGCGAGGAGCACCGCCGCGCGCTCAAAGCTGCGCGGGAGGCCGGCCTGAGCCGCCTCGATGGCGTCGTCCATAGGTACCGATAGGGGCCGGAAAGAGCGCTTATTGGACGGGGTGAACCCTAAGGCGGCAGTGAGCAGCCACTGTCACGCCTTCCGGGCAAGATTTCGCCGCCTTGCGGGCCGTGTCAGCATGCCGGCAGCCGCCGTCGTCAGCAGCGTCGCCGCTCCCAGCCCGCTCCAGGACAGGCCCGTAGTCAGCATGAACCCACCCATGGCGATCAGCGGGATCAGGGCCATCCGCAGGAGTTGCTTCAGCAGCGGATTCTGCTCGATCTGCTCAGCCACTGCCGGACTGTGCCGCTCGTAGAGGCGCACCAGTTTGCGGCCGATGTCGTTCGTCTGCAGATACCGGTCTCTAAAGTCCCGCAGGGTCTGCAGGTGCCGGTCCCAGGGAGAGCCGAGCAGCGCGGTCGAGATGGCACAGTGACCGCTCTT
>CALZGC010000161.1 GCA_945786985.1 uncultured Nitrospirota bacterium | reverse complement strand
TGCCGCCGGGCCGCCTCATGCACCCCGGTCAAAAAGGAAGCCAACAGTGGATGGATGAGGTACTTGTGATAGGGCTTCCGCCCCCCCTGGGAGAAGAACTCACAGGCGGCTTCGCTGACCGTCTTGGAGAGTGCCAGAAAGAAAAGATTGTAGAGTCCGTTTCGCCGCTCCTGGCGCAGGGCCTGCACCGCCCCTTCAACAAGTGCCTCCCGGAGTTCGCGGTACGTTCCGTCTTCCCGCCCGCCCAACGGCTCCCCCTCAACGGCCAGCGGATGTATCTCCTGCAAAAATTCCCGGAGCAAAACCCCCAGACTCTGGAAGAACTCAACGTAAACCCGTTCCTGCCCCCCTTCCACTTCGTCCCCCCGGGGGAGACGGGGGAGCGGATAGCCGAAGAGCTCCGGAAGTTCCCGGTCCAGATCGTAAAGGTACCTGAGAGCACGCCGTTCTTCGGTCTGCAGGGTCAGAAGCTTCTTCATGACACACCGTCGGCTTTCCGTGCTTGCTCATACAATTTCTGAATGGCCTGCATGTCTTCCCAAACCGGCCGCTTTTCCGCCGGGTTTCTGAGGAGATAGGCCGGATGGTAGGTCGGCATCACCTGGATGCCGTCCAAATCGTAAAAACTTCCCCGAAGCCTGGAGATGGGCGCGTTCGCGTTGAGCAGCGTCCTGGCCGCCGGCGCCCCGAGGGCACAGATGATTTCGGGGCGGATGGCCCGGATCTGCTGCCTGAGAAACGGGAGGCAGGTCTCGATTTCATCGGGCTGCGGCTCCCGATTCTTCGGAGGACGGCACTTTACGATATTGGCGATGTAAACCTCGTCCCGACTCAGGCCGATGGCTGCAATGATACGGGTCAGCAACTGTCCTGCTTTGCCCACAAAGGCAAGGCCCTGCCGGTCTTCGTCGGCGCCCGGTCCCTCACCGATAAACATCAGGCGGGCGTGGGGGTTGCCCTGCCCGAACACGATTTTTGTCCGTTTCTCATGAAGGCGGCATCGGGTACACTCCCCGAGGATCTCCCGCACCCCTTCGAGACTCATCGCCTCCTCTAAAATGGGCGGAGCACCTGTTTCCTTTTTCTGCACCGTCACCCAGGGAGGGATTTCAGGCGCCTGGGCATGCAGACGGCCTTTCAATTCGCCCACCACCTGCCTCAGGGCCTGTCGGACAGAAGCGTCGTCATGCTGTTCAGGACGGCTCATGGTACGCTTGACGTTTGAGATGCATCAGGAACTCCTTGTTTCCCATGGGCCCCTGAAGGGGAGACTCGATCACCCCGGAAGGGGCCAGACCGATCTTCACCGCGAACTGTTCGATCTTCTCCACCACGATCCCGTGCTTGTCGGGGTCCCGAACCACGCCCTTCTTACCCACCTCCCCCTTGCCTACCTCAAACTGGGGTTTGATCAGGGCCACCACCTCGCCGATGGAACCCAGCAGCGTGACCGCCACCGGCAGGACCAGGGTCAGGGAAATGAAAGAGACATCGATGGTGATCAGATCAAAGGGCTCGGGAAACGCTTCGGGTTTCACGTGGCGGATGTTGGTCCGCTCATGACAGACCACCCGGGGATCCTGCCGCAGCGCCCAAGCCAACTGCCCGTATCCCACGTCCAGCGCATGGACGCAACGGGCACCCCGCTGCAGGAGGCAATCGGTGAACCCGCCGGTGGAAGCGCCGATATCGAGTGCGACCTTCCCCGCAGGAGAAATCCCGAATGCATCGAGGGCTGCCTCGAGTTTCTGCCCGCCGCGGCTGACGTAGGGAGAAACCTCACCTCGGATCCGGATAGCATCCTCATCGGAAACCAGCGTGCCCGGTTTGTCAACGGTTCGGTCGCCGATGACGACCGATCCGGCCAGAATCATGGCCCGAGCCCTTTCCCGACTCGGGGCCAGACCCCGCAGAACCAGCAGTCTATCGATTCGCCGCTTTTCCATGCACCGTTCTGGAGCGGACCTGCCGCCGGCCGTGCCTGAGGAATTCCTCCACCGTGCGTGCAATTCCCCCATCGTCGAGACCGTACTTTCCTCTCAGGATTGCCTGAGATCCGTGTTCAATAAATGTATCGGGCAGTCCGATCCGGTGCACACGGACGTGGTGCAAGCCCTCCTGCTCCAGGGCCTCCATGACCGCGCTCCCGAAACCTCCCATGAGGACGTTCTCTTCCACCGTGACAAATCGATCGGTTTCCGCCGCCAGTTCGCGAATCATGCCGACGTCCAGGGGCTTCACGAATCTGGCATTGACCACGCTGGCGTGAATCCCCCCCTTCTTCAGCAGCCGCGCAGCCCGCAGCGCAGGGGTCACCATCTGACCGAGAGCAAAGACGGCCACGTGCTCCCCGAGGCTCAACCGTTCGGCCTCTCCGATTCTGAGTGTGCGCGGATAGGGCGCCAGTTCGACCCCCTCCCCGGCACCCCGGGGATAGCGAATGGCCGCCGGATGCCGGCAGTCCAGGGCCGTTTTGATCATGTGCTGCAGTTCGTTCTCGTCCTTGGGCGACATGACGATGATATTGGGAATATGCCGCAGATAGGAGATATCGAAGCAGCCGTGATGGGTCGGCCCGTCGTCGCCCACCAGCCCACCCCGATCCATGGCAAAGGCCACCGGAAGATCGGGCAGACAGACGTCATGGAGGATCTGGTCGTAGGCCCGCTGCAGGAACGTCGAGTAGATGGCGGCCACCGGCTTGAACCCCTCTGCGGCGAGCCCCGCGCAGAAGGTGATCCCGTGCTGTTCGGCAATCCCCACATCATAGAACCGATCGGGAAACTTCTCGGCAAAATGCTCCAGTCCCGTACCCCCGGGCATGGCGGCAGATACGGCCACGATCTTTTCATCTTCAAAGGCCAGACGGGTCAGCAGTTTTCCGAAAACTTCGGTGTAGGCGGGTGGCGCCTCATCGTTTTTCACGAGCTTTCCGGTGGTGCGCTCAAAAGGCCCCACCCCGTGAAAGACCGAGGGGTTCTCCTCCGCCGGGCGGTAGCCCTTGCCTTTCTGCGTGGCCACGTGGATGAGCACCGGCTTGCGCAGCTTCTTGACATTTTCGAAAGTCTGCAGGAGACGATCGAACCGGTGTCCCTTGATGGGTCCCACATAGTTGAAACCGAGTTCCTCGAACAACATCCCCGGAACGATCAAGCCCTTCAGGGAGTCTTCCAAACGCTTGGCCACTTTGAGCATGGACTCGCCGACCCCCGGAATGTTCCGCAGCACGTTCTCGACGATCTTCTGTATGCTGACGTAGAAATCACCCGTCATATGGCGGGACAGATAGGAAGAAAGGGCCCCCACGTTGGGGGCGATGGACATCTCGTTGTCGTTCAGGACGATGATCAGATCCTTATCGAGATGGCCGCCCTGATTGAGCCCCTCAAAGGCCAGCCCGGCCGTCATGGAGCCGTCGCCGATCACGGCGATAACTTTATGGTCTTCCCCCTTGAGGTCCCGGGCCTCCACCATTCCGAGGGCGGCCGAAATGGAGGTGCTGCTGTGCCCGACGGTGAAGGTATCGTAGGGGCTCTCCTCCCGGTTCGGAAACCCGCTGATGCCCCCGTGCTGGCGCAGCGTCTGAAAGGCCTCGCGCCGCCCCGTGAGCAGCTTGTGCGCATACGCCTGATGCCCCACGTCCCAGACAATGCGATCCCGGGGCGCGTCAAAGACATAGTGCAGTGCGATGGTCATCTCAATTACACCGAGACTGGAAGAAAGGTGCCCCCCGTTCTCCGAGACGGTGCGGATGATCCTGTCCCGGATCTCTTCGGCCAGCGCCGGCAGTTCCTCAGGGGCGAGGATCTTCAGGTCGGCCGGACTGTTGATTTCGTTCAGGTACTTGTACATCTCAGTTCACCCTTTCCACAACATAATGCGCAATGGCTCTGAGCGGTTCGGCCCCCGAACCCAGATTTCCGATGGCCGCCACGGCATTCGTTGCCAATTCCCGGGCCCGATCCCGCGACTCGGCAACGCCGTACAGCCCCGGGTAGGTTTTCTTACCGCGTTTGCGGTCATGGCCCACCTGCTTGCCCAACTCCTTTTCCGTCCCAATCACATCGAGAACATCGTCGGCAATCTGAAAAGCCAGACCGACGCGATCCCCATAGTGCGTCAGGGCCGTCATCGTCTCCTCGCCGGCGCCAGCCGCCAGGGCACCGATCCGAACGGCCCCCCGAATCAGGGCGCCCGTCTTGTGGGTATGAATGTACTCCAGTGTCGGCACGTCGATCTCCGGCGCGTGCTCCGAAAGAATGTCCACGGACTGTCCGCCGACCATCCCCCGACACCCCGCGGCCCGGGCCAGTTCCGCCACGATCTGAAGGCGAATCCGTTCAGTGAGAGCCGAGGCTGCCGGTTCGGAGACAATGCCGAAGGCCAGGGTCAGCAGGCCATCGCCGGCGAGAATCGCGAGGGCTTCTCCGAAGACCTTGTGGTTCGTGGCCATGCCCCGTCGCAAATCGTCGTCGTCCATGGCCGGGAGGTCGTCGTGAATCAGCGAATAGGTGTGGATCATTTCCATCGCGCAGGCGGGCACCAGCGCAGCTTCCGGATCGCCGCCGGCCGCCTCGCAACCGGCCATCGTCAGGACGGGGCGAAGCCTTTTCCCGCCGGCAAAGAGGCTGTAGCGCATGGCCCGATGGAGATCGGGGGGATATTCCTGGTCTTTAGGCACAAAACGATCCAGGGCGCCGTTGATGCGCGTGCGCTTCTCTTCCAGGTAGGCCTTCAGGTCCATCTTTTCACTGATCGGAACCGGTTTCAAAAGGTGCAACCCTCTCATTGCCATCGGCATCTTTGAGGAGAATTTCTATCTTCTTCTCCGCCTCGGTGAGCTTCTTGTTGCAGAACCGGGTCAGACGCACCCCCTCCTCGAAGGCCTTGAGGGACGCCTCCAGGGAAAGTTCCTCGCCTTCCAGCTTCTCCACAATGGCCTCGAGTTTGCCCAGAGACTCCTCGAAGCTCTTCTCAGCCATGGGTATTTCTCCGGATCATGAAAACGTGATGGTCTTGCAACGGGTCTGTTCTTGAGACGGCACGGAAAAAAGCACCCGCTGCCAGGACCTCAAATCCCGAGCAATGAGGCCTACTTAGCAGTACACCGCAACGACGAAGGATAAGTCTAACGGAGCAGGTGGACGTCTCGTCAAGCCGTCAAATGTGGATCAAATTATCGCTCAGAACCTCTTGTAAGTCAAGGGAAATGGCCCTGTGAGCCGGGCCGCAGGGCGGGTTTCAGAAAAGATCACTCAGCACCTGCAGAACGTGGCCGTCCGTTCGCAGCCAGACGGAACCGTTCCGATCGGTGCGGCGCAGCAGGGTTTCCGGTTGGATATAGCGCAAACGGCCGACAACCTTCGGCGAAGGGTGCCGAAACCGATTGTTCAGCCCCACGGAAATCACGGCAACCTTCGGTTGGACGGCGTCCAGAAAGGTTTCGGTACTGGACGTGGCCGCCCCGTGGTGGGGCACCTGCAGCACGGTGCTCCTGATTTTCTCACCCCACCGGTTGAGCGTGCGCTGCTCGCCTTTCGCCTCGAGATCCCCCGTCAGGAGCAGGCTGATTTCGCCAAAAACCACCCGGAGCATCAAGGAGTCGTTGTTCACCTCCGCATTGGAACCCGCGCCGCGGCCCTCTCCCCGGTGGAGCACCTGAAAGCCGACGGAACCGAAGCGAATGGGCTCTGCCGACGGGATCACGAACTTCCGTGGGATACCCCGCTCGGCGATCAGTCGCCTGAACTTGCCATAGGCCTCACTCGGAAAGGCCTCCCAGGCATCCCAGACCTCCCCCACCGGCATCTCCTCCAGCAGACCTATCAGGCCGTTCAGGTGGTCCGGATGGGGGTGTGTCAGGATCATGACATCGATCCTTCGGAGGCCTAGCGACAGCAGAGTCGGCCGGACGACCCTTTTCCCGATGTTTGCCGAAGAACGATAGGAGCCTCCGCCGTCGATCAGGACGGTCGTGGCATCGGGAAGGACCAGCAGGGTCGCCCCACCCTGCCCGACATCGAGGAACCCCATGTGCAGACGGCCGTCGGCCTGCCATCTTCCGGACCAGGTGAGGGTCCCGATGAAAAGGAGGAGCAACAGACCGATGCAGATCAGCCGCCGTGAGGTGCGAAGGGGTACGCACACCAGGAGAAAAACCAGCCCCCCATAGAAGGACGCAATCAGCAGCGGCGCCGGAGGTGCCACTTCGATGAAAGATATGGTGAGCGCAGCGGACCACGTCACCCCCGTGAGCAGCAAACCGGCGCCCATCCCGGCAAAGTGAAGCAGCGGGACTGCCAACGGAGCCCACACCAGATGGAGCAGATAAGCAAGAAGCCCTGCGGGGACGATCCAGAACGCCGTCAGCGGGACGAATAGCAGGTTCGTGACCAGGCCCACCATGGAAACCCGATGAAAGACGGCCGCGCTGATGGGGGCCGTCGCCGCCGTGGCCAGAAGGGTCATGACAGCGAGCTCTCCGAGAACGCGGGAGAGCCGCTGACCCTCTCTGCGTGCATGATGCCACCATTTCTCCAAGGGGACTCGGACCACGTCCGCATCCGGTGACACCTGTTCGACAGGGATGGAAGACACTACATCCCCGGGCGCGGCGGGGCGGTAATAGAAGAGCATGGCCGTGACCGCCCCGAAGGAGAGGAGGAAGTCGACTTCAAACAGGGAAGCCGGCCGCCAAGCCAAAATCAAAAAGGCCGCGAGTAAGAGACTGTGCATGCCGTCCCGGCCCCGCTCCATGATTCTCGCCATGAGATGGACACCAATCATAAGGGCCGCACGAACCGCCGCGGTTCGCGCCCCCACAAATAGCGTATAGTAGACGATAAAGATCAGCGTCGCCGCGGACGCCAAACGGTCCGGCATGGTCCAGAGGCGGGACGCAACGAGCAGCCGTTGCGGCAGCGCCCACCGCAGGCCCCAGACAAGAGAAGAGTAACAGACCAACGCCACAAAGCCGACGTGGAGTCCCGAGATGGCGAGCAGATGGGCAGCACCGGCCCGGGCGAATCGGTCTCGGCTCGCCCCATCGATGGCGCTGCGATCACCCGTCACAAGGGCCTTGACCAGACCACCTCGAAACGGGCCGAGGTGGGAGTCGATGAAGCTGTGAAAGGCCCGGCGGGACTCAAACACGCGCTGCAGAAAAGGGTTCGCCTCATTTCCGGCAAGGCGACGCACCCGCCTTTCCGAAACCGAGCCGATCACCCGCACGCCTTTTCTTGCCAGGAAAGCGGTGTAGTCGAAGGCGCCGGGATTCCGGTAATTACGGGGAGCACGAAACCGGCCCCGGAGTTCGATGAACTCGCCGTATTGCAACCAACCGGGGACCCCCTGCGCATTCGGCTTGCGGTCCTCGGCATAAACCGTGACCCGCACGATCCCCGATGACTTGACGCCGTCGACCGTCCGGACGACAAGCAGCGCCGAAACCCGGTCCCCCCTGTTCTCCGGAAAGGAGCAGACCACACCCGTCACGATCGACGTTTGCAACGGGTCCATTCGCAACAGGATATGATCCGCCGGGAGCCTGTGCATGGACAGGTGATACAGCACGGCCCCCAGACCCCCCAGTGCGACCAGAAGGAGCAGCAGACGGTACCGCAGTCTCGAGAGCAAAACCGCTGCTCCCAGACAGACCGTAATGATGCCCATCAAAAGCGCCACGGGAGCATCGATCTGCTCCGACAGGAGAATCCCCGCGATGAACGCAGCCAGTGCGGCCGGCAGTAACCGTTTCATCGTCCCCATCCCCGCAGAAGCCCTTGCTCTAAAATGGTCTCCAGTTTTTTCGGACCGATGCCGCGCACCCTGAGCAGGTCCCGGGCGGTCCGGAAGGGACCGTGCATTTCACGGTCGCGCACAATCCGCGCCGCGAGTTCAGGGCCGATGCCCGAGAGAGAAACCAGTTCCGACACAGAACTGCGATTCATGTACACGATCGGCTGAAAGCCGTACTCGATGGAAGGCACGCGCAGGGCCGAACGGTCAAGCAGCCCCTGCGAAAGGTTCAGGCGGTCCAGGTCCGCCTGCGCGGTCGGACCGCCGGCCAATGCCACGGCATCAGCAACAGTGGCACCGGCCACTGCGCTATAATCGCCCGGCCGCTGCACTTCCCCAATCACCCGAATGGGAATCGTTGCCCGAGGGTCCTCGGAATCCGGCGCCGCCCCGGGGCTCAGGCCGGCGGTGCCGACGTAGAGAGACCAGGCGATACCGTAGAGGATCCAGGCGATCAGGAGGAGCCCCGCCACTTCGAACGTGCGCGGATCCCGGGGTATATCCGGCTTGTCTGCCCAGGGTGCATGCATGGGGTTTCCAATGAAACGTTTCGTGTGTGTCTGTGGGGAGGGAACTTTCAGGCAGGATCGGTCACTTAGTAGAAATTCGGCGCGTTCAACCCTCCTCGATGAAATCGAGCGTTCCTTCAGCCTCGCCGCGATGAAACCGGATCCGGACCCGGTCCTGGACGCTGAGCTTTTTCACATCCCGAATGATCTCTCTTTCGGGCAAACGGTATACAATGCTGTAGCCCCGCGCAAGCACATTGAGGGGACTGAGCGCATGGAGCCGGGATGAAAGGGCGCCGATCGAATCGCGTGCCCCCTTCACCCGCTTGTCGGAACTCCGCCGCAGCCGCTCGTGCAGCATCCCGTGCCGTTCTCGCAGGCGGTGCAGTTTGTGGCGGGGGCTGAGCAGCCGCAGGTCCGACTGTCTTCGCACCAGACGATCCCGGGAAGCGGACACCCGGCGTTGGCCGGCCTCGTACAGGGACGCGCCGAGGTCATCGAGACGCTGCTGCAGCATCCCGAGACGTTGGGCCGGTGTCACGAGTCGCCGCCCGAACTGTTCGATGTTGCTTCGGAGACGCTCCAGAGAATGGCCCATCTGGCTCTGAAGCCTGCGGGCAAGCTGCTGTATTCGGTAGACCAGGTCCGCCTTGTTCTGCACGACCAGCTCTGCGGCCGCCGACGGCGTCGGCGCCCTGAAATCGGCCACAAAGTCGGCAATGGTGTAGTCCGTTTCATGCCCCACCGCCGACACGACGGGGATACAAGACGCGAAAATGGCCCGGGCCACGGCATCCTCGTTGAAGGGCCACAGGTCTTCGATGGACCCGCCGCCGCGGCTCAGAATGATTACATCCAGGTCGCCCCGGCTGTTCAGCGATTGCAGGGCCTCCACGATCTCCCCCGCCGCCGAGTCCCCCTGAACCCGAACGGGGGCAATGAGGATCTCCACTCCGGCGAAGCGGCGGTGGATGATGTTCAGAATGTCCTGGATGGCCGCGCCCGTCGGCGACGTGATCACCCCGATGCGTCTCGGCAGCAGCGGCAGTTTCTTCTTGTGGACCGGATCGAAGAGCCCCTCCTTCTCGAGCCGCTCTTTGATCTGCTCGAAGGCCAGGTAGAGGGCCCCCAGCCCGACCGGCTCCATATAATCGATGTTCAGTTGCATGCTCCCGCGCACCTCGTAGACGGTGACGATCCCCTTGCACAGAACCTCCAGACCGTCTTCGGGCTCGAAGCGTATGTAGCGTTTCTTGTTTTTGAAGAATACCGCCGGAATCTGCGCATCGGCATCCTTCAGGGTGAAGTAGGTATGGCCCGAATGGGGGGTTCTCAAATTGGAGATCTCCCCGGTCACCCAGACGGAGGTGAATTCGTACTCGAGATGCTCTCTGATTTCGCGGACAAGCTCATGGACGCTAAGCGGCTGGGCGGGCAGCTGCTCCTTCTTGGGCTGATCCACTCACTCATCCTCCATACGAATGGGGAGAATGCTGTTGGCCCGCCCCGACTTGCCGTCGATATCGACCACTGCACCGGAGAGAATGGAGGGACCTTTGGCCGTGTCGAATCGTTTGGGAATCTGGTACAGGTATTTCTCGATGATGATATCCTTGTTCACGCCGATGACCGAATTGCGCGGACCCGTCATCCCCAGGTCGGTCATGTACGCGGTGCCGCCCGGCAAAATGGCGGCGTCCGCGGTCTGCACGTGGGTATGGGTCCCGAGGACGGCGCTCACGCGGCCATCGAGAAACCAGCCCATGGCGATTTTCTCAGAGGTGGCTTCTGCATGAAAGTCTACAACCACCACATCCGCCTCCTCTCGCAGCTTCGCCACCTCCGCTTCAGCACACCGAAAAGGACAATCGAGGGCGTGCAGGAAAACCCGCCCCATGAGATTGAGCACAGCCACCCGCTCGCCGGCGTAAGTGGAGACCACACAGCTGCCGTGGCCCGGCACCCCTTCGGGATAGTTGGCCGGCCGCAGCAGTGCGTCGTGCTCGTCGAGCAGGGGGTAGATTTCCCGCTTGTTCCAGATGTGGTTCCCTGAGGTGATCACGGCAATTTCCATGGCCTTCAATTGCTCGTAAACCTTCGGTGTGAGACCAAAACCGGCCGCAGCATTTTCACAATTGGCGACGCAGAGATCCACGTTGAAGCGAGTGATCAGACGGGGCAGAAGGCGCGCGGCAATCTGGCGCCCGGGCCGTCCTACGACGTCACCAATGAAAAGTATCTTCACGCCTCGCCTTCCTGCGGGGGTTGGTCACAAGGCAGGGGAGCCCGAGATGCACGGGGGCCCCGCGCCTACTTGGCGTACTCCACAAACCGGCTCTCCCGAATCACCGTTACCTTGATTTTGCCTGGATAGGCCAGTTCCTGCTCGATCTTCTTGCAGATATCTTTCACGAGCATCGATGCCCGGTCATCCGAAACCTGATCGTTCTCCACGATGATACGAATCTCCCGGCCCGCCTGGATGGCATATGATTTCTCAACGCCGTCGAAGGCATTGGCAATCTCTTCCAGCTGGTGCAGCCGCTTCAGATAGGAGTCGAGACTCTCCTTGCGCGCGCCAGGCCGAGCAGCCGAAAGGGCATCCGCCGCCGCGACCAGGACGGATTCCGGACAAATGGCTTCGATGTCGTCGTGGTGAGACGCGATGGCATTGATGACTTTCGGATCCTCACCGTACTTCCTCGCGAGATCCCCACCGATAGAGGAGTGGGTGCCTTCCATTTCGTGATCCACGGCTTTGCCGATATCGTGAAGCAGCCCTGCCCGTTTGGCAAGCGCCACGTCCAATTGCAGCTCAGAGGCCATCACCCCGCAGAGGTGGGCCACCTCGGTGGAATGGTTCAGCATATTCTGACCGTAACTGGTCCGATACTTGAGACGCCCGATCAGCTTGATGATCTCCGGATGCACACTGAGGACGCCCACATCCAGCGCAACCTTCTCCCCTTCGTCCTTGATGGACTGCTGTACTTCCTTACCGACTTTCTGGACCACCTCCTCGATGCGGGCCGGATGAATGCGCCCATCACTCACCAGCCGCTCCAGAGAGAGGCGCGCCACTTCCCGTCGCACCGGATCGAAGCCGGAGAGAATGACCGCCTGCGGCGTATCGTCAATGATCAGATCGATGCCCGTCGCAGCCTCCAGGGACCGGATGTTACGCCCTTCCCGTCCGATGATCCTTCCTTTCATCTCATCGCTCGGAAGGTTCACGACGGACACCGTCATCTCGGAGGTGAAATCGGCGGCACACCGCTGGGTGGCCAGCGCCATAATATTCTTGGCCTCCTTTTCGGCACCCTCCCGGGCTTCCTCGATGATCCGGTTGACGGTCTTGGCCGATTCGTATCGGGCCTCCTCCTCGAGGCTCTTCATGAGCATTCTTTTCGCTTCCTCCGAGGACATGCCCGAGATCTTCTCCAGACGCTGAATCTGCTCGGCCAAAGCCTCGTTGTATTTCGCCTCTTTTTCCTGAACACGCTGCTCCAGCTTGCCGAGCCCTTTCTCCCTCCCTTTGAGCTCCATATCCTTCTTTTCAATCAGCGCAAAGCGCTTCTCATTGTTTTCCTCTTTCTGGGCCAGCCGGTTTTCCCGGGTCTTGAGTTCCGAACGAATTTCTTTCGTCTCCTTCTCGAACTCGGACCGTGCCTGATAGACATGCTCCTTGGCCTCCACCCGGGCTTCCTTCAGGATTTGCTCGGATTGACGCTGCGCGTCCACCACAATGGCGTTCGCCTCCCTGTTGGCGTTGTCAATCCCCTTTTGCTGCACCTTCCTGTTGATGAGCAGTCCTGCGAATATTCCGACGATCCCCGCGAGGAGTGCCCATATGACATTTAGCATTTCTGGTTTGATGGTCGCCACCCCCTTCTATCGTATCGCAATGTTGGGAGGTTTTCTGCACAGGAGCGCCACAGGGGCGCTCGACTTCTAGGAGCCCGCCTGCTTGTGAAATCCGCCGGGCTCTTTCTGATGCCACATCCTCAGTCTTTCCTGCAGTTTCTTTTCATAACCCTGGTCCGACGGTCGGTAATAATCCCGTTTCTCGGCAAGATACTTCTGCGCCACAAAATGTCCCGGGTAGTCGTGGGGATACCGATACCCCACCCCTCTGCCCAGGGCACCGGCCCCCCGATAGCTGGCATCCCTGAGAAAGGCCGGAATGATTAAATTCTCTCCCGAGCGAACATCTGTCAGGGCCCCTTCAATGGCGAGATAGGCCGCATTGCTCTTCGGCGCCGTGGCAATGTATGTGACCGCCTGGGCGAGCACGATCCTCGCCTCGGGCATTCCGATCCGTTCCACACTCCGCAGCGCAGCTTCCGCGATCAGCAGCGCCCGAGGGTCTGCGTTGCCGACGTCCTCTGAAGCGCAAATGACGATCCGTCGCGCAATGAAGCGGGGATCTTCCCCAGCCTCGAGCATCCAGGCCAGATAATAGACCGCCGCGTCGGGATCGGAGCCGCGCATACTCTTGATGAAGGCTGACGCCGTGTCATAGTGGGCATCGCCGTCCTTATCGTACTGCAGGGCTCGCTTCTGGAGGACCTGCGACGCAAGCGCCAGATCAAACACGACACCCTCCTGCGTGGGTGTCGGTGTCGCCGTCTCGGCACCAATCTCGAGAGTGTTCAGCAGCTTTCGGGCATCCCCGTCGGCCAGTCGGACCAGGTAATCCAGTGCGTCTTCGTCCATCCGCACCCCCAACCGGCCAAGCCCTCTCACCGAATCCGCCAAGCCCCGTCGGGCGATGCGCAGCAGTGCTTCTCGGTCTAGTGGTTTGAATTCGAGGATCTGAGAGCGGGAACGGAGTGCCGGGATCAGAGCAAAGAAAGGATTTTCCGTGGAGGCGCCGATCAGCGTGACGTTGCCGTTTTCCACGTCCGGAAGCAGGGCGTCCTGCTGGACTTTGTTGAAGCGATGAATCTCATCGATGAAAAGAATCGTCCGCTGCTGATCCCGATGCCGCCTGGCCGCGGCCTCCGAAACACACTTGCGGATGTCGGCCACACCGGCCGTCACCGCGTTCAACACAGCGAAGGCACTGCCGGTGCGGCGGGCAATCAGATAGGCCAGTGCTGTTTTGCCGGTTCCGGGCGGCCCATAGAAAACGAGAGACGAGAGACGGTCTCCCTCGATGGCCTTGCGGAGTGGTTTTCCCGGTGCGAGCAGGTGGTGCTGTCCTTCGAATTCGTCCAGAGACCGGGGACGCATCCGCCAGGCAAGCGGAGCCCCCTGATCCTGATCATCCGGGATCTCTTGCGGAAAGAGCTCCATGGCTTGCCTCGTCTCCCCCGGGTATTTTCTCTTGCAATGAGAATATAGACGCGGTCAGCCGACAACTCTGGAGATTGGGGCATGCACGGATGGTTACACAACCAGGCGCTGCGTGGGCATCCGTCTTTCAGAGCCTTTGAAAGATGCCGTCAGGCAAATGCCGACAGGCAGGAGCGGGTCATGAAACAGGAAAGCAGGACAGAACAGGGTTGGAAACAGCAGGCACCGGACCTTTCGTCGCAGGTTTGTTGGCCGACGTCAACTCCCTCTTGCCTCCAAAAACCTTGACCGTACCGGCATGCTCGTTCAGGAAAATATCTTGCCATCATCTTCATATTTGCAATGCTTCTGCACTGATTATATTTACGTTTCCCGTCCCTGTTGTTCGTCTCCCGGAATTACGGCGCTCTCAAAGAAATCGCCGCCAATCCCTCTCCACGCATCCTTCAGGCTTTGATGCTTGCCAGTTCGTGTCAGCTACTCGCGTTGCTAAGAATCCTACTTGGACTTTAAGACTCTTGTTTTCTCTATGTGAAAAGCCCCCCGCCTTACCGTGTGACCGATATTTTTTGAACCTGATAATCAGGTGGGAACTATGATTAAAGACTTCAGGCTTCCCCCCGAAAGGTGGGCATGCACACCATCTTCAGAGCTAGTTCCCCTTCAAAAATGTGTTGGCTCAAAACACATCCGATCATCACCTGTAAGGCAGGGGATACTTATGCCTGCCGACTTCTTGTTCCGCTCAATATATACCGCAGGAAGGACCGTGAAGTCAATAGATAAAACAACGGGGCCGTCCGTTTTTGGCAGAGCCCCGATTACTTGTCTTTCAATACCTTGTCCAGGGATTCGAGCCATTCTGACGCTGCCCGCTGCAGGTCTTCCGGACCCTCGCCGGTTTCCTGTCGGAGCCTGAAGAGCTCATCGGCGATATTGATGGCCGTCAGGATGGCCACCTTGTGCGACGTAATCACCGAAGATGCCGAAGCCACTTCCCGCATCTTCTTGTCTACGAATTCGGCAAGACTTTCAACGTACTCTGGGGGATCTTCTCCCTTGATGGTGAAATCCTGCCCGAAAATCTTGACATTGACTTGGTTGGCCATGGATCCCCTCCGGGATATCATCGAACCCGGCCGAAAGGATTCGGCTCCTCTGCCACAATCGGCAGACCCACTGCGGCGGGCGCCCCTAATCGTCCAGGAACAGTTCGGGCTGAACGGTGGCATCCTGCAGCTGCACCGCTTCGAGTTTCTTCAAGACATCCGAGACCTTTCGTCTGACCATTTTGCGCTCCTTACGAAGCTGCGACAACTCCCTGCGTAGACGGGTCCCGGTCTCCGAATCGGCCTTAGATACCGGCCCCTTGCGCTCCTTTTGGGCAAGACGGCGCCGGATTTCGGCCAGATCGCCCTGCAGCGCAGCGTTTTCAATCCGCAGAGCTGAAACCAGATCGACTACATCTCGAATTTTCTGACTGAGTTCGTCTAGGGGGAGGCTTGCCATCCAAAACCCTCAATATTTCGGATGCTTACAATGTAAATCTATAATATAACCTTAAAAGTAACGTGTCAAGCATATTCGCCCACGGGGTGTGGCATGACCAGATCTGGCATGACAACAGGAAAGACGTATCTATGAAGGCGCGGATGATGAATGGGACGAGGCAAGCCCGGGCTGGACTTGCGGCGGGCATCCACGGGGCGCACCGTTAGAACGATCGTGCCACGACATGGGAGGCCGTGCTCAGATGATTATGTCCACCCGGCGCTCCTCATCGGGTCGGCATTTCGTTCCGTCGGGCTCCGACGGGTCGCCTGTCAGCGGATTCTGATCGAGTGGGGGACGGCGTTTGCGACGCCGTTTTCTCTGCCTCACGGAGCGCTCGGAGACGAGATCCTGTTTCTCAACTCCCGACTGCCCCCTGGCGGCTCGCAGCACCCCCATCCCCACATGGGACATCATGCCTCGGATTCGAAGAGTGAAACTCATGTGATCAACCCTCCCCACACGCTATAACGCCCCATTCCCATGACCCGGCCGCTGTCACCCAAGCTGCAAAAGATCCTGTACCGAAAGGTCGTATTGGGAGGGACCCGCCACCGATTTTACACGGCGCTTTTCCCGGTCATACAGGAGATCCACGAAATCCGGGGAACGGAGCCGTTGGCCCGTGCGGTCAAGCAGCAGCATCACCACAGGACACAGCAGATGGTCCAGATGGGTTTCGGTGACGATCCCCACCTCTCCGGAGGTGAGGATCACCACCGACCCGATCGGATAAAAACCCAGCCTTGCAATGAAACGTTCGACAAACCCCACATTGAAGTCTTCCTTGGCCATGGCATAGATCCTGGCCAGTGCGGAATGGGGCTGGGCTTTCTTCTGGTAAACCCGGTCCGTGGTCATGGCATCGTAAACATCGGCGATGCTTGAGATCATGCCGAATTCGGAGATGTTCGCCCCTTTGAGCCCCCGGGGATACCCTTTCCCCGAGACCCGCTCGTGGTGCTCCAGAGAAACCCTGAGAGAGTGCACACTCATGCCGGTCACCTCCCGGAGAAGTTCCAGACTGAAGAGCGGGTGCTTCTGCACCTGAGCCATCTCGTGGGGCTCCAGCCGGCGCGGCTGGTTCAGAATGTCGTTCGAAATTCGCGTCTTGCCGATGTCATGAAACATGGCGCCGAGGCCCAGTTTGGTCAGATCACTCCGGGTGTACTGAAGGGCCTTGCCGATAATGAGGGAGAAAATGGTCACATTGACGGAGTGCGTAAATGTGTAGTCGTCGTAAGCCTTCAGCTTGGCCAGTGTCGTCAAGATTGCCGTGTCCCGGGCCATGTGATCGATGAGTCCCTCCACCACCACCCCCGCGTCCTCCATATCCGGCGGCTCATTCGCTGCCAATGCGGCGAAGGCCTTCTTGACGCACTGCACGGCCCGCTTCTGAAAGGCGCGGCACACCTGCACCTTCTCGGCGTCGAAGATGCCCTCCCTGCCGCCGGGCTTCGCTTCCCCTACAGGAGTTGCTTCATCCCCGCGCGGTGCCCCGGAGGTCTTCGCTGGCCGCTCTCCATCAGACGTCGCCTCCTCCGGTGTGCTCCGATCCGTATCTATATGAAGAACCTGTACGTTGAATTTCCGGAGGGTTTCTATCTGGTCGGAAGACTGGATATGTTTGCGGAAATAGGGAATCTCCAGCCAGGAGCGGTCGACCTTCTCCACATACATTCCCACGGTCAGCTCATCAATGCCTATCTTTTTCAGCACGTCTCTCGCTTCCTTTCGCAGACGGTCGGCTCACTCAGAAGACGGCCCCGGCACCGGAGTTCGCCCCCCTCCCGCCCGGGGCGGGTACGTTTAGCCTGGATATGGCATGCGTGATCCTCATGAGAGGCCCCAAGGGTCCTGGAGGCACCCCAGGCAAGGCGCAGAAGATCTATCAGAAAACCTTCCGTAACGCCTCATATGGCAAACTATCCGTCTTCGCAGAATGCTACGCCGCGACAAGTCCGGCCTCGTAATGGATTGACTCATGCAATATCCGGGTTAGCTGGTCCGGGCAACATCGGCGCCCAGCACTTTCTCGAGATTCAGAAAGATCAACAGTCGCTCCCCCAACTTGGCCACCTGCTCGATCATTTCGTGGTGCCCGTGGGTGCTGCTCGTGACGGGCGGGGGAAGCAGACACGATTCCGCAACCCACAGGACTTCCGACATCCGATCCACGACGAGGCCGACGGTCTTGCCCGAATGGGTCACCACAACAATTCTGGGATCGCCTCCGCTGTCCCGGGCACTCATGCCAAGGCGGGCCCGGACGTCGATGACGGGGACAATCTGGCCGCGCAGGTTGATGACTCCGCTCAGGGAGGGCGGCGTCTTGGGCACTCGGGTCATGTCCTGCAGACGAATGATCTCCTGGACGCCATGGATTTCGAGAGCGTACTCCTCGTTGCCCACGTAAAAGGAAACGACTTGAATCCGGGCGATCTTCTCTGCCTCGTCCCCGATGACTTGCACTGACATCGCTTCTTCTCCTACCTCTATCAGGCGCTGCCCCTGCCCACGCAAACGGGGGGACCGGCGGCGCTTTCAGTCCTGCTGCCTGTCGTGCGACGGTTCACAACCGACCCTGCGGCCTTTGCCCGACAGCGCCGGGTTCTGATGGGACAGCAGATAGGCCGCACAAGCCTGGCAGTTGCGGCCGCTGCTTTCGCAGCAGGACGGTGTTATTCCGTGAGACCAGCACGGCAGGCATGCCGCCCGGAATACCGGACAACCGGCACGGACTTCCTTTGCGCATTTGATCACTTTGTAGCAGGGCTCCACCTGCAGGAGCCGACGAATCCCAGCGACATTCAATCCTGCTTCGTGCAGGAGGTCCCAGACCTGCCGAATCCAGCGGATCTCCAGAGCGGAGAAGAGCCGGTGCCGGCTCTGCGGTCGCCGGTAGACCCGGAGCAGGCCCTGCCGCTCATATTCCCGAATGGTACCAGGGGACACCCCCGACAGCTCCGAAGCGACCCGGATGGTATACAACGGTTTGGTTTCGTCTGTTACCAGTTCCATTGTGCACTCCTGCACGGCATCCCCGGCCTACCCGAAATTACTTCTTTCCTCATTGTAGGCTTTCTCGACAGCCGCCATCAGGGCATCCAGGCGGTCCCCGGACAGCCCCAGATTCTTCGCCGCCTGGCTGTCCTGGACGGTGATGCTGTTGTCGACCCCGCGGCTTCCGATCCCCAATCGCTGGCAGATCGTGTCTGAGAGACTCAGTATGGAAGCCAGCAAATGGAGGTAGCTGTCCTGCCCGGCGAGCTGATCGATGTCATGATGAAACCGGACCGCCTGTTCGAGCTCTTCCGGCAGGTTCCACTTGCGCACGACCAAGGCGCCTACCTCCGGGTGGGAGAAGCCGAAAACCCCCTGCTCCACCTCGAGGGATTCTCCCCCCTCGTTATACATACCCTCCATGACCCTGCGATAGCGGTCGGGGTCACTGTTGTTCATGACCACCTTGCCGAGATCATGCATGAGGCCGCAGACAAAGACGTCGTCCAGTTTGGAGAGTCGAACCTCTTTGCCCAACAGGTGGGATCCGATCCCCACCCCCACCGAGTGTTCCCACAACATCCTTTCCGTCAGGCCGAAGTTCTTGTAGACCTCCCGTGTGGAGACCGCGATGACCAGACTGCGAACGGCACTGTATCCGATGATGACAATCGCGGACTTCAGGTTGTTGATGGTCCGCAGACACCCGTAGAAGGGCGAGTTCGCTATCTTCAGGATACGGGCCGTCAACGATTGGTCCGAGGCAATGGTTTTGCAGACCATTTCCGGCGTGCTGTCCGGGTCCGCCAGGAGTTGCATGACCCGGTTGGCCACATCCGGAACGGCCGGAAGATCGCAGGTTTTTGTAATCAGTTCTTGCATGGTGGCTGGCATGTTTCTTCACCTCCTCGTATCAGGTTGCCGAAGACGAAACCTTAAAGAGAGACATTCGGTGTTCCAGCGCCGCAGCCAGACGGCTGAGATCGCTGCAGGCATTCAAGGACTCCTCACCGCCCTGAACGGCCTCACGGCTCAGCCTCGCGATCTCCCGGGCACTTTGGGTGATCTCCGTGGACGTTCGACTCTCCTCCTCGGCAGAGGCGGCAATCTGCTGGATCATCGTTTTCACCTGAGAGACGCTATCGATGACCCGGCCCAATCCTTCGTGGGCCTGACGGGTCTTGACCGTCGCGCCTTCCATGACTTCCATGCCTTCACAAAGCGTGGCGACCATGTCCCCGCTGTCCCCCTGGATCTGCTCGATGATCTCTGCAATACCCTGGGTTGCCTTGGAGGTTTTCTCCGAAAGTTTTCGCACCTCCTCGGCGACCACCGCAAAACCTCGTCCCTGCTCTCCCGCATGGGCCGCCTCGATGGCAGCATTGAAAGCGAGAAGCTGGGTCTGTTCCATGATGTCATCAATCACTTTGGTAAAACCCCCGATTTCCTGGCTGATGCGGGACAGTTTGGCTCCCAGAGCCGATGCTTCCTGAACGATGGTGGCCATCTGGTTCATGCAGTGGAGCACCTCGTCGCTCTGGTCGCGACCGTCCCCGCTGACAGTGACCATCTCCTCTGCAGCCACCAGGGAATTTTGAGCATAACGGGCGACATCGTCAATACTGGTACTCAACTGCGCCACCGAGGCGGCCATCTCTTCCTCTGAACGACACGTCCTTCTCATCCCCTCAACGATCTGAGTTGACGTGACCTGTAACTGTTCTGACGCGGAAGCGACCTGCGTCCCATTTTCCACTATCCCCTGGAGAATGTCTCCCAGATTGCCCCTGATCTTGAGTAAATCCTCGTAGAGATCCTGAAACTCATCTCCCCGCTTGGCGACAGGTACGTCGGTGGCAAAATCGCCGGAAGCCAGCAGACGGATCATGCGCACCAGGGGGCCCAGAGGCCGGAGTAAGGTTCTGGACAGATAAGTGACCGTCGCTGCTGCAAAGAGCAGGAAACCAAGACTGCAGACGATGATCCCCAGATCGAAGCTCTCCACCCGCCCGCGAAGTGCCTCAATCTCCGCCAGACTCCCAGACTGAAACTGTCCGTAAATCTGATCGATGTGTGCCGTAATCTGAAGGGCCTTGCGGTCGAATGCGTCCATTTTTGCAAGACCCGCCGCCCGGTCACCGGCGCGGTAGTCCCGAACCATCTCCTCGCCCCGCCGGTGGTGTTCCCGAATGGTTTTCTGCAGTCCACTGATTTTCCGCCCATGCGTCTGCCCCATCAGCCCCGCGATCTCATCGGTCATCTCCAGAAAGCGGCCGAACCATCTCTCGCCGTCGGCAACAGCCTCCTCAGACCCCGTCAGGGCGGCATCCGTCAGAAACTGCTGCACCTGGAGCGCGGCAAACTGCATGCGGTGCTTCAGCTCGAGCGTCTCGTCACGGCGGTGATCTTGAATCAGCGCCGACTGCAGCTCATGAACGAAAATGAGAGCCAGCCCGCCCATCAACAGGATACCCAGTGACAGCACGACCGTTAGCCCCGCCATTTTCTGTCTGATTTTCAGTCGCATCCTACTCCGCATCCGCCACCTCCGTTCAGGCCGGCTCTGCGGCCAGCACCACACCGACCAGCGTTTCCGCGAGACGCCACAACGGTACCATCTGGTCCACCACCCCGATGGCTGCCGCGGCCCCCGGCATCCCGAACACCACGCAGCTCTCCCGGTCCTGGGCAAGCGTTCGGCCACCGAACTTCTTGATGGCCCGCATCCCCTCCCGACCGTCGTATCCCATCCCGGTCATCATGACGGCCAGGGCCCGTTCTCCGAATACTTCGGCCACGGCACAGAGCATGACGTCGACCGATGGACGATAGGACAAGTTCCCGGGATGCTGCGTCAGACGAACCACGGGGCCGCCGAAGGCTCTTGTGCGGACCAGCAGGTGCTGCCCCCCGGGGGCCACCAAGACACCTCCGGGAACGATTGCATCTCCCTCCTCGGCCTCTTTGACCATGACCTCGCTGATTTCGTTCAGCCGTTCCGCAAAAGTGCGGGTAAACCCCTGGGGCATATGCTGTACGATGAGCACGGCCGCCGGGAAATCCCCGGGAAGCCGAGAGATCACCTCCTTGAGTGCCCTGGGTCCTCCCGTGGACGCGCCAATCGCCACCACGTCGATCGGCCCCGGCGCCGGAGGGCCCTGCGCGGACGTTCTCCGATGCAGCGGTGGTGACGGTTCCTCCCAACGGGGCCGTACCTGAGACGCGGCACAGGCTTTGACCTTTTCAAGCAGGACACCCTCCATCGCGTCGGCTCCGATAAGGGAGCCGTCGGTCGACTTGGGGATGAAATCGACGGCGCCCAGATCGAGTGCCCTCAGCGTGGCCCGGGATCCTTCCTGGGTGTGCGAGCTGATCATGATCACGGGCAGGCTGGACCGGGACATGATCTTCTCCAGCACGGTCAACCCGTCCATCCGAGGCATCTCAATGTCAAGGGTCACCAGGTCCGGCCGCAACGCCTCGACCTGATCAAGTGCCTCGACCCCGTCTTTGGCCACTCCCACCACCTCGACGGCGGGATCGGACTCCAGCATGCGTCGCAGCGCCATTCGCATGAAGACGGAGTCATCAACGATCAGAATGCGGATAGGATTCCCCGCCGGCAAATTCCTCATGCCTTCTCCCTGCTGTCATACGGCCGGCGACCCGGACCGTTACGCCACCGATTTCTGCCGCATGAGAGCCCCCACGTCGAGGATCATAATGACCTTGCCGTCGCCCGTCAGAGTGGCTCCGGCAAAATCACTGGTCCCCTTGAGGTACTCTCCCAAAGGTTTGATCACGATTTCTTCCTGGCCGTAAAGCTTTGACACCACGAGCCCGAGCTTTTGCTCCGCCAGTCCAATGATAACGGCATAACCAAACTCGTTCCCTTCTTCATGCGCGTCGGGGATATCCAGCTCATGAGCCAGCTGCACCAACGGCACGATCTCATCGCGCAGGGCAATCACCTCCCGCTCATCGATGGACTGAATATCCCGCCGGGTGAGTCTCAGGGTTTCAATGACGGCGCTCAGGGGAAGCGCATAGGTTTCCTCGCCCACTCCCACCATCAATGCCTGAATGATGGCTACGGTCAGCGGCAGCCGGATGCTGACTTGGGTCCCCTGTTCGCATCGGCTCTCCACATTGACAATCCCGTTGAGCTTGGCAATGTTCGCCTTCACCACATCCATCCCCACACCCCGACCCGAGGTGCTGGTGAGTTTTTCGGCCGTGCTGAAACCGGGATGGAAGATCAGGTTCAGGCACTCCTTGTCCGACAGGCGTTCGGCGTCCGCGGTATCGAACAGCCCCCTGCGAACCGCCGCCTGCCGGAGCTGTTCGGGATCCATCCCCTTGCCGTCGTCTTCTATTTGAATATCAATGTGATCGCCCTCGTAAGCAGCGGCCACGCGGATCCTTCCCGTTTCGGGCTTGCCGAAGATCACGCGAAAATCGGGGATTTCAATCCCGTGATCCACGGCATTGCGGATCAGGTGCACCAGGGGGCTTCCGATTTCCTCGATGATCGATTTGTCCACCTCCGTTTCTTCGCCGACAATCTCCAGTGCCACCTCTTTCTTCTTCTTCCGGGCCGTGTCCCGAACAACCCGGGGCAGCTTGCTGAAGACCTTGCGCATAGGCTGCATTCTCGTTTTCAAGACAGCCTGCTGCAAATCTGTCGTGAAGGCGCTCAAGTGCAGCGTGGTGTCCAGCAGTTCCTGCACCAGCTCATCACTGCCGTAGCGGGCCTCGATACCATGATTGATCCGAAAGAGCCGGTTGCGCGCCAGGACCAGTTCCCCCACAAGATTCATCACCGAATCCAGGCGGTCCACATCGACCCGGATCGTCTGCTCCCGGGCGGTCCCCGGAATCTCCGCGGGCTCGGCTAACGCGGTCGACGGCTCGGGAGTCTCGCCAGTCTCGCCGGCTGCACCCAGGGACGCCCCGGGAACGGCGGCCGCCAATGGCGCTGTCGGGGGGGGCGGTCCTGCGCCGCCGCCTCCCACCTCGTCCGCTTCCGGAGAACGGGGACTCTCCTTTTTCGCCACAGGCTCATCGGCTGGACCCGGATCGACCCCCTCGGCTTCGGCAGGCACCGGAACGTCCGGTGAGTTACCCGGGCCAGCGGCCGTCTCCGGCAGACTGTCGCCACTCAGTATGTCCGAGAGCCGATCGACGGTGGAGCGAATCTCGATCTGCTGCTCCCCGTCCGATTCAATACTTTGAACGAGGAGCTTCATCAGGTCGACCGCTTCCAGGATCACGTCCAGGATACCCGGGGTCAGGGTGAGTTTCCCGTTTCGAAGCAGATTGAGAAGACTTTCACCCTTGTGGGCCACGGTTACGATCTGCTTGAACCCCAGGAAATCGGCCGCACCCTTCATGGAATGGACGGGCCGAAAGACGGCATTGATCAGCTCCAAATTTCCCGGGTCCTTTTCGAGGTCGACAAACACGGCCTCCAGCGTTCCAAGACTTTCCTGCGACTCGACGATGAAGTCTTCGATGATTTCCTGCATGTCCTCCGGAATTCTTTCATCCGGCATTATTTTGTCCTCCGGTGGAACTGTTTGGCGGGCGTTTGGCCCACCCAAAGCAGCGCTTAGTCGACAAAGATCTTCTCCAGCTTCTCTTTCAGAGTCTCCGCCGTAAAGGGTTTTACAATATAGTTGTTAACACCGGCCTTGATGGCCTGAATGATGCACTCCTTCTCAGCCTCTGCAGTGATCATGAGAACCGGCAGGCTCTTGGTGCTCGGGTCCGCCCGAAGCGTCTTGAGTAGTTCGATGCCGTTGAGCCGAGGCATGTTCCAGTCGGTTACGACGAAATCGATCGCATTCTCCCGTATCAGTGTCAGAGCATGCGCGCCGTCCTCGGCTTCTGTGATTTTCTCAAAACCCACCTGTTTGAGCAGGTTCTTGATAATCCTGCGCATGGTGGGGAAATCATCCACCACCAGAACTTTCATATTCGGGTTCAGCATTCCTTCTTACCTCCCGGCGCCGGCACTTCCTCCCCATGGCGTTCCATCCATTCACGCACCTTCGCCGCCAGGACATCCCTGGCGATCGGTTTGATGAGATACTCGTTCGCCCCGGCGGAAACTCCCAGGTCGCGGCTTTCTTCATCCCCCTCGGTGGTCAGCATGAGGATTGGAAGCTCGGCCGTTTCAGCATTTTCTCGCAAGTGCCGGATCAGATCGGCCCCGTCCATGTGGGGCATATTCAGGTCGGTCATCACCAGATCGACTCCCCGCCGGCCGATGGTTTCCAGGGCTTCCAGTCCATCCCGGGCCGTGAGGATTTCATATCCCTCGGCCCGCAGCATAAAGCCGATATATTTCCGAGTGATGCTGTCGTCGTCAACGATGAGAATTTTCTTCAACATGACCGTCCTCTTCGACCCCGGCCGGATGTCCCGTTTGTCAACAGAGACAAACCGGGGTGCTCCTATTCCTTTTTGTAAACAACGGCTCCACCCATATACACTGGAAGAAAGGACCGAGAGATGTCGTGCAGACTCTCGGACTGTCCAATCATCAGAATGCCCTGGGGCGCAAGCACATCATAAAGATTGGCCACCACCTCTTTCCGCACAGCCATGTCGAAATATATCAGGACGTTCTTGCAGAAGATCACGTCCATTCCCTGGAACAGCATCAGCCGTTCCCGGTCCATCAGGTTGAGGTTGGCGAATCGCACGGCCGACTTCACATCGTCCCGCAGGCGCATGCCACCCGCGGCGGGAACAAAATAGTCCCGCCGCCGGGCCGGGGAGAGATGGCGCAGGGAATTCTCACCGAAGATCCCCCGCCGGGCCGATCGGATCACCGATTCGTTGATATCGCTCGCCAGAATCTGAATTTGCACGCCCGAGAGCTCTTCGTCCATTTCCTGCAGCAGCATGGCCAGCGTGTAAGGCTCTTCTCCTGTCGAGCAAGCAGCGCTCCAGATGCGAATCGTCGATTCTGCCTCGGCACGGCGCGTCCGGATGAGCGCCGGGAGAATCTCCTCGCGAAAAGCCCGCAGATGCGCCGGTTCCCTGAAGAAGAAAGTTTCATTGGTGGTGATGCACTCGATCATCCGAACACGCTCTTCCTCCTTGGCCGTCCCATAATGAAGGAGATAGTAGTATTCTTCGAAATTCTTGCAACCCCTCGCTCTGAGTCGATGAGACAGTCGGTTCTCCAGCAAGTACCGCTTGCTGTCCGGAATCGTGATACCCGAAAGCTCCAGGATGATCTTGCGCAGCAGGTCGAAGAACCGGTCGTCAATCACCACCTGCCCGTGGCACTGCTTCTGAGACAGCAAGGGCAACATCCTCTCCCCTGACGCGGATCCGCGGCCGCGGCGCCGGGTTGGTCAACTTAACATCGTGATGTACCGAAGAGTGCTTGCAAGTCGGGATTCTGGTCCCGCCGAATCTCCTCCAGTACACTCTCCACCCGGGGGTCCGACACCTGCTGGAGGGAACGGACCAGGGCAATTTTCATGGGAACGTCTTCGGTACACTGCAACAGGTTCAGCATCGGCTGCACACAGGACGCATCCCCCAGCGAACCCAGCGCCTCGGCAGCCTTGTATGCAACACGTCTGCTCGGATCGTATAGCGATGAGATCAGTCCCCGCACCGCCTGCTCCGACGGCTTGCCGGCCAGAGCCTCGACGGCAGCCATTCGGACCGCCTCATGTTCGTCGCTGAGTGCATAGATCAGCGGCTCCAGGACACCCGGGTGGTCCAGCCTTCCCAGGGCTTGCACCACCTGCCGCCGGATGCCATCGTGTTCATCCTGCAAACTCTCGAAGAGTATACGGCCGTCCTTCCAGTCCGCCATCGCACCAAAGCATTGAATGGCCAGCTGCCTTATCTCGATCGCCGGATGAAAAAGGAGCGCGCGGAAGCGCTTCTTGATGCGCACGTCCCCCAGGCCCACCAAAGCCCTCATCAATGATTCCTTCACGTCCCCGTAGCACTCGCGTAGCAGGGCTTCGAAGAGAGGCAGCGCAGCACAGGGGTCCCCAATGCGCCCCAGAGCACGGGCCGCTTCGCTGCGCACATGGCCGGTGCCGTCGCGCAGTCTTCCCATCAAGGCATCACAGCCGCGCCGGTCTCCGATGTCTCCTAAGGCACGCACGAGCGTACGCCGCACGTCTGCCGAGTCCGTACAAAGCAGCGGCACCAGAACCGCAATGGCCTTTCGTGCCCGCAGACTTCCCAGAACCCGGCCGCAAATCCGGACCGTCCGTTCCTTATTCTTTGGCAGCGGCATGGCCAGACCCCGCAGGTATGCCAGTAGAGGCTCCGTTTCACCGATGCGGCAAAGCGCCTCTTCCACGACCGGCTCGAGACTGTTGTCGCATCCGAAGGGAACGGCCTCCAGGCAAGCAAGCATGGGCCCCACTGCCGCCTGTCCTCCGAATCGGCCGATGCCCAGGACGACCGCCTCCCGTATCTCCGGCTTCGGGTTCGACAGGGCGCTCAGAAAAGCCCCTTCGTGCCGCCGGAGCCCATAGGCCAGATAGAGATTGAAATCCTGTGCTTCCGCAATGCGGACGATATTGCAGACGATATGATCTCGCAGCGAGGGCGGCACCTTTGACAGCATCTTCAACAGAGGTGGGACTACCTCCGGAACGCCCAATCGGCCGAGGGCTTCCACGGCGGCCCAGGAACTCACATCATCGGAGGCCTGCAGGGCTTCCAGGAAAAAGGGGATCGCCTCACGGTCTCCGAGCTCTGCGAGAGCATGCATCAAGGCAAAGCGCACCCACTCCTCGGGGTCACTGAGATAACCCCGAATCCCGTCGCAAACAGCGGCGTCGCCCAGCTGTCCGAGAACCCTGAAGACAGTGCAGCGCACGTTGATATTCTCATCCTCCCGAAGCGCCATCAGATGCACGACGGCCTCGCGGGCACCCAGTTTCCCGAGCAGGTCGGCCGCAGTGCCCCGAACGCATGGGTTCCCATGCCGCAACAGCCGGGTGACGGGCACGACGGCAGGACTCCCGATGCGCTCCAGGATCTCTCCGGCGGCACTCCTCCGTTGAGGATTCCCGTCAGCCAACAGGGGCAGCAGACTCTCTACAGTTTTATCCCCCCCGATCTGCACCAACGCGTCCATCACCGCCTCCTGGCACCCGCGATGCCTGTTTCCCAGCGCGTAAATAAGTCCCGGAACGGCTTGTGCATCCCGGGACGCACCCAGCCACTGGGCCGCGCAGCGCACAACCTGAGGGTCTTCACCCGTGAGCGCCGCCATCACATCGGGCGGATTCTGATTCGGAACAATCATGCATCACCTGTCCCAAAGATTAAATCACCTGAAGAGGGCGGGATGGCGGGTGACTTGCCGCCGGAGGCTGCCCTCTTGGGGCCTCTATCGGCGCCTGCACGGAAGGACTTGAGTTCTTTTTCAGGTAATTTGCCGGTGCCCCCGGCAGATTACCTCCGGGCGCCGCGGCAGGTTTCCTGTAACACCGCCTGTGGCAGACTATCGGGCCTTGCAATAGATTTGCGCTTGCAATATCCGGGCTATCCATAAATCTTCTTGAGTTTCCCCCGCAGGCGCAGCATCACTTGGGTGTGAATCTGAGAGACTCTTGATTCAGTGATATTCAGCACCTTGCCGATCTCTTTCATCGTCAGCTCGTTATAGTAGTAGAGGGAGACGACCATTTTTTCCTTGGTCGGCAGCTGATCGATGACACGGGCCAGCACCTCTTTGAGCTCTTTACGCCGGAACTGGTGAAAGGGGTTGTCCTCGGCCGGGCTGGTGAGGGATTCGAGTACCCGTTTGTTCAGGGTCATCTCATCCTCGGCACCGTCGATACTGATGAGCGACAGCCCGCGCGCATTGTTCAGCAGGTCATAGAAGACTTCCATGGCCATATCGAGGGCCCCCGCGACTTCTTCGTCTGTGGCCGGTCTTCCCTCCCGCTGTTCGATTTCTGCGTAGGCCCGCTCCAGAACGGCCGCCTTCTGGCGTATGGAGCGAGGCACCCAGTCCTGGGCGCGCAGATCATCCAGCATGGCCCCCTTGATTCGAAACTCCGCGTAGGTCTTGAAGAGAATGTTCCGCGTGGGGTCGAACTTCTCGATGGCGTCAATGAGCCCGATGACGCCGGCGCTGATCAGGTCGTCCATTTCCACATGGGACGGCAGGCGCAATGACAGACGGTGGGCAATAAACTTAATGAGCGGCGCCAATTCCTCAATCATCTCATCCCGTCTGGCGGGATCAAACTCGCTGGCCGCCTTTTTGTATGCTTTTTGCGCTTTCTGCATCCGCCACCTCGTTTAAGCGACCTGGAAAATCCGCTTCCAGAAGAATTGTATATTGCCCTTCGGATGGACATCGCCGTGCCGTATGGACAGGGCCCGCGCCAGCCGCCGGAAACAGGTGCTTGCGGGGGAGCCGGGATAGCACTCCGATATGGCTTTCTGCTCCCGCACAGCCCGCGTCAGAACCGGATCCTGCACGATGTGACCCACATAGTCTATGGTGATGTTCAGGAACCGATCGGCCACCGTGCACAGTTTCTTATAGACGCCCTTCGCCTCCGACTCGGACCGGACGCCATTGATCAGCAGCTGAAAACGATTCTCCGAATAGTTCTTGAACATCACCTTCATCAGCGCGTAAGCGTCGGTGATGGACGTCGGCTCCGGTGACGCCACCACCAGAATGTCGTGAGCCGCGACATTGAAAAACATCACGTTCGATGAGATGCCGGAGGCCGTATCGATCAGGAGGAAGTCCATGTCATCCTCCAGGGTGTCCATCTGGGCGACGAGATTGCGTTTCTCGCCCTTGGACAGATTGGTCACCTCCTGGATGCCTGAGCTGGCCGGAAGGATTTTGATACCGCCGGGGCCTTCGACGATGATCTCGCGGACTTTTCTGCGGTTACAGATCACATCGGTCAGGTTGTATTTGGGTGTGAGTCCCAGAAGGATGTCGAGATTGCCCAGGCCGAGATCCGCGTCCAGAACCATGACTTTCTTGCCTAGCCTGGCCAGCGCATAGGCCAGGTTGGCCACCACATTGGTCTTGCCGACGCCGCCCTTGCCGCTGGTCACGGCGATGACCTTCACGCCCGGTGCCGCCGCTTTTTTCCCTCCATCGTCCCTCCGGGTCATCTTTCTCAATGTTCCCGCTTGGTCCATGACTTCCTCCCTGAACGGTCCCGCCCTGCGGGACCGATTGTTGAACTATGCGCTCCGGGCACCATCCCGTGGCGCCACCTGCGAGGGGTGCACTCGATGGGGCGCCAGAATCAGTGTGGCCAGATCGGCCGCGTCGGCCTGCTGAATGTCCTCGGGAACCCGCTGGCCGTTCGTGAGATAGGAGACGGCCTTTCCCGTCTGCAGCACCGCGCTCAGAATGCTTCCGAAACAGCATCCCTCATCGACCTTCGTGAAGAGCAGGTAGTCATATCCCACCGACTTGAAGTTCCGCAGAATGCCTGCAAGGTCCGCCGGTCCAGTGGTCGTGCTCAAAACCAGGTGTTTTTCCAGATCCCGGCTCCCCCGGAACACCGTCTCCAACTCCCGGATCTGGGCCACGTTGCGATGGCTTCGCCCCGCGGTATCGATCAGGATCAGTTCCTTGTCGCGGTGCTGGTCGCAGGCGCGGGCCAGGTCGTCCGCATGCACGACCACCTCCACGGGAATGCCGATGATGTTGGCATAGATTTTCAATTGTTCAATGGCGGCAATCCGGAACGTGTCGATGGTCACCAGGGCGAGTTTGTGCTTTTTCGTCAAGGCATACTCGGCGGCAATCTTGGCGAGGGTGGTCGTCTTGCCAACACCCGTCGGCCCGATGAGTGCCACCTTCCGCGGCCCCTCCCCTGCAAGCCGAAGCCCCCCCTGGACCTGCAGGGCATTCTCGATCACCCGTTTCATGGAAATTTCCGCGGTTCCCGCCGTGCTGTAACAGCTTTCGGGCAGCCGGGTCTGTATCCCCTGCAGCAGCTTCTGCACGACACGTTCATCGACTTCGCTGTAGAGCAGCCGCTGCCCCATCTGCCTTAGAAAGGAAGGATATTTGGCAAGAGAACTCTGCCCGCTCTCCGTCAGGGAGGACTCCACCAGATGCCGCACCGACTGGAATTCCTCCATCAGTACCTGGAACCCCTCCGGGTTCGCCCGGACACGCTGAAGCTGCTCCATGCCGGAGCGGATCTCCTGGAGCTCCTCACGGATGGGACCGACCCACGGGGAGATCTCTTCCGACGCGCTCCGGTCGTTCTCCCGCACCGGCGATGGGTCAGCCGTACGGCGCTCGCGCCGGCGCGGTGTGCGCGCGGACGGTTCCACCCGGTCCGCAGCCGCGGTCACTTCAACCATGGGACGCCCAAAGAGACCGAAGTGCCCCTTGCCCTTGCGCAGCTGGCGGGTGGAGAGGATCACCGCCTCCGGACCCAGTTCGCTCTTGATCATCCGAATGGCGGACGGCATATCCACGGCTTCGTATTTCTTGATCTGCATCTTATAACCTCACGGATTCGATGGACTGAATGGTCACATCGGGAGACACTTCGGAGTGGGAGATCACCACCAGATTGGGCAGAAACCTCTCCGTCAGCCTGCGGAGGTGTAACCGGATCCCCGGAGAACAGAGCAGAACCGGTTCCAGGTTCATCGAGGCCATCCGCTCCATGGCCTTTCCGATACGGGAGAGAACTTTCTGGACGGCGCCCGGCTCCAGGACCCCCCCCCGGCCCGGCTCCTGCGGCCGTAGCGTTTCCGCAATCTGGTCCTCCACCTGTCGGTCCAACGTGATGACCCGGAGTCCTCGCTGATCGTCGAGGTAGCGGCCGGTGATCACCCGCGACAGGTTCTGCCGCACCGTTTCCGTCAGGACATCGGTATCCTTGGTGAACTCCGCATGGTCCGCTAGGGTCTCCAGGATGGTGCGCAGATCGCGAACGGGGATCTTCTCCCGCAGAAGACTCTGCAGCACTTTCTGCACCGCCCCCAGAGAGAGGAGCCCCGGCACCAGCTCTTCCACCACCTTGGGATAGTGTTCCGCGAAATGATCGAGCAGCGTCTGCACCTCCTGGCGCCCCATCAATTCATGGGCATGGTTCCGGATGACTTCCGTCAGGTGGGTCGCCACCACGGTGGCATGATCCACAACCGAATACCCCAGCATCTGTGCCTTTTCCCGATCCGGCTCCGGAATCCATAGAGCCGGCAGACCGAAGGCCGGTTCTCGGGTTTCGATCCCCTGGACGACCTCGGTCACCGTCCCGGTATCCATCGCGAGCATGTGTTTCATGGCCGCCTCACCCCGGGCCACAACCTCTCCTTTGATCAGAATCACATACTCGCCGGCCTTGAGTTTCAGATTGTCCCGGATGTGCAGCGGCGGCACCAGGACCCCCAGCTCGGAAGCAAACTGCCTCCGGACGGAGCGGACACGCTCAAGCAGATCTCCGTCTTGTTCTCGATCCACCAGGGGGATCAGGCCGTATCCGATCTCCAACTCGAGAAGATCCAGAGGAAGGAGTCTCCCCGGAGGCTCCGGTCCAGGCTCGGGCGCGGCCGCGGCAGACTCGGCTTCCCGGCGCACCGCGCGCTCCTGCAGATGCAGGAAGTAGGCCGCACCGCCCATGGCCGAGGAGAAGAGCAGAAAAGGCACCTGGGGCAGTCCCGGGATCAGACCCAGCAGGAAGAGAATCGCCGCCGCCGCTCCGACCGCGCGGACATTGCTGAAGATCTGGTCCAGGACTTCGTTGCCCAAGCTGGTCCCCGAGGCCGAATGGGTCACGATCAAACCAGCCGCCGTCGAAACGATGAGCGCTGGAATCTGGGACACCAGACCGTCCCCCACCGTCAGCAGGGTGTAAGTCTGCGCGGCTTCGCCCAGGGAGGTCCCCTGCTGCAGTACCCCAATGACGAGCCCGCCCAGAATATTGATCAGGGTAATGATGATGCCGGCAATGGCATCGCCCCGGACGAATTTGCTCGCACCGTCCATGGCGCCGTAGAAATCGGCCTCCCGTTCAATCTCTTCCCGCCGCTCCTTGGCATCCCGGTCATTGATCAGACCGGCATTGAGATCCGCATCGATGCTCATCTGTTTTCCCGGCATGGCATCCAGGGTGAAACGGGCTCCCACCTCAGCGATCCGGCCGGCCCCTTTGGTGATCACCACGAAATTGATCACGACGAGAATCAGGAAGACCACCATGCCGACCACGTAATTGCCGCCGACCACAAAAGTGCCGAAGGCCTGAATGATCTTTCCCGCGGCCCGGCTTCCGTCTGCGCCGTGAAGCAGGATGAGCCGGGTGGACGCCACATTCAGGGAGAGCCGAAAAAGGGTCACCATGAGCAGCACGCTTGGAAAGACTGAGAAATCGAGGGGTTTCTCCGCATAGATCCCGACGAAGAGAATCACCAGAGAAAAGGCGATGTTCGCAAAGAGCAGCATATCCATGAGGGCCGGCGGCAGCGGCAGCACCATGATACCCAGCACCACGACGACGCCGAAGACCAGGGCCATCTCCCGATGGCGTTGAATACTCTGAAGCACATCCGTGCGGTTCATTGGATTCCTTTCAGTAGGCTCTCACGGGCAACAGTCCCGCACGGCCCAGTCGTACAGTGTTACGGCCGGCGTTTCAGGCTGTAGACGTATGCAAGAATCTCGGCCACCGCCCGATAGAGATTCTCCGGCACGAACCCCCCGAGGCGGACCCCCTTGTAGAGGGCCCGGGCCAGCGATTTGTCCTCCACGAGCGGCACGCCGTGTTCTTTCGCCAACTGGCGGATCTTCTCCGCGATGAGGTTCGCCCCTTTGGCCACCACCCGTGGGGCCGGGCCTTTCTCCGGTTCATATTTCAGCGCCACAGCGAGATGGGTGGGATTGGTCACGACCACATCCGCGCCCGGTACCTCGGCCAGCATGCGCCGTCGGGCCATCTCGCGCTGAATGCTCCGCACGCGGGCCTTCACCATCGGATCGCCCTCTCGCTGTTTGTACTCGTCCTTCACCTCCTGCTTGGTCATTTTCAGCTTCTCCTCATACTGCCAGCGCTGAAACGCGTAGTCGATGACGGACAACACGATGAGAAACCAGAGTACCCGAGTCAAAATCGTGAAGGAAACCCGGCTCACATAGAGGAGAATCCCTTCCACCTCCATGGCCCCCACCGTCGGCAGTCGGTGCAGAAATTCATAACGGATGACCGAGTAGGCCAGATAGGCGACAATGGCGATCTTGGCCACCGACTTGGCCGCCTCCATGAGCGCATGCTTCGACACGAGCCGCCCCAACCCTTTGAGGGGGTTCAATTTCCCCACATCGGGGACGAGGGTCTCGCCGGTCATCAGAAATCCGACCTGCATGATATTTCCCGTAAAAGCGGCCACCACGCCGACCCCCATGATCGGTGCCAGGATGAGCACGAAATGGCTTGCCGCCTGGACGCTCAGCAGGTTGAGATTGGCCAGGGTGACCGTGACCCCCGTGGACTGTGACAGATACCCCCGGACCATGCCCAGGAGCCGCTCC
Organism: uncultured Nitrospirota bacterium; assembly: GCA_945786985.1. Lineage (GTDB taxonomy): Bacteria > CG2-30-53-67 > CG2-30-53-67 > CG2-30-53-67 > CG2-30-53-67 > CALZGC01. The sequence continues at coordinate 19,408 of CALZGC010000161.1, read as the reverse complement.
AGCAGGTGGGGACCCAAAAGATAGAGCACCACAAGGATAAAGAGATACACCGTAGTCGATGAGACCTCCCGGCTCTTGGCCACCTCACCGCGCCGACGGGCATCCTCCCGCTTTTTCGGGGTGGCGCGTTCGGTTTTTTCCTGATCAGATGGACCCGCCATGATTATCCCGCCATCATTCGGAGAAGGATCCCCACGTCCCGTCCCAGGGTCGCGAAGATCCTATGAAACATCCCGGCCGTCACGGGAAGACTGAGGCCCAGCATCAGCAGGCCCACCCCGATCTGCAACGGAAAGGCGACAATGAACACATTCATCTGGGGCACCGTTCGGGAAATGAGTCCCATCGACAGATTTGCGAAAAGGAGCACAGCCATGACCGGCGCGCCGATCTGAATGGCGGTCACAAAGAGAGATGCCGAGTTTCGCAGGAGCTGCTCCATCACCGACAGCGGGTAGCGCCCCTGCAGCAGCGGAATGAGCCGGAAACTCTCGGCCACCGCCTGGATCATTAGATGGTGCACGTTGAAGACAAAGAAGAGAAACATGGCCAGCAGGTGCTCAAAGATGGCAATGATGGAAATTTGCTGGCTCCCCTGGGGGTCCATGACACTCACGATGCCGAACCCCATCTGGTATCCGATGAGCTGGCCGGCCACCTGGATTCCTGCAAAAACCAGCTGGCCAAGGAAGCCGATCAGGAGGCCGATGCCGATCTCCCTCAGAAGGGCCACCAGCAGCGCCAGGCCGCTTCGTGGCACGGCGATCCCCACCGTCCCGACGGCGGGATAGACGACGAGGGCCAGGGCCAGGGAAAAGCCCAGCTTCACAGGGATCGGCACCTGCCGTCCGGACACCACCGGCAGCACCAGCACGATGGCCAGCACCCGGATCAGAATCAGGACGAAGCACTCAAACTGCACAAACGGCATGGACAGGGGATTCATCACAGCTCCCGTTGAAACCCGCCGGCAGGCCGGTCTGCCTTACCGGAGATAGATCGGTATATTCATGTACAACCGGGTGGTGTAACTCGTTAAAATCTCCAGCAGCCACGGTGCAAAGAAGATCAGCGCTGCCATGACTGCCAGGATCTTCGGCACAAAGATGAGGGTCATCTCTTGAATCTGTGTCGCCGCCTGGAAAATGCTGACCAGCAGCCCGATCGCCATCCCCGTGAGCAGCAGGGGCAGCGAAAGCATCAGCGTCAGCTGCAGCGCCTCCTTCCCGAACCCCACCACGAATTCCGCCGTCATCTTATTCTCCTTAGCTTCGCGGTTCGTACGCTACAGCGTATGAAAACTTTTGATCAGAGACCCCACCACCAGATACCACCCGTCCACCAGTACAAAGAGCATCAGCTTGAAGGGGAGCGAAATGATGATGGGCGGCAGCATCATCATCCCCATGGAAAGAAGAATGCTGGCCACCACCATGTCAAGCACCAGAAAGGGGATGTAGATCAAAAAGCCGATCTGGAAGGCTGTTTTCAGCTCGCTCAGCACGAAGGCAGTCACCAGCGGAACGGTGGCAACCGCGTTCCGGTTGGCCGGCTTCCCGTCGCCCGACAATTTCACACAGAGCATCAGGTCCTTCTCCCGTGTCTGGGCAAAGAGGAATTTCCGAATCGGCAGCAGAGCGCTCTGGAACGCCGTTTCCTGGCTGATCTCCTTATCCAGATACGGCTGCAGGGCATTCTGATTCACCTGCTGCCACACCGGTGTCATGATAAAGAACGTCAGGAAAAGGGCCAGCCCGACGAGCACTTGATTGGGGGGCACCTGATGGGTGCCGATGGCTTGGCGCAGAAAGGAAAGGACCACCACGATGCGCACGAAGGAAGTCGTCAAAATCAGAATGGCCGGCGCGAGCGTCAGCACGGTGAGCAGCGCCATGACCTGAAGGGCCGCAGAAACCCGTTCCGGCTCGGCGGCCTCTCCCACGCGGATCTGCACATCCGGGACCGTCAACGCCTCACAGCACAGGGCGCCCCCCAGCAGTAGCGCGACACAGATCCCGGCGACGGTGACCCGCCTCGGCGCGCCGCTCGAGATGGTATTCAATGCACAGCGTGTCATGAACCTGCCTTACCTCTTCTCCCGGGTTTTTTGCAATTGCCGCTCAAAGACGGAGGACTCCCGGGAAACTCCGTCCTCCTCGGCCGCACCGGCGAGCCCGGTCAGAAAAGAAATTCTCTGCGGAGAGACACCGATGACAAAACGCTCGTCGCCGATTTCGACGACCGCCAGGGAGCTTCGGGCTCCCAGACTGCGGGTCGTCAGGACGCGAATCATCGCCCCCGGCCGGGACAGGGACCCGCGGTGGTTCATAAACCGCCGGATGCCGTAGGAGCCTAAGGCCAGCAGACCGATGAGCACCAGGGTCGCGGAGAAAAGCCGCGTGCCGGTCCGAACGAGATTCGGCGCAGGGTGGCTCACTTCGGCGGCGCCCGCCCGTGGCCCTTCGAAGCCTCCCAGGGAAGGCAGTGCCTCCGAGGGGTTCGCAGGCATGCCCGGGCCGGCCGGGTTGGCTGCTGCCGTCCCGACGGGCACGAAAATGCCGAAGCAGAGCAGGCTTGCCAGCACAAGGCCCATGGACCGTGGCCGTTTTCGTAAAAGAGTCCCCATTTCGTTCACCCCAGCTTCTCAATCCGTTCCGTCGGTGAGATGATCTCGGTCACACGAATACCGAACTTTTCATTCACCGAGACCACTTCGCCCCGCGCAATAAGCTTGTCGTTAACCAGAATCTCCAGCGGCTCCCCTGCGGGTTTTTCCAACTCCACAATCGACCCTTGGGCCAGTTGCAGCAGGTCGTTCACCACCATCTTGGTCCGCCCCAGTTCCACCGTCACCCGGAGCGGCAGGTCCAGGACGAAGTCGATACTCCGGGCCGTGCTCGCCCCGACGGGGTCCTCCATCGCCCCGAAGTTCCCGGTGGCCACCTCCGTGGGATTTTCCGTCTCCTCGGTTTCGACCGTCGTCGGTTCCTGGTCCATCTCTTTAGCCATGGGGTTTCTCCTTCCAGCTGTCATTGACCGAATGAATCTGAATTGCCATCTTTGAGCGGTGCTGTCCCGGGAACCCTCGGAACTTGGGGATGCCCTCAGACAACACATCGAAGGGGCTGTCCAGGCCCCGGTCCAGCTCGATGATGTCTCCCTCCGCCAGTTTAAGAATGTCTCCGAACGTCACGTCTCCCCGGCCTACCTGCACAACCAGGTCGACGGACATCTTCTTGAGGCTACTCTGAAGACGCTGGCTCTCCCCTTGGTTCTGCCTGAGGACCTTTTCCGTTTGGAGCTCTCCGGAGAGCTGTGTGCGGAACGGTTCGATGGTGGAATAGGGAATGCAGAGCCGCATGTTGCAGGTAATCTGATCGATGACCACCTCCAACGTATAGATCACCAGTGTCTCCGTCCGCTCCACGGACTGCACAAAACGGGGATTCGTTTCCATGCGTGCCAGGGACAACTCCAGCGGGACCACCTGTTTCCAGGCTGCGGTCAGCTCCTCCGCTGCGCGCCCCACAACCTTCTCGATGATGCGCTGCTCCAACGCAGTGAAATCCCGTCCCTCAACTTTGAATCGGCTGCTGCCTGTTCCTCCGCAGAGGATGTCCATCATGCTGAAGACGATCTGGGCGTCCATGACGATGATCATGACCCCGTTGTTGGGCGCCACCTTCATCATGCACAGGCTCGCAGGCAGCGGGATCGTTTCAATGAAGCGCACGTACTTCATGACATCGAAACTCAGGATCTGCACTTCGACGTCTTTGCGCAGGTAGTTGCTCAGGGACGCCTGGAACCCCTTGATGAATTTGTCGTGCACCACCGTCAGGGCGGGCATTTTGTCGCGGATGATCCGCTCGGGATTGGTCAGATCGTAGACCATCTCCTCCGCGTCCGAAGGCGGCTGGTCCGTCTCCGTTTCCAAGTCCCCCGAAGCCACCCCCTTTAACAGGGCATCGACTTCGCTTTGATCCAGTATGTCTGCCATGGCTGCCCCTTACTGCACCACAAACTCGGTGAAGTAGACGTTCTTGACGGCCCCGGTGACCAGGAGATTGTTCAGTTGTTCCTCGATCTCCTCCCGGAGAATATATTTGCCGTCGAAACTCCGGATCTCGGAGAAGTTCTTGCTGCTCAGCAGCACGAGGATATTGTCCCGGAGCTGGTCCATGCGCATCTCTATCTCCCGTTGGAGATCGCCGCTCTCGAGTTCCAGCGTCAGTGAGGTTTTGAGAAACCGCGTCTCACCCTCGCCCCCGATATTGACCAGAAACGTCTCCAGCCGCACCATGGTGCCGATGATCTTCTCCAGGTCTGCTTCGGAGCTCTTCTCCGAAGGCGTCTCAGCAGCCTCGCCGGCCTCGGGCTTATCGAACACGAACTTGTAGGCGGCGAACCCGCCTCCGCCAATCACCAGAAAGACGATCAGCAAAAGCGTTACGAGCTTCCCCCTCGATTTCTTGCCTTTGCTCGCCTCGGCGTTTTCCGCCTGGGTCTCTTCCTTGTCCTTCGCCATTCATTCTCCTCCCCGGGCCTTTTCCAGCACCTGTCTTTTCATGTTGAGTGAGAAACTGAAGCCGGGCCTGTCGGCACGCACTTTGCCTGAACGCCGGCGGGAACCTCCCGTCTGCGCGCGCTCCTTCTTTACACCGGGCGGCTCAAGGAGAACGACCGTCACCCGCCGGTTGCGGGCCCTTCCGTCGGCATCCTCATTGGATGCAATAGGCTGGGTCTCTCCGTAGCCGACCGCGGAGAATCGGGCCGCCTCCATCGACTCCTTCTCCACGAAGAACCGGAGGGTGTTCACGGCACGCGCCGTGGACAGCTCCCAGTTCGACGGGAAACGCTTCGTGTGAATGGGCACATTGTCGGTGTGCCCTTCCACACGGACCTGCCACCGGGTTTCCCGGAGGATGTCGGCCACACCCTTCAAGACGTCCTGGGCCTCCCCACCCAATGCGCCCTGACCCGGACCGAAAAGCACCGAGCTATCGATATGAAGGAGAATCCCCATTTCCGTGCGGTCCGCCTGGATCTTGTTCTCGATCTTCTTGCGATAGAGCTCGAGTCGAATCCGTTCATAGTCCTTATCCACCAGCTGCCGGGGGGAAACTTCAACCATCTCCAGCGACGGCAGCAGTTCACGCACATTGACTTCCGTCTTGGTACCACCGTGCAAGACGCCCAGCGACCCCTTCAGAGATCCCAGGGCCTCCTTGATCCGCTGCTGATCGAGGGACGACATGGAGAGGAGCAACACGAAAAACGTCAGCAAGAGAGTCATCATGTCGGAGAATGTGGCCATCCAGGCAGGCAATCCCGGTTCGCAGTCACACCCCTTCTTCTTGGCCATCCCGTTCCTCGTTGCCGGCTGGCGTGCATGCGCCGGCTCTCTTTGCTTTTAGCCCCAATATGGCATGAGTCAATCTATTCCGAGGCCGGACTTGTCGCGGCGTAGCATTCTGCGAAGACGGATAGTCTGCCACATACGGCGTTACAGAAAATTTCCTGCGCCTTGATGGTGGCGCCTCTAATACCTCTGGGGCCTCTCATGACAATCACTCATGCCATATCCGGGCTAGTCAAAACTCGATTTGCGGAGCTTCGGCGCAATGAATGAATGCAGTTTCTGTTCCACCACTCGCGGATTGTCGCCGCTGTTGATGGCGAGAATCCCCTCCATGATCAGCTCATTGGTGAAGACTTCCTTGGCGCTGTTGTTGCGCAGTTTGCCGGCCATCGGGAGAAAGAGCATATTGGCCATGATCGCCCCGTAGAAGGTCGTCAGCAGCGCAACGGCCATGGCCGGACCAATGGAACTCGGATCGTTCATGGTCTGCAGCATCTGGACCAGACCGATCAGCGTTCCGATCATCCCCATGGCTGGACCGTAGGTCCCCATGGAAGTGAAAATCTCCGCGCCCAGCTTGTGACGCTCTTCCTGTTTCTGGATCTCAATTTCCAGAATCTCACGGACGGACTGATTTTCCAGCCCGTCGACGGCCAGTTGGATGCCCTTCTTCAGAAAACCGTGATTCACCTCGGCAGCCGCTTTCTCCAGTGAGAGGATCCCCTCCTTCCGGGCCATCCCCGAGAACTCCACCAACTTGGAGATGATCTCCGTCGGCTTGTTGTTCGTCGGAAAGAGGGTCTTCAGAGCAACGCTCGTCACTTTGAGAAGGTCGGACAGGGGGTAGTTGATCAGCGTCACACCGACGACCCCGCCCACCACGATCGACACGGACGGCACATCGATGAAGATGGTCAGGCCGCTGCCGAGGAATATCGAGAGCAGCACCAGCGCAAAGGCCGTGACGATTCCCACAATGGTAGCGAAGTCCATGGAGTCCGATCCTCTCAGAATTTATCTATCCATCACCTTATGGCCTGTAAAGCAATCCCTGTGCCAACTTCCATAGGCTTGCTCCGGGTCTGCCCCGTCCGAGCGCCCCCGCCGCAGTGGGCATAGCGAGCCGGCCCGCGGCCGGTCTATCTGATTGAAAACATATGGCTTGCGGCATGCGTGGTCACGCCGCCGACTTCACAGTGCGCAGTGCACGCAGAAGTCCACCGTCGACGCGCGCGATCGCGCAGGGTCGAGAAGTCTCGGGCTCACGTCAAACTTAACTGGAGGGAGTCAGGCCTTTGACAGGCGGGGGAGGCTTGCGCCTCCCCCGGACAATGGTGCTAACGTTTGAGGTTGATCAACTCCTGAAGGAGCTCATCGGTGGTGGTGATGGTTCGGGAGTTTGCCTGGAAACCCCGCTGACTCGTGATCATGTTCACGAACTCCTGGGCCAGGTCCACCGTGGACTGCTCAAGTGAATTAGAGCTGATGTTGCCGCGCCCGCCGGAGCTCGGTTGCCCCACAATGGGTTGTCCCGACCCCGCTGATTCGAGAAAGAGGTTCCCGCCGATCCGGGTCAGCCCCTCGTTGCTCTGAAATGTGGCCAGAGCGATCTGCGCAATGGTGCTGGTCCGACCGTTGGAAAAACTGCCCACCATGACGCCGTCGGAGCTGATGCTGATGTTGCGCAGCGAGCCGGACGTGTAGCCGTCCTGGCTCTGGAACGTCGCCGACGAGGTCAGGCCGTACTGTGTCATGCCGTCCACGCCGGTGCCCCCGTCGGCAACGGCGGTGCCGAAATCGAAGGCGACGATCTGATCCTGCAGGGCACCACCCTGAAAATCAAAACCGCCCGTTGTAAATGTCACGGGAGTGATCTCGGCCAGTTCCCCCGATGCGCTAAAGGAGAGGCTCCCTCGCGCCTGAACCTGATCGCCCGTACCATTGCCATTGTCCCCATCGCTCACCACGGAATACCAGCTCCAATCGTTGATGGTATCCTTTCGGAAATAGAGCGTGAGCTGGTGGGGATTACCGAGGGAGTCGTAAACGGACAACGCCGTCGAGAAATTTGAAGTGTCAATGGGATCGTTCACGTCGAACGCGCCCGACGACGTCACCCCCCCTGCGGCATCGAGCTTTAACGCTGCCTGCCCTGTCCCGCCGGTAACATCGACGGCCGAGGCCGACGTGTTGGTTCCGGAGAGAAGCTTGTAGCTGCCCGTGCTCTCGTTATAGCTGCAGATAAAATTGTCAAAGGCGCCCTGGTTGGCGGGGGTGGCAGCCGTCAGCGCCCGGAGCTTCGCCTGAATGTCGGCCGCGATGGCCGCGCCCGTGCTGTTGGCCGCCAAAGTGATGCTCTGCGCGCCGTCCCCGTCCAGATTGATCGTCAGGGTCTCGCCTCCGGCGAGTGTCGTTGCGCTCGCGGGGCCCGAGGCCAGCGTCTGGGACAACCCAAGGATAGCCGCCTGAGAGTCGAGATTGGCATCGACGATGATATCCGTGGTTGCCCGGGGTGAGGACGAGATGCCGGAGATGTTGATGTCATCGAGGGCCCCCGTAATATTTCCACTCGGGTCGACCCCGTAGCCCTGGACGCGGATTTGCGAGGGGTTTACCAGATCCCCGGCTTTGTCGAAATGGAACTGGCCGGCCCGACTGAAGTAGACCCCGTTGTCGTCCTGAAGCATGAAGAAACCTTTCCCGTCGATGGAAAGGTCCGTGGGGTTGGAGGTGGTCTGAAAGGAGCCCTGCGTGAACTGGACTTCGATGGACGAGAGCCGGGCACCCTGACCGATCTGCTTGCTGCCCGCGCCGGCGAGAGAGGAGGCCATGACATCCGCGAAGGACGCCCGGCTCGTCTTGAAGCCGATGGTGTTGACGTTGGCAATATTGTCTCCGATGATGGAGAGGGCATTTCCGTTGGTGGTCAGCCCGCTCACTCCGGAGTACAGAGAACTGAGTATGGTCATAACATTTCCTTTCTGGAATACCGGAGGCTCTCCGGCATTCCACCTGTCGCCGCTTCCGTCGGTCCGCGGCGCAAGGCCTCCCTGTCAAGGGGCCGGCCTTTTCATACCTTCCATGGGCCGCTTCATAGGAGGCGGCCCGCCATATCACATCTTCAGAGCAGCACGGCACTGTCGATGTTGGTGAACAGATGGTCCCGCATGGACGCCGTGTCCAGGGCGGTCACCACGGTCCGGTTTTCGACACTGACGATGAAAGCATGCCGCTCGACCACGAGAAGGGAGTCTTTCATCCCCCGCGCCGCGGCATGGTCCACAGCCCCGCTCATTCTGGCCAGATCGCTTTCGCTGACCCGGATGTTCCGGCTGGCCATGCGCTCGGCCGCATGCCGGGAGAAGCGGAGTTCCCCGGCAGCAACCTGCTCCTGAAAGATGGCGTCGAAAGAACGCCCCCCCGCACCTGAAGCCCGGCGGCCATGCTGCACCGGTGTCGAGTCCGTCTGCAGCGTTGGCTGGACCGGCGGGGTCTGTATCGTTTTGACCATGAACGTGCTCCTTTCCAACGCCCGTTCGTGCAGCATCGGCTAGTAAATCTTGACCACATCCTGGAGGGGAACCGATCGGCCCCCGAGATCCAGGCGCGGGCCTTCCTCGGTATAGAGTATGCCCGTCACTCTTGCCGTCGCGTAAGTCTGCGAAGGGAGATACCCACCTTCCCCATCGTAAAAGTCAGTCTGCAGACGATAGGTGCCGTCGGGCACTGGATTGCCTTCCATGTCAGTGCCATCCCAAACGACATCGTAGAGTCCGGCCGCCTTTCTTCCGAGATCCACGATCCGGACGATGCCACCCTGGTTGTCATAGACGGTGAAACTGCCGCTCTCGGCGTTCTCCGTCAGACGGTAGGATGCCCGACCAATGGTGTCGTCGGAAACGGTGATGCCGTTGCCCGCGTTCAACACTTCTCGGCCGATGTAATCGGTGACCTGCAGGGCCGCCAGGTCTTCCTGATAGGCCTGCAGGCCCTCCAGATTCTCATTGATCACAAAGAGCTGCTCCAGACTGGAGAACTGGGCCAGCTGTGCCGTGAAATCAGTACCCTCCATCGGGTTCAGTGGATCCTGATGCTTCATTTGGGCCACCAGCAACTGCAGAAACTGATCCTTGCTGACGGTATCCTGCCGGGAGAGCGTTGGCTGCACGGTCTCGGTATACTGCAGCGCCGTGGCGCCCTCCATGGTTTCCGTTGAAATCAAACTGCTCACCTCCTATCGGTTAAACGAAGAGATTGACCCGACCCTCGGGCGTGATGCTTTCGCCGCTTCGCGAGTGGACTGGCGGCATCTGTGGGTTGGGCGCGCCGCCCTCCGGACGATCGCCCAGGGATTCCCGGAAGGCCTCCCGGAAGGTACTGCCGGTGTCCCTGGAGCCCTGTCCGACGGCCTCCTCCCGCAGGTGGACCTCAAAGCGCTCCAGATGAAACCCTTGTTCCATCAGGGCCTCCTTCAGCGTCTGAAGCTGGCCGTTTACGAGATCCCGCACTGCGGTGGAGTCCGTCATCATTTCGGCCACCACGCTATGCTTCTCCAGAGAAACCTGCAGTTTCAGTTTCCCCAGTGATGCGGGGTGCAGTTGCAGGGTGACCCGCTCCCGTCCACGGGCCGCCATGACCCGCAGCTGCGCTCGCACCTGATCCGCCAGGTCCTCGAGCGTTCCGTCGTCCCCGGCCAACACCGGCACATGGGTCGCGCCTTCGATGGCCGAAGCACCGGGTTCACGTGCTCTGACCCCGGAGGCACCGTCTCCGATACTCAGCGCCTGCCCGTCCGGCCCGACCCGCCTTATCTGCTGCAGCGGATCCGGCATGCCGTACGCCCGAACGGCCCGTTGGGCCTCGACGGCGGAATGGCCGTCAGGCATGGGCGCGGCCACACCCTCCGAGGTTTCGGGCACCCCGTCGACAGCGGGCCCGACCGATTCGACCAAGGCTGTCGTCTGTGTCGAGACACCCTGCGGCCGGCCGGGCTGCGGTCCAATGCCGTTAAACATCGCTTCCAAGAAACCGTCTGGCAGTCCGGAAAAACTACGCCCAAAGGCGCCGGACAAGACCGGAAGCTTCCTGAAGATCCCCGGAAGGCGCGCGGACAGTGCCGGATCAAACCCGTCCGCATCCGCGGGAAAAAGGGTCGCATCGGGATCGCCGGTGCCCGTCGTGCGCAGAAATTCCGCAGGATCCCCCTTTGCCGGCATCGCAGCTTTTTCAAACCACACATCCGGTGACGGCGGCAGGGAATCGTCCGGCGTGAAGCCCGGCCCCTGAAGCACCACCCCGCCCGGACCGGCGGAATGGACCCCGCTGCCGTCCTTGGGAAGAAACGAGCTTTCCGCAACCCTCGGCGTAACAGGCATTCCAATCTGCTCGATGGGACCGTTCGGATCGTGCAAAAACGTTGCCAGGTCAAGCGCTCCCGGTGACGGAGGGGGGAGAGGATCCGAAGGCATCACAGGCAAAACCCAGGCCTCCGGTTCCGCTCTGTTTGTGCTCCCACAGAGACAGTCCGGCGGCGAGTCGTCGGGGGCCGCCGGCTGGCTGCCAACCTGCAATGCGGTCGGAAGGACTGGAGCCCCGCCGCTCTCGTCGGCCATCCGACAGAGTGTATCGCCGAAGGCACTGTCGCCGGACCCTTGGGGCTGGTCGGCCGGCAGAGCGGCGCCACTCCCCATGGTCGGCATGACTTGCATACTCAAATTGCTCATGGTATCACCTCCTTTCCTGTGAAGTACAATGCAGCGCCTCCAAGCTTCAGAAAGACGCTGGGCATGAGTTCTTTTTCGAATTCCGGAACCACCGCCGACAGGGCGCAGCCCAGTCTGAAGGTGCCCTCAGGGATCGTGCGGACTACCTTACTTTGCGACGGGCCAGATCCTCCGTAATGCTGACGGCCCTTCCTTCGTCGACAAACTCGAGAATGCGTCCGGCCTTCTTGTCTTTCATCCTGAAGAGAAGTTCCACCGAAATGTCCTGCTCCAACTGGTCCACCAGGGGACCCGCCTCCTCGGGGCTCATGGCCTCATATATCTTGACAAGATGGTTCATCTCCTTTTCCCGCTCTGCGTGATAGCGGGCCATATCCTTGGCCACCCGGTCCCGTATCTCCTTCAACCCCGCGATCCGCTCTACAATTTCCTCCCGGGTCTTCTCCAGCCGCTTCTCCTCCAGCAGAAGGTCCCGCCGCAACCGCTCGAGCGCGTCTCGCTCTTCGGCCACCGACCGAAATAGCTTTGTGCGGGGGGTCTCCTCCGGCGCCCCCGCGTCCGACATCTGCGAAGCGGCGGAGCTGGCTGCCGTGGGCTGTCGGGCTTCGGCATAACCGCCCGGCCACACAGAGCAGACCCAGAGCATTCCCCAGAGCATTCCCCAGAGCATTCCCCAATGCATTCCATGGATGCGCTTCGTTTCCGATGTCATCGTCCCTCCTTCAGGGGGCCGGCCGATTCCTCCTCCCCGTCCCGTTGGCGTGACAGACTCATGGCCCGTGCTGTCTTGTTCACAACCATTTCATCGGCCAGAAGCCGCTCCCGCCGCTGTTCCGCCTCCCATTGGGCTTCGGCGTCCCGCTCCTTGATCTTTTCCAGGATCTTTTTCTTCTGCATGGCGAGGACCAAGTCCTCGCGTTTGGCCCCGAGCTCCCCGTTCAATCGCTGCAACCGCTTTCGCTGCTGCACAATAGCAACATAGAGTCTGTCCAACACCAGATGGTACAACCCGATCTCCCGGATGGCGGCCCCCCCCTGCTGCAGTCGCGCGACCTCTTCGCTCTGCTCCCTTTTCGTCTGCTCCAGCATGGTCAGCCGCGACATCTCGAACATGAGTTTCCCCTGCAGCGCAGCAAACTCCCGCTGCACCTGCTCCAGAAGCTGTTCTCGGTAGCGCAGCACCGCAGCGAATCGATAGGGAACCATCTCTTCAATACCTCCTGGCCTACCCCCGGGGGTTACGCCTGCGTTTCGGTCGGCAAGACAGAGGCCAGGCCCGCGATGCCTTCCTCCAGACCTGCCTGCTCGTCGATTTCCTGTTGCAGGTAGGCGTTCATGGGCCCGAATTTGTCAATGGCCTCGTCGATTTCCGGATTGCTGCCTCGAGCATAGGCGCCGATGTTGATCAGGTCCTCAGCACTGCGGTAGGTGGCCAGGGTCTTGATGAACCGATCGGCATCACGACGATGCTCCCGGGAGACGACATCTATCATGACACGGCTTTTGCTGCGCAGCACGTCAATGGCAGGATAATGACTGCGCGCCGCGAGGTCCCGCGAGAGCACGATGTGTCCATCCAGAATGGCCCGCGTGGCGTCCGCAATGGGCTCATTCATGTCATCCCCTTCCACAAGGACGGTGTAGAGACCGGTGATGGTTCCCTTCCCGGCACAGGTGCCGGCGCGCTCCAGGAGCTTTGGCAGCACCGCGAAGACCGAGGGAGTGTATCCTTTCGTCGTGGGTGGCTCCCCTACGGAAAGACCCACCTCCCGCAGGGCCATGGCAAAGCGGGTGACAGAATCCATCATCAGGTTGACATCCCGGCCTTGGTCCCTGAAATACTCCGCGAGAGCTGTCGCTGCGTAGGCAGCCCGGATTCGGAGCAGCGGCGACTGATCCGACGTGGCAACGACCACCACCGAACGGTTCAGTCCCTCCGGACCGAGGTCCTTCTCGATGAACTCCCGGACTTCCCGGCCTCTCTCTCCGATGAGGGCAATCACGTTCACGTCGGCCCGGGCATACCGGGCGATCATGCCCAGAAGCACGCTCTTGCCCACGCCGCTTCCCGCCAGGATCCCAACCCGCTGTCCCTTGCCGCAGGTCAGCAAACCGTTGAGTGCGCGAATCCCCAAGTCCAACGGTTCGGAGATGCGCCCGCGGCTCAGAGCGTCCGGCGGCGACGCCTGAAGCGGATAGGCCGGCCCCGGTTGAATCGGTGGGCCATCGTCCACGGCCCTGGCGAAGCCATCGACCACACGCCCCAGAAACTGGGGGCCCACGGATACCGTTGCTTCCGGCGTCTGGCGCGTCACGCGATCGCCGGGGCCGATGCCGATACTCGTTCCGTAGGGCATCAGCAGGATCTTCCGGTCCCGGAACCCCACGGCCTCCGCCAGAAGCGGCGTTGCACCGGCGGGGTGGATCTCGCACAACCCACCCAGGGGTACGTACGGCCCGTTGGCTTCGATCATCAGGCCGGTGATTCGCGTCACCCGGCCGTGCCACTGCACCGGCTCCACGCGCCGAACCGCCTCACCATAGGACGAAAGATCGATCATGCTAGGATCCTGCTTTCTGCGTGCCGCGCCGGGCTGGCTGGTTCACTCCCCCGGCCCCGTCTTGGCCAACTGATCTGTCAACGCCTGAAAGACCAAGGCGATCTTACGATCCACCTCTGCGTTGATCTCTCCGAATTCGGTCTGGATGAGACAGCCGCCCCTGCGGATATCCGGGTTGGTGTCCACGGTCACTTCGCCCATCCCGTCCAGCGCAGATTGCAGCACGTCGGCGCTGTTGATCCAGAAAGCGTGATCCTCGGGATGCAGCACAATGCGTATCCGGTCCTGGCCCGCCGCCAGCTGCAGCGCGGCGCGCGCCACGTGTAGGATCGTCTCCTCCTGCACGCTGATTTCGTGGGCGATAACCTGCTCGGCAATCCGCATAGCCAACGCCACGGCCTCCCGCTCCGCCTGTGCCAAGACCTCGTGCCGCAGGTTTCGTACTTCCGTGATGACGTTGAGGAACGCCTGGGCGACGGACTCGGCCTTCTTGTTCCCGAATTCAAATCCCGCGGCTTCGCCCTGGGCAAACCCTTTTTCGTAGGCCTCCCGGGCGATTTCGTCCGCGCGCTGTTTCGCCTGCCCGATAATTTCCTGTACGGACCGCCCTTCGGTACAGGACGCCATGCCCGGGAGGAATCCTGTCGCTTCAAAAAGGGCCTCGCTGTCCCCCTCCCGCCGGCCGCGGGGCTCCGGGGTCTCTTTCACCTCACCGGGATTCCACGTTTTGAACGCTTCCCCTTTGTTTTTGAGAATCTTAGACAACGATGTCTCCTTCGCCGCGGGCCATGACAATCTCGCCGCTCTCCTCCAGTTTGCGCGCCACGGAGGCGATCTCTTTCTGAGCCTGCTCCACTTCACTGATGCGCACAGGCCCCATGACCTCCATCTCTTCCTCGATCATCTGTGCGGCGCGACTGGACATGTTGCGGAAAATCTTTTCTTTGATCTGCTCTCCGGCGGTCTTCAGCGCCATGATGAGCGAGTCATTGTCCACATTCTTGAGGATGGCCTGGAGGCCGCGGTCATCTATCTCCACCAGGTCCTCAAAGACAAACATGAGCTCCCGAATCCCCTCGGAGAGCCTGCTGTCCTTTTCCTCCAGGAACTCGAATATCTCTCCGGCAACGGCTTTGTCCAGATTGTTCATGATCTCCGCCACCGTCTGCAGGCCGCTCACCTTGTGGCTGCGGCCGGTACCGGTGGCCACCCGCACTTCCCGTTCAATGGCGTTTGCGATTTCACCGACCATGTTGCTGTCCACCGTGTCGAGATTGGCCATACGCATCATCACTTCGGCCCGGAGTGTCTCCGGCAGGAGCGTCAGCGCTTCCGCTGCCTGGGCCGTGGAGAAATAGGACATGATGAGTGCAATGGTCTGGGGATGCTCGAATTTGATGAAGTTGACCAGATTCCTCGGTTCGATGTCCCGGATAAATGTCAGGTCCACCTGATTGTGGGCTTTGGACGAGAGCTTCTCCACAATGGGACGGGCCTTCTCCTCTCCCAGGGCATTCACAATCAGACGCTTGACATAGTCCTCACCGCCCGCGGGAATGCCTTCCTTGCTCTGATGGGCCCGCCGATGGTACTCGGCGATCACCGCGTCCACATCCTCGAGGGAGAAGTCCTTGGTGCGGGTCATGAGCGCGCCAAGTCGATGGACTTCATGGCTCGCCAGATTCTGCATCAGTTGGGTGGCGAAGTTTTCACCCAGCGCGAGCACGAGAATGGCCGCCTTCTCGGGTCCGGACATATTATCGAGCATGGCCGCTACCTCTGTTCATTCAACCACTCCCGAACGAGGGTGGTCGCCAGGGCGGGATCCTCATTGACCAGCTTCTGCACCGCGGTGCGAACCGCCCGCGGATCGCTGCTCACGCCCGGCAGACGCTGCCCTGTCAGGGCCGTCTCCAACTCGGCCACCGTGGCGGGAAAACCCGCGGGACCGCTCGGCTGGCTGGTCAGCCACGAGATCAGGGGCTTGATCAGGAACAGCAGAAAAAGCACCCCAAAGAGAGCGACCAATCCATAGCGCAGCAGCACGATCATCAGCGGCGTGATGAAACCGCCCGACGCTTCCGTCTCGAACCAGTCCCCCTTCAGGTCCGTTTCGAAGGGGATGTTCTCTACATGGACCTGATCGCCCCGGGTTTCGTCGAAGCCCACGATCCCCTTGACCAGGGTTTCATATTTGAGCAGTTCGTCCTCGGTGCGGGGCACGTAGGTTGTCTCGTCCCCCTCCCCGGCGCCTTGATAGGTCCCGTCCACCAGCACGGCCACCGACAGCTTTTCAAGCCTGCCCGTCGGCTCCACCACGTGACGGGTCACTTTGTTGATTTCGTAATTGAGGGTCTCGTTCTGCCGCTGGAGGTTATTGCTCGCGGCCCCAGGCCCTGCACCGCCCCCTTCCCCCGGAATGTTGGAGGCCGTCCCGGGAATGCCCGAGGCCGCGCCGCTGGTACCGCTGGATTTCTCCTTGCTGGTCTGCTCACTGCGCACGGCCGTGACCTTGGGGTCGTAGAGTTCCTCCGTCTTCTGAACCTGTTCGAAATTGAAGCTCCCCCGCACCTGGGCCACGACTTTTCCCTGGCCGATAACCTTTTCCAGCATGGTCTCGATGCTTTTCTTCAGGTTGCCCTCGAAACGCTGCTGATACTCGGTTTGGGTGCCGGAAAGCCCCGCTTCAAAGGCTTCGTCCCGGGGACCGTTGAGCATGCGGCCCCGGGTGTCCATGACGGTCACGTGCTCCGGGTGCAACCCCTCCACGGCTCCGGAGACCAGGTAGACGATGCCCTGTACCTGTTTTGAATGCAGCTGCACCGCCGGCCCCAGCTTCAAAAAGACCGACGCCGACGCCTCCTGGCGGTCCTCCAGAAAAACAGTCTCCTCCGGTATGGAGAGGTGAACGCGACTGCGGTCGACCCCCTGGACCTGAGAGACGGTACGCGCCAGTTCTCCCTCCAGGGCACGGCGGTAGTTCATTTTCTGGACGAATTCGGTCGTGCCGATCTGCAACTTGTCAAAGATCTCAAAGCCCACTCCGTTACGGGGCAGGCCTTGGCCGGCGAGCTGCATGCGGACCTCATAGACCTTGTCCGCGGGCACCAGGATGTTCCCGCCACCGCCCTCGATCCGGTAGGGAACCTTCTCGGACTGGATCGCGTCCACGATGCCCGCCGCATCCTCCGAACTGAGCCCCGAGTAAAGCAACACATAGGAGGGCCGCTGCACCGACATGAGAAACAGAAGGACGCCCGCCAGAGCCGTCCCGACCACCCCAATGAGGAGCACCTTCTGAACGGGCGGCAATACACTTAAGTCTGCGGCGAACTTCTTGAGCCTGGCACCCATTTATGCTATCCTTTTATTTTTACTTTTACTTCTACTTCTACTTTTACCTTTACCTTTACCTTTACCTTTACCTTTACCTTTACCTACACTGTCCCTATACCTGCATCCGCATGACCTCTTCGTAGGCTTTGACGATTTTGTTGCGCACCTGCATCATCATTTTGAAGGAGAGCTCCGCCTTTTTCAGGGCAATCATGGTTTCATGAATGCTCTCCGTTTGACCGGATGCCATGGCTTCCGCCGCCCGCCCGGCCTCCTGCTGGAGCCGTTCCACTTCCCCCACGGTTTTCTCGAGCAACGCCCCGAAGTCACTCTTCGACGAACCTTCCGTGGCCTTTCCGCTGCGCGACGGGACATCCACATCCGCCGGCGGTACAAATCCCTGAATGCCGATCTCTTTCATGGGCAATGCCCTCCATGCCCCCTGACCGGGGCCGTCACTTTCAGACCCAACTACCGGCCGATCTCCAGCGCCTTGGAGGCCATATTCTTGGAGGCGCCCACGGCCGTAATGTTTGCCTCGAAGGCACGGGAAGCCGAAATCATGTCCACCATTTCCGACATCAGGTTGATTGCCGGGAGCGCCACGTAACCGTCGGCACCGGCATCCGGATGGGACGGGTCATAAACACGAACAGGCGGCTTGTTGCTCTCAGCGATACCGCTGACACGCACCGCCTTCGCCTGCTGCCCGATGCGGTCCTGCAACACCTGCTGAAAGGGCGGCACCGGAGCGTGTGCCTCGAAGACGACGCTTTTTCTCCGGTACGGTCCGCCCTCGGGCGTCCGGGTGGTGTGCATATTGGCCAGGTTGCTGGAAATCACATTCATCCGGTCCCGCTGCGCCGTCAGTCCCGACGCGCTGATATTCATGGCGTTGAAAAGATCCATGCTACTTCCCTCCTTCATCGATGGCGTAATCCAGGAGCTTGAACATCCGGGTCAGGGCCTCCACCTTGGCATTGTATTGCACCTGGTTGACCGACAGGTCCACCAGCTCCTGATCGCTGTTCACCGTGTTGCCGTCCCGGCCGGCACCCTCCGTCCGGACCACCACCTGAGGCGGTGCACCCCCGCCCGGTCCGGCTCCGGGGAGGTGACCGGGCTGCGTGGTCCGCAGCGGCGGCTGAGCGCGCCGGTCAACCATCTCCTGCAGCAGGTTTTCAAAGGGCAGCTTCACCGCCCGGTAGCCCGGGGTCTCGG
Source organism: uncultured Nitrospirota bacterium (assembly GCA_945786985.1). GTDB lineage: Bacteria > CG2-30-53-67 > CG2-30-53-67 > CG2-30-53-67 > CG2-30-53-67 > CALZGC01. Next base: position 1,205 of record CALZGC010000161.1, on the reverse strand, counting down.
CATTGGCGAGGTTGGACACGATCAGGTGGTGCCGCTGCGCGTGCAGGTCGACGGCCCTCTCCAGCACCTGCCACTCCCCTGTATTCAGATCAGGCATACATCCCTCCTTCGCCCCGGTAGGGCAAACGTGCAAAGCTCATGCCATGCAGCCAACGCAAGACCCTCGGCCCGAACGAAGACAGGCCACGCCCCCGGGGCCTTGCTGCACCGGCCTTTCCGAAGGCAGGGCGCTCTTCCTTCTCCCCCGCGGGGCCGTGCCCCAATAACGGCGCTAGGCAGTTTCTTCCCCACTGGGCAGGACTCGCCTACCCGCCCGAACATCCCAGAGAGGCCCCTCTCGCCCGGGACGAGGCCACCGGGTCATAGGGCGGCACCGGTATGCCCTGCTTGCGATATTCGGCCAGTTTGTTGCGCAGGGTGCGCAGGCTGATTCCCAGGAGCGCGGACGCCCGGGTGCGATTCCCGTGTACACTCTGCAGGGTCTGCAGAATAAGGGTCTGCTCCATGTCCCGCATTGATCCGCCTTCAGCAAGGCAAGGCTCCACTCCCGCAGCCGCCGCCGGCGCGGCGTCCAGGGCCGTAAAGTGCTCCAGCGCCAGCCGATCCCCGCGGCAGAGCAGCACCGCGCGCTCCATCAGGTTTTGCAGCTCCCGGACATTGCCGGGATAGGTCCGCGACGCCAGAAAGGCGAGCCCCTCGTCGGTAACCCCCTCGATCCGTTTCCTCTCCCGCCGCGAAAACCCCCTCAGAAAATACTCGCTGAGCGGCTGTATGTCCGCGAGCCGCTCCCGCAGGGGCGGGATACTCACGGGAATCACGTTCAGGCGGAAGAAGAGATCCTGCCGGAAACGCCCCTTCGCAACGGCCTGTGCCAGATCGCGGTTGGTGGTCGCAACAATCCGGGCCGACACCGGGATGGGCCCGGAGCCCCCGACCCGCTCGATCTCTTTCTCCTGCAGCACCCGCAGAAGTTTGACCTGCAGAGACAGGGGCATCTCCCCGACCTCGTCGAGCAGCAGGGTGCCCTGGCCGGCCCGTTCGAACTTGCCGATCTTGCGCGACACCGCACCGCTGAAAGCCCCCTTCTCATGCCCGAAGAGTTCACTTTCAAGCAGCCCCTCTGGTATGGCCGCGCAGTTCACAGCCAGAAAGGGCCCCGCGACCCCCGGGCTGTGTCTGTGAATGAACCTGGCGATCAGCTCCTT
>CALZGC010000160.1 GCA_945786985.1 uncultured Nitrospirota bacterium | reverse complement strand
TCCGGTATGGCACCGCAGTTCACAGCAATAAAGGGCCCGGCGGCGCGACGGCTGTGCGCGTGAATGGCCCGCGCAAAAAGCTCCTTACCGGTGCCGCTGTCCCCGGTCAGAAGAATGGTCGAATCTGTGGGGCTCACCTGCGAGATCTGCTCGAAGATGGCCTGCATGGCCTTCCCCTTGCCGACGATATTCTTGAAGCTGAACCGGTCCTCCACAAGGGTTTCCAGGTTGTGTATCTTCCGGGTCAGGTTCCGCTTCTCCAGCGCACGGGCAATATGAATGGAGAGTTCCCTGTCTTCAAAGGGTTTGGTCAGATAACTGAAGGCCCCCTTCTGCATGGCTTCCACCGCATTGGGAATGGTGCCGTGAGCGGTGAGAATGATCAGTGGGGTCTCGGGGTGATTCTCATGGACCTGTTCGAGCAGATCCATACCGTCCAGCCCCGACATCCTGAGATCCGTCAGGACCAGATCGAAGGGCTGCCCCGTCATCTGATCCAGGGCCACCTCCGCGCTCTCCGCCTTGACCGCATCGAACCCCTTCGACTCCAGGCGGATCGCCAGCACTTCCAGGATATTGGGATCGTCGTCGACGAGAAGAATCCGTTCTTTGCTCATGGGCTACTCCAGTTTCTTCTTCTGTTCCTCGAGTTGTACATCGATTTCCTTGATCTTCAGCAGGTCCTCCTGGAGGCGCAGAATCTTCTCCTCCTGGAGGGTATTGTAGCCCTTGAGGGTGGAGATCTCCGCTTCACCCCGTCGGACTTCCAGAATCAGACCGAGGATTGATTTAATCGCCAGGGTCCGCCGGCTCTCGGGATACTGTTTCAGGAAATTGCGGGCAAAGTCCGCGGCCTCTTTGTAATTGCGGTCCGGGTTGTCCCCGTAGGCGAGGATCACGGCAATTCGGAAGAGAGCTTCCTCCTCAACGGCCGGATCGGAGGCCTCTTTGTAGATCCGACGGGTCCGGCGCAGCGCTTCGCTATATTTCCCGTCTCTGAAGAGCTGGTCCGACTTCAAGAAGTACTCATCGGTAGGATTCATGAGCACTGATGCTTCTTGCTGTCCGGCATCGGGCCGCCCGAGAACCCTTTGCAGCGAGGGCGGCAGCGTGCAGGAGGCGAACAGCAGCAGCAGACAACCGGACGCGACGATCTGACGGAGACAAGATGGTTTCATGCCGGGACGACCTCGCGCTTTCTTTTCAACGGAAGGTCGAAATAGAAGCGGCTTCCAACGCCGTCTTCGCTTTCGGCCCAGATCCGGCCGCCGTGCTCTTCGACGTAGTATTTGCAGATGGAAAGCCCGAGACCAGTCCCTTTGATCTGGGTCCCGATCCCGAGGGCCGGATCGGCCTGCTGGTAGCGGTCGAAGATCCCCGCGAGCTGCTCGGAATCAATCCCCGTGCCGTTGTCCTCCACGCAGACCCGCACCACCTCGTCGGGCGGGGCCCCCTTCCCGGAGGCGGCCTCAGCGCGAGACGCCCGAATCCGGATGCGGCCTCCCTCGGGGGTGAATTTGATTGCGTTGCTGAGGAGGTTGTTCAGCACCTGTTCAATTTTGTCCGAATCGATGAACAGGGGGGGCAGCCCCGGTTCGATATCGACGTCCAGGACCAACCACCGCAGCTCCGCCAGAAAGCGAACGTTCGCTTTGGCAAGCGAGATCACATGGGATATCTCGCCCTTTTCAAAATGATACTGCATCATCCCCGCCCTTATCTTGGACAGATCGAGTAAATTATTGATCATCCGCACCAGCTTGCCGATCCCTTCCTGAACGATCCCAAGAAGCCGCTTCTGGGTGTTGTTCACGGGCCCGGGCACTTGGTCGTAGAGAAGTTCGGTGGCCTCCTTCATGGAGGTCAGGGGGGTGCGCAGCTCGTGGGAGATGTTGGAGATGATCTCCCGTTTTACCTTTTCGAGTTCCGCCAGCTTCCCCGTCATCGTATTGAACGCACCGGCGAGATCAGCGAATTCGTCTCGCGACGCCACCTCGATGCGGTTCTCAAAAACCCCCTGCGCAATGTCCCGCGTGCCGCGGGTGAGCTTCTGGATCGGCACCCGGATGCTGCGGGTGAGCAGCCAGGCCGTGATCAGGCCGAAGGCCCCCATGGAGATCAGGATCCCGATGGTGATCTTGTAGGCCCGCCAGCTGATGAGCTGGGCCTGCCCCATCTTGCGGGCCATCTCCATCTCTTCCGTCCGGATCAGTGCCTCGATCTTGCGGGTCACCCCCCGGACCCCCGACTCACTGGTCTCTGTCCAGCCGGAAGAGTCCTCGAATTTTTCCCCGGAGGCGCTCTTTGCCTCTTCCAGAGCGGCGTAGAAACTCTGAACGTGACGGTCGTGAAGATCCCGGACGGCCTCCAGTTCGGACATTGCTGCGCCGCCCGCCGCACCCGCCGTCAACCGCAGGAGCGTCTCCTCGAATTCCCCGCTCTTCGCAATAGCCAGCTCCAGGAAATCGGGGTCCTGCACAACCAGATATTTCTTCTCGTGGCTGACCTCGGAGAGAAAGAGATCGATGAGCTTCTTCTCCAGATCAAGAGACGCCACCTCGCCTTGCACCAATGAGCGGGAGAGCTGGTTCAGCCGGTTGAGCTCAAAGATGGCATAGGCCCCCTCCACCACCACCAGACAAATCATCAGGAAGTAGCCGAGGAACACCTTTCTGGTCAGGGTCAGTTTCATCATTCCGGGCACCGGTGGGCGAGATCGAGGCTGATCTTATGATGATTCGTGAGGCCTTGTCAACCGATTATCGTATCTGAAGAGATACAAAAAAGGCGGCATCTTATTCAAGATGCCGCCTGGATGATCCCCACTTGTGGGATGGAGATTTTTCGATTGCAACGTCGTTGTTATTTCTTCACTTTCCGGCGAAGACCGATGAGTCCCACGACGCCGGTCCCGAGCAGCAGGAGAGACGTGGGTTCGGGGATCACGGTCGGCATAACGCCGACGAAACCAGTTTGTCCTATCCCGTCGACGCGTTTTACGTGGGCACCGGTTAGATAGCCGTCACTATTGACAAGACAAAAAATTTCCCATGTGTAAGGCTCTTGCCCTCCTTGAATTGAGAGGTGCCACTCCCCCGTATCACCCGGATCGATCGTCACGTTGCCTCCGTCCTTTATTCTCAAAGAGAACCTCCCGAAACCGTTTACATTGGAATCGGAATCGAGGGTGTCAAATCCCGAAATGCTTGTGAAGAGCAGCCCGTCGGGCAGTCCGTTCTTGTCGTCATCCTTTTTTTCAAATGCTATGCCGGCTCTGGTGTTGAAGGTGAAGGACGATATCTCGTATCCGTCGAAACCGGGATTTTCCGCCGCACTGTTGTTCTCAAGTGTTACACGGAGCACATCTTTGCCGCCATAAGCCGCGTCGTCGTTGGTCACGTCCAAGGGGATCACAAAATCGGCGAGCAGTGGATCAATATCGGCATGGTTGGAAGACGTTTCCCGTCCGCCGAATATGATGGGTGAGCTAGAGGCAGGCGTGACCTGTAACAGAAGTAAAAAACACAACAGAAAAGGCAAGAACAGATACTTCCCCCGTGAAACTCGCATTCCTATCATCCCCCGTGCGAAAAATCCCCCCAAGGATCGTCTTTAGTCCAAATTTGACTCCGTGGCAGGGTAGCACTGCTTCGAAGTCATACCTCGCTAGATCATAGGGCATCGCAAATCACCTGCCAAATAGGACCCTAATTACGAAAAATGGAGAAACGGATTTCTATCACATTGTGATTATGAGGTTTTTCTTTGTCCCGGAAAAGGAGAGATTGAACGGGCGCTGTCTGTGGTGCACGAATCGGCTTCAAAGTATCGTGCAGATGTGAAAACTTTTTCCACTTTTAGGAAAAGCGTTTCCACCGTTTCGGAGCCCCAGGCAAGATTCGGGAGAAGGATATAGGCTCAATTCTTAACGGGTTTTCGAGTTTGCCCGTCGCTCTGGGGAAAGATGCCATTTCACAGCCATGGCGTGAAAAAAGCGGCCCCGACTTTACCATCAGGGCCGCCTGTCAAATCATGGTTCTTTCTGAAGCGGTCTACTGCGGCCCTCTACTGCCCCGGATAGCCTCCGGCGGGCGCCTGCTGCTGTTGCTGCTCGTACAGGGCCTGGTTCGCCTTGATCTCGATTTCCACCCGGCGGTTGGCCTGTCGCCCCGCCGCTGTGTTGTTGCTGGCGATCGGCATGGACTCACCGTAACCCACCGTGCTGATGCGGTAGGAGCTGACCCCGTGGGAGCCCAGATAGTTGGACACGGAGCGCGCCCGGTCCTCAGAGAGCCCCTGGTTGTGTTGATCCGTTCCGCTGCTGTCGGTATGCCCCGCGACGAGTATATTCGTCTCCGGATAGCGGGTCATCACATCGGCCACCTTGTTCAGATTCTGCATGGCGCCGGCCTTTAGGGAAGTCGAGTTGACGTCGAAGAGAATGCCACTGTCAAAGGTGAGAAAAACCTTGTCCTGCTCAAGCCGGACCTGTGCATCCTGAATCGCCTGGAGTTCCCGCGCCTGGTTCTCCATGTAGCGCCCGACAAGGCCGCCCGCCGTGGCGCCCACCGCGGCCCCAAGGACGGTCGCTTTGGCCCGCTTGGAGGAATCACCCTGCTTGAGCAGATAGCCCGTGGCGGCCCCCACCGCAGCGCCGGTCACGGCTCCCTTGGTTGTCTTCGATGATTGCTGCCACTGGGCACACCCGGTCAGCGAAAAGACGAAAGCCACAGCCATCGCCAAGATTACTAACTGTCTGTTTCTCTTCATGTTTATCCTCCCTTTGGGGTCCATTTGAAAATAAATCGAAGTATACCGCTCGCCCCCATGGGCGTCAAGTTCTTTCGGGCGTTACTTCTGACACTTTGGACGCCGTGATCACCCGAAAATTCATTCAAAGAGCGGCCCTCGCGGGCCGCCCCGCAGACCTCATCGGCTGCCCTTCTTGTTTCCGTGGTCCTCCCCCGGGGCTTGTCCGCGGGAATGGTGACCTCTTCGATCACCACTGCGGACATCCCCCGTTTCGGACAACTCGGCGATGAGGGATCGGATCCGGGTCAGTTCGTCCCGGCTCAGGGTCTCGGACTCTGCCCAGAATTCGCGGTCCAGGCGGCCCGGATCGGAGAGAGGAAGGGCCGCGATCTTTTTCGGGATCCTCTCCAGATAGGTCCGGAGGGATGCCAGGGACGCATCAATCTCCCGAACAATCTCGGACCCTCTTGCAGAAGGTATGCGTTGTGTGGCCGGTGCGGCCTCCAGCCGCTTGAGCGCCGACACGAGATGGAATTGTTCGACCCCCCGCATCAGGAGCATCCGCAGCAGCTTCCCCTCCCAGGGTTTGAGAACGTAGGAGTAGAGCAAGGAACCGGCGGTCTCCTCGGAGGCGAAATCCAGATCGGAGTAGGCCGTCACGAGGACCCGGACAATATCCGGATAGCGCCGGTGAACCTCCCGGAGGAATTCGATGCCGGACATTTCGGGCATCCGCTGGTCCGAGAGAACGAGCGCCACCGGCTCGCGGGCCAGCAGGGTCAGGCCTTCGGGACCGCTCAGCGCCGTACGGATGGTGAAGGTATCCCGGAAGTTAATCGAGAAGATGTCCAGATTCTCCGACTCGTCATCGACAAAGAGAATGGGATACGCCTTGTAATCAATCGGCTCCAATCGACTTCTCCCGCTGCACGCCCTCGCCTCGCGCCTGCCGCTCCCGGCACACCGGAAGCTGGACGGTGACATCCGTCCCTTGTCCGGGCCGGCTCGACACCTGGATGGTTCCCCCGTGGTTTTCTATGATCCGGCGGCAGATGCTCATTCCCAAACCGGTGCCCTCACCTGATTTCTTGGTGGTGAAAAAGGGCTCGAAGATCCGGGGCAGATCGGCCGGCGCGATCCCCCGGCCATTGTCTCGGATAAGTACCCGAACGCGGCCCGAATCGGTCGGATCCACCATGATCCGGATATGGCCCTTCTCCGGGATCGCCTGGATGGCATTGTGGATCAGGTTGAGGAAGGCCTGGCTGAGCTGATCCGGATGGCCGAGGATCGTTGCGGAAACGCCGATAACCATCTGCACGGCAATGCGATCGGCCATTTGATGGCTCAGGATGGTGAGGGCCGACTGCAGAGACGACTCCAGGGTAAAGTATTCTCGATCCCGCCCCTCGCGGCGGGAGAAGTGTTTGAGGCTCGCCACAAGATCGCGCGTGCGGTTCAGCCCGGTCTGTATGATTTCCATGATGCGCTCCGAATCGCTGAGCGCCTCCTCAAGCTCCCCTTTTCCCGCCCGGTCCCGGGTTTCCCCGTCGGATAGTTTGACGGTGCTTCGGGAGAGGTCTTGAATCCTGCGGAGTGTTTGGTGCATCGCCTGAAGACCGTTGTGGGCGAAATTGATGGGATTGTTGATTTCGTGCGCGAGCCCGGACATGAGGAGCCCCAGGGACGACATCTTCTCGGTATGGATCAGCTGCTCCTGCGCCTCCGTAAGCTCCAACAGGGAGGTCTCGAGGGCCCGGGTCCGCTCCGTGATTTTCCTTTCCAGGTTGAGGTTGAGATCCTCTATGGTCAGAAAAGAGCGGGCATTCTCAATGGCCACGGCCACCTGATTTGCCAGACTGACCATCAGATCCCTGTCCTGCTCTTTAATTGGGAGGCCTGAGCGCGCGCGGTCTGCCGCCAGGATTCCGAGAAGCCGGTCCCGGCTTACGAGCGGCGCGACCACATACTCCGGCGTCTGGGTGATCCGGAAAATCTGCTTTTCCAGAGGCGTCGCGCTGTCGGAGGCGATGTATTCCTGCGTGACAATCTGGCCCCGCTTTCGGTAAAGCACTGCCTCAGCGACCGGTGATCGGGGGCTGATGCAGATCTGAAGCTTCCGGACATAGTCTACGAGGGCCTCATCCCCGTAGATGCGCCCCTCCCGAAGCACGCCCTCCTTCTCGTCGACGAGCATGACCACGGCCCGATCGAAACTAAGGCGTTCTACGGCCATCTGCAGTACTTTCTGCAGAACCTCATCAAGCTGCAGGGTGGAGGTAATGGCCCGGCTGATCTCTTGGAGAGCAAAGAGCCCATCGTTGGCCCGCTTCAGCTCATCGTACTTGTTCTCGATGATTTTGACCGACTCCTCCAAGGCCGCCGTCTGCTCCGCGTTGATCTGGGCATTGCCGGCTTCGCTCCGCCGGTAATCGAGATGCCGCCCGGCCAGGTAGCCCGTCACTGCGATGAGTCCGGCGGCAAAGACGTTCCACGGGTGATCCGGGGTCACAACGTGAAAGAGCATGCCGGCCAGCGCCCCCAGAAGAGCCCCGGCGATGCCATAGAGTTTCTGCGGGCGGTTCAGCCACGCAACCTCCATGACACAGGCGTCGCCCCCCCGGGCCTGGCACTGGGTCTCCCGCGCACGGCCCGGAGGCATCCCGAAAGCCTTGGGGATACCGACGGCCTGCCCCATCCGGCTTTCGCAGCAGACCCGTCGGGCGGGATAGCCCTCCTTCATCCGGATCCGAATGGTCGCCCGGTTCTTCTGAAGATCGAGCAGGGTCCACTCAGCCCCCCGGTTGAAATGGGGAACGATCTCGGAGGCTTTCTTCAGAACCCGCCCCACGTTGCCGAAGGCATAGAAGACGTAGTGGAGATAGCCCCACGCCCGTTTGTGGCCCGAATAGGTCCCGGCCTTGAACGGGGCGCCGGGGTCGCCCGTCCAGGTCACCAGCTCCTCGAGCAGGTCGCAGTAGAAGGACCAGGAGACCCAGTTGTTCTGATCCCGCAGATAGGCGACGGTCATACCGGTCTTCCCAATCAACTCCCGAAGCCCCTCCTCACCGAAGTTCTCCTCGAGGTAGATCAGAATATTGTTGAAAGCGCGGCAGTTGACTTCATTCCTGATCTTGGATGGATCAATCGTCAACGGCGCACTCGCCCGGGCTGCCTTGGGCGCCCTCGGGTGCGGCGCAACGCTGGAGGGACTGGGCGGGCTGTCTGACGGAAGCTTTGCGGTGCATGGAGGAGTACGGTTGGAAGTAGGTCGTTTCACGGTAGCCTCTACGATACCCTTTGTTCAGTTTGTAGGCCATCGCCGCGGTGGCCAGGTCTCGGGTCTCCAGTAGGGTTCGAAGCGCCCGCCGGACAAAGGGAATGGGAGTGTAAAGGTGGTCCTTCACATACACCATCCCGCGGTAGAGATCCTCCACCGACACTCCCCGGGTCCGAAAGAGAATCCGGGAAAAGCTGTAGGCCTTCCAATCTTCCGGAAAGTCGGTGTGGGTCAGCCTCCCTTCCCGCTGTAGCCGCTCAAAAAAGCGGGTCCCCGGCAGCGGGGTGGCGAAGGTGATCTGAATCACGTCCAGTCCGGACGTCCGAATAAAACGGAGGGTCCTCTTGAAGATCCCGGGATCGTCCTCGTCGCTGCCGAAGATGAGCGCCCCGATGACGCCGATTCCGTGTGCATGGCAGCGGCGGATGCATGCGGCATACTGGTCGGTCCCTTTCTTCAGGTTGTAGGATTTCCCCATAGACTCCAAAGAGCCCTCTGAAACGGATTCTAGTCCAACAAAAACCATTTTACAACCGGCTTTTTGCGCCCATTCGAGCACCTGCGGGTTGTCGGCAAAATTGAGCGATGTCTGGCAGGCGAACCGTTTGCGAAGCCCCCGCTCGACCATCCCCCGAAAGAGCTCGATGGCCCGCGCCTCGGCCTGCCGGCCGTAACCCAGCAGGTTGTCGTCCACAAAGAAGATATTCTGCTGCGGGATGGTCGCGAGTTCATCGAGCACGTCTGCGACGGGCCGCTGCCGGAATCGGCGCCCATTGAAGGCCGTCACGGAGCAGAAATGACAGTCCATGGGGCAGCCGCGAGACGTCTGCAAGGTGCCCCAGGCATAGCCGGGGTCGAAAAGGTCCCGCCGAGGATGGGGCAGGTCGCACAGTCGCTCCGGACGACCCTCGTAGATCGGCTTCAAACAACCGCGTTCGGCATCCTGCAGCACCTGAGGCCAGAGAGCCTCCGCCTCGCCCCGGACGACGCTGTCCGCGAACTGCCGGGCCTCTTCAGGGACCATGGTGGGATGAATGCCGCCCATCACCACCGGAACCTCCCTGTCTCGATAGGCGCTCGCGAGTTCATACGCCCGGTTGATGGTGGAGGTAAAGGAGGTAATCCCCACCAGATCGGCCTCGGGCAGAACGGCCGGGGCGATGTTCTCATCCACCAGGGTCACCGTCCAGTTCGGCGGAGTCATGGCGGCGAGAGACGCCAGCCCCAGGGGCGGGAAGCGCGTGATTTTTCGCCGCTGGATGCCCCGCTTCGTGTTGGATACCGGGTTGATCAGTACGAGTCTCGGCATGGATCTTCTCCTCAATGCGATAGGCGTGTTCCATCCTCCGGGTGATGGCCCGCATCTTGAGATAGGCCAGTCCGCCGCCTACGAGGCGCCCGGCCCGCAGCGGGGCCCCATTGACCCCGAGGATCTTCTTCAGGGGGTAGCTCTTTCGGTAAAGCTTGCTGAACTCCGCGTAAAACTCCCGGCGCGGGAGTCGTGTCGGCAGCACGGCGTGCACCAGGTCGAACAGTTCATGGCGGTCCAGCAGGAGCCGCTCTCGCGATTGCTCAAACAAGTCGGTACCTGGCAGGGGCGTCAGAATCGAAAACATCGGTTCCGTGATTTCTTCCCGCTCGACGTAGTCCAGCAGCGCCCGGAAGTCGCCCCGCGTGAAATCGGGATCGACGATAAAATAGGCCCGCACCCGGATACCGTTGGCCTTCAGGATTTCGATGGCACGGTTCTGAAGATCGACCGTGCTGCCCTTGTTGAATTGGGTGAGTCTCCGGTCCTGAAACGACTCGAGCCCCATGATGACGGTCTGAAGACCGACCGAACGCCACTGCTCAACGATATCCGGTCGGGAGACAATGGCATCCGCCCGTCCGTACATTTTATAGCACTTGCGAAGACCGGCCCGCCCAATGGCAGCAGCCAGACCCCCGGCATGGCGGGCGTGAGAGAGGGTGTTGTCGTCGGCAATGAAGACGTGCCGTTCTTGGATGTCAGACAGCTCCTCCACCACTTTCTCGGCGTTTCGGACCAAGTATTTCCCGTTCATCATCTTCCAGATGGAACAGAAACTGCACCGGAAGGGACACCCCCGGGACGTCATGATGGCGGCGGCCGGGCGGTTACGCCCAAAGAAATACCGGTGCCGGTAGGACTGCGTCAGCCAGCGGGCCGGCGGCGGCAGCGTATTGAGGTCTTTCAGGAACGGCGGATCGCCCGTGTACGCGTATCGGTCCTTCGAGCGGTGCCAAAGCCCAGACACCTGGGAGAGATCCCCGCGCCGGGCGATCGCGTTGACCAGACCCGGGAAGAGGGCCTCGCCGTTACCCACGGCCACGGCGTCCACGCCGGTGGCAAAGAAATCTCGGGGCACAACCGACGCGTGGCATCCACCGACCACTACGAAAGCCGACGGCGCCAGCACCTTCACACGACGGATAAGACCGCGCACCATCGGCACCTCGGTGGTGTAGGCCGTGATGCCGACCAGGTCGGGAAGAAACTCCTCGAGCGTGCTCTTCAGATCGGCATCGATCCGCATGTCCAGAATCCTGCAGGGATACTGCGACACGGTGGCGGCCAGGATTTCCAACTCCAGCGGTTCGATGAGCGAGTCCCCAATGATGGAGGTCTTGTTCAGCGGCGGTTTGATCAGCAGTATCTTCATGGCACCATCTCGTTATTTCGATTGTCTGGACCTTTCCGTTCTTGCGAGCCCGGGCCCTCTTTTCGCATTCTGCGCTCGAGCCTGGCGTACTTGTCGTGAATGAAATGCAGGTACTCCAGCAGCGATTCCCGGTGAAAGGTGAGGCAGTAGTAGTCCCGCATGGCCTCAAAACCTAGCTCACCCAAAGGGGCCCCGGCCTCGTCGGACGCGACCAGCAGAATTTTCCCGTATCCCCGGGACCGGTAAAACGCAAGGACCCTATTCAGAAGATGGGGAAGCACAGCCGCCATGACGGCCGGTTCGTGCCTGAGCAAATAGAGCCGACAGGTGTTGAGAAGACCGGAGAGATTCAAGCCGAAGGATGCATCTTCTGCCAGCACGAAAGCCAGAAGGGCCCCGGCCTTTTTCGCCACGAAGATTCGACGCTCTCTGAGTAGCCCCCGTCTGCGATAGCGCTCCGACGTTTCTCGGAGACTGCATTCCGTCGTGAGGAGCGACTCGGAGCGAGCGAAGAAGACCTTCCCGGCACGGACGAAATAATTCCGTATCATTTCTCCGTCGCCGCGCCTGAGGGCACCCACTGCGACCCCGGCGGGCAGCCGGCCGGTGACAGGCAGGGGCAACGGGTCTTTCTCAAAAAAGTGATACCGCGTCAGATCGTAGGCCCCCGGCTTGAGTTGTTTTTCCGCAAAGGCCCGAAATGTCTTGTTGGGCCAAGGGTTGTTCGGCCGGAAATAGGTCTTGATATACCAGATGTTTCTGTCGCGCATCAGCTCTTCCACCAGCCCCAGGTTGATCTCCTTGCTGACCGTGGCCGGATGATATGGCAGGGCGGAGAGATGCTGCAGCAGCCAGGTACTGTCATAGACCTGAAGGATGGCCCCCGACCCGACGATCTCCCCGTCCACGGTAAAGGTGAGGTTCCGGAAGAAGGGGGTCTCCGGGGCGTAGAGTTTCTCCCAGGTGTCATCGATTTCCTTTTGCATCTTTGAAATGGCTGCTTTCTTTGCCGGATAGAGGAATCCCGCCCGGTCATAGAGATCCCAGATTTCACCGACCCTGGCGGAATCCGGCCGGAAGAGCCCCGGATGCCGAACCTTCCGCAAAACGTCGCCGATGCCCCGGCGGGTCTCTCCGGACAGGTGCTTCCACGCAAACCCGACGCGACAACGCGGACGGCCGCGTGCGGACGGAAGCGTTTTGGCGTAGAGCACCCGCAGTGCCGGCACGCTGTGCCGGCCGTCGGGAAGATCGAGCTGCGTCCCCTCAATGGTCATGCCGGGAAAGAGCATGGCCCGTTTGTAATCGAGGGCCATCGAAAAGCCATCCTCGGAGAGATCGGAAATTGGCTTGGAAATGACGTTGTTGGAAATTGGGTTTTTGAAGACAATGCGTATACGCCAGGGGCCAACGGACGAACACCGCTGCGAGCGCCTTCTGCGCAGTCGGGTGATACGGACCGGCATCCCGACCCGCATGCGTCCACCGCCGCTGTAACCCAGAATCGTCGCGAATCGGAAGAGGGTGTCGTGATAAACACACTCTCCTTGGATCTCCTCCCCAACCCGAAAGGGGAAGGCCTTCAAACGCTGGGGCACGAGGCGAAACACCAGAGCCCCTTCGTCGACAAAGGGCTTACTCGGAAGCACCCGGACCGGGCTATGTCTCTTTACCCGATCGTTGAATTCGACGGGTATGTTCTCGTGCATCCACTGATTCAGCAGGCTTTGAATGGCCGGCGGGTGATTCAGCTCGTCCCGGCCGGTTCCCATGGCGACCCGAGCGGCTGATTGGCGGGCCTCCATTCTATTGGAAGGAGAAAGGAGGACACCGACGCGGTGAAAGCATCGTCCGGCCGAATCCCAACACTCTCTGACATGCCGTACTTTCGCCGGTGTCCCGTAACAGCGCCGCTCAAAATTGTACAGGTTCAGACGGGGAATCCAAATCCCCGGGACCAAGGCCGGCTCAACGGCCTCACAGCGGAAGCTCAGGCCATGGTAGCTGAGGTCTTCGAGTTCATGGACCCGCCACCCTTTCTGCGTCCGGGGGTCGACAAACTCCACGGTCATCGGTACGGAAAACGGGTATGTCATCCGATGGGCAGCCCGGGATGGGTAAAAAGAGAGCGCGTCGGGAAACCATATCCGCACGTCGGATTCGAATATGCTTGAGATCCCGGTGTCAAGGAAGAAGGCCCGGTCTTTGCAGACAAAGGACACGGTGATGTGCGCGCCGGGACGCACGGAAGGCGCCAGGTTGTTGCCCTCCCCCGGTGCGACGCGCAGATTGATTTCGCCCGCACGTCGACGGAAGCTTCCCACGTACCCATGATAGAGGCGAGGGTCCTGACTGACCGAGACGCGGACCGGAATCATCCGGTTTCTGATATACCCAAGGATGGCTCGGATCTGACCCCGATCCAGTATGCCGCTGCTTTCGTCCTCGAACAGCGGTCGTTGAAGCGCGAGGGCCAATGGTCACCTCTTCCTGAGGTGCACGAATCCGGTTCATTGTTCGTCCTGAACTGCGGGATGACCGACACGTGCAAAAGCCGACAAAGAAAAATGGGGTACCCGGAATCTAGACACTTCTGTATATCATAGAAAAGGGGTAGGTAGCAAAGGGGGTTCGTGTCGTAAAACCATGAGAATAGAAGCTTCGTCAAAGCGTCCGAGAGTGAAGCCAAGGTTAGAGGAAGAAAATCGATCTTAAGCTGGCTGTGGTGCGGTATTGCAGAGACGCCAACAGACCCGCAGAGGCTGAGCGCGCACGATCCGTTATGGCTTGGGGCAGCGGGCACGCAGGACCGCAAGGGTTCAGGATTTGCCGGAAACAGGTCATTTTTCTTTGATGGCGAAGGCGCTTTGTGCTATTTTTCCCTTGGTGATCCCGTTTTCCCTACATCCGGAGGTGAGCCCTTGCCGATCTACGAATTCTACTGCAGCGACTGTCACAGGATCTTCAACTTTCTGTCCAGATCCGTCAACACCAAGCGCCGACCCAACTGCCCCCAGTGCGGCCGGGCCGAGCTGGAACGTGAAGTATCGCTCTTTGCAATCTCCAAAGGGCGCAAGGAGGGGGACGACGACGCCATGCCCGACATGGACGAAGCCAAACTGGAGCAGGCCATGCAGGTTCTGGCCCGGGAAGCAGAGGGAATGAACGAGGAAGACCCCCGTCAGGCCGCCCGGTTAATGCGGCGGCTCTTTGATGCCACGGGACTGCAGCTCGGTTCGGGCATGGAAGAGGCCATCCGGCGCATGGAATCGGGAGAGGACCCGGAGCAGATCGATCAGGAGATGGGGGATATCCTCGAAACGGAAGATCCTTTTGCCGCCAAGTCCTCCGGCGGGGTCGCGGGTCTGCGCAAGCGGTTTCTGCCTCCTACGGTGGACGATACGCTCTACGAGCTCTAGGCCGTATAGCCTGCCACATTTGGCGTTACAGAAAATTTTCTGACTTCGAAATATTGCAATATGTCTTCAGCCAGAAAATCTTCTGCGCCTTGCCTGTGACGCTTCCAGGATCTCTGGGACCTCTGGGGGCCTCTCACGACGAACACTTATGCAATGTCCGAGCTAAAGCGCATTACCTTGGGGGAATCGTCATGCAGTGAGCGCACGGATCCTGCGCTGAATAGACGTTGACATTTGACCGGTCTCTGGTAATATTCGAAAATGCAGTGGGCGATTAACTCAGCGGGAGAGTGCCATCCTCACACGGTGGAAGTCGCCAGTTCGAATCTGGCATCGCCCACCATTTTTTTGTGCAGCCCAACTTCACAGAAGCTGTGCCCTCCCGCATGACCCGCCGGCCATCTCACAGCCATGCCGTTGAGAAACAGTTCGGATCTTAATTTCAGGCAAGAAGTGTTTTTACGGCGCGATGGTTCAAGCCGAAGGCTTCGGCCACGAGCGGATGGGTCAGGTGCCCCTTGAGCGTGTTGACCCCTTTTTGCAGGGCTTCCGATTGCAGAACGGCTGGGCCAAAGCCGCTGTCGGCAATCTCCGAGAGGTAGGGCAGCGTTGCGTTGGTGAGGGCGAAGGTCGATGTGCGGGCCACGGCGCCGGGGATGTTGGTGACGGCATAATGAATCACTTCATCCACTTCGTAGACCGGCTCCGAATGGGTGGTGGGCCGCGTCGTTTCAAAACATCCCCCCTGGTCGACGGCCACATCCACCACCACCGAGCCGCCTTCCATGGATCGGATCATCTCGCCGCTCACGACCTTGGGCGCGCGGCCGCCGGCGACGAGGACGGCTCCGATCAGCAGATCTGCTTTGGCAACGGAAGTAGCAATATTCTTTTTGAGGGGCGTCAGCGTGGTCACGTCTCCGCCGAAACGATCGTCCAGTTCCTTGAGCCGATTCGCGTTCTTGTCGATCAGGGTGACCCGCGCACCCATGGCCCGGGCGATGCGCGCCGCGTTCGCCCCCACGATGCCGCCACCGATGATCACCACCTCCCCATGACGCACTCCTGGCACGCCCGACAGGAGGATTCCCTTGCCGGCATTTTGGCTTTCCAGGTAATAGGCCCCGATCTGAACAGCCATGCGCCCGGCGATTTCGCTCATGGGAACCAAAATGGGGAGGCTGCCGTCGTCGGCCTCAAGGGTCTCATAGCCGATGGCCCAGATCTTTTTCTTCAGAAGGAATTCCGTCAGAGCGCGATCGGCCGCGAGGTGCAGAAAAGTGAAGAGGGCCTGTCCCTCGCGAAACAGCCCATACTCGGCCGGAAGAGGCTCCTTGACTTTGACGATCAGCTCGGCCCGGTCGAAGACGGACTTGGCGTCCCGCACAATCGTGGCCCCGGCCTCTTCGAATTCATGGTCGGAAATACCGGTGCCCACCCCGGCCCCCTCCTGGATCAGGACGGCGTGGCCCCCTTCGGTGAGTTGCTCCACACAGGCGGGCGTCGAGGAGACTCGATACTCATGGTCTTTGATCTCCCGAGGGATGCCGATGATCATGAAGCATCCTCACCCCGGGTCGGCAGGGGTTCATGGTAGAGATGTTCGCGACGGTCCCGGAAGAAGCCGCTCTGCTCCCGGGCTTCGGCGACACAGGCAAGGTCCACCTCGGCCATGAGGATACTCTCTTGCAGGCCGACGGGCTCGGCAATCAGCTCGCCGTAAGGATCGACACAGAAGCTGTGCCCGTAGAAGTCAAGTCCGTGATCGTGTCCGACGCGATTGACGCGAAAAACGAAGACATTGTTCACGAAGGCGTTGGCAGAAATGACGTGAAACCAGCGCTCCTGGGAAGCATAGGCGGCCGCCGTCGGTGCCAGAATGATCTCGGCGCCGGCCAGGGCGAGGGACCGGGAGCCCTCCGGAAAGAAATTATCCCAGCAGAGCTGCACACCAAGCCGTCCCCGGGCGGTGTCAAAAACCGGCAGCCCGCGATCTCCCGGAGCGAAGTAGTGCTTCTCCCGCCAGCCGGGAATGTCCGGAATGTGGACCTTGCGATAGAGGCCCGCCAGGGAGCCGTCGGCATCGTAGACAGCTGCAGCGCTGTACGCTTTCCCGTCACTCTCTTCGTAGAAGGGACAGACCAGCACGGCTTCGTACTTGCGGGCCGCTTCCGAAAAGCGCCGCATGATTTCATGGTCTGCGGCAATGGCATGGGCCCGGGCCTCAGAAGTTTCCTCTCCCAGGAACCAGGGCAGAAAGAAGAGCTGGGGAAAACAGACAATGCCGGCGCCGCTGGTGACGGCATGCTCAATGAAGCGAGTGGCTTTGTCGAGATTCTGCTCGATGCTTTCGGAAGGCGAAATCTGGATACCGGCGACTTTGATGGGGCCTCTCCCTGCTGACGCCTCGGCTGCCATGGGGATGGCTGGCTACCGGCCGCAGCACTTCTTGTATTTCTTCCCACTGCCGCAGGGGCAGGGTTCGTTTCTCCCGATCTTCTGTCCCTTGACGACGGTCTTGACCCGGGTGGCCCCTTGACCGCCGCTGCCGTGGCTGTAGTTGACTTCCTGTGGGCGTTGGGAGCGCTCCATCACCGCCTCTTCCGGTTTCTCTATCTGCAGATGAAAGAGAGTGGTGACGGCCTTCTCGTCAATGCGTTCCATGGACTCCTGAAACATCTCGAGCCCTTCCCGCTTGTATTCGAGCAGCGGATCCTTCTGCCCGTAACCCCGAAGACCGATCCCCTCCTTGAGGTGGTCCATGCCGAGAAGGTGGTCCTTCCACTGCACGTCGAGACTTTGCAGCAGAATCATCTGTTCAATGTGACGCAGGAAGGGCTCACTCAACTCCACTTCCCGATGGTAATAGGTGTTCTCTATGTGGGCCTGAAGCTTCTCCTGGAGTTGAGTGAATTCCATGGCCTGGATCTCACCGCGCTCAAAGGGGAGCTCCTGGTTGAACACCCGATAGTAGAAGTCCTTCAGCCCGTCGGCGTCCCATTTCTCCTGCGCCTTCTCCTCTTCACGGTAGATGCTGAGGTAACGCTCCAGAAGGTCGTGGCTGATTTCCAGAACCATCGCCTTGATATCCTCGCCCCCGAGGATCTCCCGCCGAAGCCCGTAGATGGCTTCCCGCTGCTGGTTCATGACATTGTCGTACTCGAGGAGCTGTTTCCGGATATTGAAATTCTGGGCCTCGACCTTCTTCTGAGCGTTCTCGATGGCCCGGCTGACCATCCGGTTCTCGATGGGAACATCTTCTTCGATGCCCAATCGGTTCATGATGTTGGAGATCCTGTCCGAGCCGAAGATCCTGAGCAGGTCGTCTTCCAGGCAGAGATAAAAGCGTGAACTTCCTGGATCGCCCTGCCGCCCGCAGCGGCCACGCAGCTGGTTGTCGATGCGCCGGCTTTCATGACGTTCCGTGCCCAGGATGTGGAGTCCCCCCTGTTCGAGCACCCGCTCGCGCTCCTCGGCACACTGCTGGGTAAAATGCTCGATGAGGGATTCGTATTTTTCACTCCCCTCCTGCGCCTTCGCCTGCGCGAGAAACTCCGGGTTGCCTCCGAGCACGATGTCCGTGCCCCGGCCCGCCATGTTGGTGGCAATGGTCAGCGCGCCGAACCGGCCCGCCTGCGAAACGATCTCGGCCTCCCGCTCGTGATGCTTAGCGTTCAACACGTGGTGGGGAATGGCTCTTTTTTTTAGACGGGCCGAGATCTTCTCCGAGTTTTCAATGGAGATGGTGCCGACCAGAACGGGCTGCCCCCGCTGATGACAGGCTTCGATCTCCTCCACGATGGCCTTGAACTTCTCTTTTTCAGTCTTGTAGATGACATCCGAGGCGTCGTCGCGGATCATCGGTCGGTTGGTGGGGATGACGTTGACTTCCAGACTGTAAATTTTCGAGAACTCTGCGGCCTCCGTGTCCGCGGTCCCGGTCATGCCGGCGAGCTTTTCGTACATGCGGAAGTAGTTCTGAAAAGTGACGGTTGCGAGGGTCTGGTTTTCCTTTTCGATCTTGACCCCCTCCTTGGCCTCCAGGGCCTGGTGCAACCCGTCACTGTAACGGCGGCCGGGCATGAGGCGCCCCGTAAACTCATCGACGATGAGGACCTCGTTGTCTTTCACAACGTAGTCGATGTCCCGTTTGAACAGGGTGTGGGCCTTGAGGGCCTGATTCACATGATGGACCAGTTCGATGTTGGAAGGATCGTAGAGGTTGGCGACGTTCAGGTCCTTTTCGACCTGCTCGTTGCCTTCTTCCGTCAACGCAGCGGTATTCGATTTCTCGTCGAGGCTATAGTGGACGTCCTGTTTCAGCTTGGGAATGATCTTGTTGATGCGGTAGTACTTGTCCGTCGAGTCTTCGGTGGGGCCCGAGATAATCAGCGGCGTCCGGGCCTCATCGATAAGAATACTGTCGACTTCGTCCACGATGGCATAGTGAAAATCACGTTGGGCGTAATCTTCGAGACGGAACTTCATGTTGTCTCTCAGATAATCGAAGCCGAACTCATTGTTGGTGCCATAGGTGATGTCGGCCCCGTACGCGGCCTTGCGCTCCTCATCGGAAAGCCCGTGCACAATGCATCCCACACTCATCCCAAGGAAGCGGTAGATCTTGCCCATCCACTGGCTGTCTCGCCTTGCCAGATAGTCATTGACGGTGATGACATGCACTCCTCGGCCCTGCAGCGCGTTGAGGTAAACGGGCAGCGTGGCGACCAGTGTCTTGCCTTCACCAGTCTTCATCTCGGCGATCCTGCCGCGATGGAGAACAATCCCACCGATGAGCTGCGTATCAAAATGGCGCATCCCCACGGCGCGCACCGAGGCCTCCCGGACGACGGCAAAGGCCTCGTAGAGCAAATCGTCCAGGGTCTCCCCCTGCTGCAGACGCTCCCGGAACTCCACAGTTTTACCGGCCAGCTCGGCGTCCGTGAGGGGTTGGATCTCAGATTCGAGCCCGTTGATCCGCTCGACCAGAGGGTGGATTTTTTTCAGCTCCCGTTCGTTGTGGGTGCCGAATATCTTCTGCATGACGTAAGCAAACATGGTGGCAACATCTCCGAAAGGGGAGGGGTTGAATTCAAGCCAAAGAAAAACCCCCGAGTATTCCAACCCTCGGGGGCATGTTATCTTAGATAATCAGCTTTTTCAATCAAAAACTCGGCTCACGGCGCTATCCCTTACCCACCTAATTGAGGATATATTTCATGGGATTCACATGGGTTCCGTTTACGATAATCTCATAGTGCAGATGAGGCCCTGTGCTTCGACCGGTGTTGCCGACGTAGGCAATGAGGTCTCCCCGCTTCACCCGATCACCCACCTGCACCATGTTCTTGGAGTTGTGTCCAAAGCGCGTCACGATGCCGTGCCCGTTGTTGATTTCGAGCATCTTGCCGTATCCGTAATCAGTCGTAACGCGCGTCACAATGCCATCGCACGGAGCAATGATCGGTGTTCCCGCTCGTGTTGCAACATCCAGCCCGTCATGCATCTTCTTGTAGCCGGTGAAGGGATCTCTGCGCACACCGAATCCGGAGGTGATCCATCCCCGAACAGGCCAAATGGAAGGCGTAGAGTTGAGAACCAGTTTCTGCTCCGAAAAGAAGTCGATCAACTCCTGGAAGCTGATCTCCTGCCGTGCGGAATGAAGACTCAGGTCATTGAGGTCGCTGGTAATTTTCTCCGATAGGTCCGTCTTGTACTCCGCCGGCAGTTCCACCTCAGAGGGGCCGCCGATGCCGAGCAGAAAATTGTTTTCAGAGGTGTCATTGAGGTCGGCCATGACGCGAAGCTTGTGGTCAAAATTCTTGAGGGTGTCCAGAGCAGTCCGAATCTGGTCGAGATTTCTGGTAAAACTCTGCAGTTGGAAACGCTGTGCCGTGTTCTCTTGCCGGAGAGCATTAAGCTCTTTGAGATTCTCTTTCATCTCGATGTAGTCGGAGCCGAAATACACCAGCAGACAGGCAGTGATCAGGACGACGGCGATCGCGGCGCTGATGAGCTGTACGGGTGCAAGAGCCGGGACTTTGATCTTCCGAACCTTTGCAGTCGGATCGGACATGATCATGACCGTATATTTTTTCATGGGCGTTCCTCTGGAATGTAGTATGTCGAGGATTGTAAATGCTTTTTATAACACATGAAACCCCTATTTGTCAATTCTTTTCTGGGCCCCTGATATTTTCTTACCAGCTTGCCCGGTTCGGCCTTCGCCATACATTGCTATTAGTATAACAAGCCAAAAAAATATCTGTCAATAGACAAAATCTCTCACTAAAATTGCGCCCGATGCTCTCCCGCGCCCAAGCGTTAGATGAAGCTCAAAGGCGATACGTTCGCTGAGATTCATCGCTTCGAAACCACCTGTTTCAGAAAAACACTTACCATCTCAGGATCGAACTGAGTACCGCTGTTTTCCTGAATTTCCCGGATGATCTCCTCTGGGGAGCGCTTCGGGGCGGCGGCATCATGGCACATAGCGTCGTAAGCCTCCGCCAGAGCGAGAATACGGGACTCCTTGGGGATCTCCTCTCCAACGAGTCCGTCAGGATAGCCGCCACCATCAAATCTCTCATGGTGAGAACGAACGATCTTCTTGATGTGGTCGAACCCCTCGAGCGAGTCAAGGATCCATTCCCCTGAGGCCGGGTGAGATCGGATAGCTTCATGCTCTTGGGCCGGACGTGTTCTCTTGGCACTCAGAATCTCCCCGGGAACCGTCAGAAGACCTACATCGTGAACGAGGCAGGCCAGGGATAGGTCTTTTTCACCGTTGGAGTGCCCCATGCCCAGGGCGTCCGCCAACTGGAGGGCAATGTCATTCACCCGGTGCGAGTGGGCCACCAGGTAGCCGTCCTTCTGCCCCATGAGACGTGAAAAGACCCGAAAAATTCCGTCTTGCTGCTCCCGGAGGGCCTGCGTCTGATCTACCGAGTCCGTGCGTCGGGAGAAGACCTCAACGCCGCCAACGATGCGCCCTTGGCTGTTGCGAATGGGCGTCACCTTCAGCGAAAGCGACAATTCGCGGCCGTCCCGGGTACGGGCGGCCATCTTACGGCAGCACAACTCCTCGCCCAGTTCCACAGCACTTTCCAGCAGACAGCTCTCCCGGCAGGTCTCTCCCATCACGGCTTCACAACTCCTGCCGAGTACGTCCTGGCCCGAGAGTCCCATGATTTCAAGCGCCTCGTCGTTATGCAATATGATCTTGCGCTGTCCGTTAACCAGCAATAGACCGCAGGGAACCGATCCAAGGATGCTCTTCAGCATGCTCGCCTGTTCCTCGATGAGGTCTTTGTCGTAGCGGGACTCCATTTGCGAGAGCTGCTCCCTGCGGCTTCCCGTAATGACGGAGTTCTTCAGCCGGTACTCCATCTCAGCCAGCATGCGGTTCTTTTCAATGATCATCCGGGTCTGGTCCCGCACGATTTTCTTAAGCTGTTCAAGTTCATTCATGACAGCAACTCCTCATCCGGAGCTCTTGCGAGGTGCACGGGGTTGGCGTTTCAGGATAATAGCTTGGATGCCTGTTTCGTCTATTTTAGTACGATCTGTTCCATTTCAGCAACGGAAAATTTGATTTGCTCCGGGATACTACTCAGGATGCTCTGGAAGCGGTTTTTTGCCTTCAGGAAGCTCCGGAGACAACACTGATAAAACATCCGGGCTCAGCGGGCTGTTTCGTCCCCGAGCCACTGCAGATAGGGCTCGGACCCGGTCAGGATGGGGATGGCAAGGATTTCTGGAACGTCGTAGCTGTGAAGTTGCCGCACTTTTTGTTCGATCTCCTGGAATAGGGCCTGGCGACTCTTCATGATGATCAATACTTCCGATTCCCTCTGAACAGCCCCTGCCCAGGAAAAAACGGATCGGACTCCACCGACGATGTTGGCACAGGCGATCAGTTTCGCAGAGAGCAACTGATCGGCAATGACTTCTGCTTCGGCCTCGGACGCGGCCGTCACCAGAATCGTGACAAATTCGGTCATCTCTCTCCCCCGGAAGCCCGGAGGGCCTCCATGTATACCGTTTTGAGGGCCACGCCCTTTTCAGCCGCCAGGCGGCGGCACGCCTCATATTCGGGGGCATGGTTGACCACCTTCCCGTCGAGAAGACCGAGTTTCACGGGCACTTCTCCATAGGGCGTCTGAACCTGGATGATCTTCCGCTCCAGCGTGTCCCGCTCCACCCGGTGGCGTCTTAGCCCAATGGCCGTGGTCTCCAGAAAAAGAACCCGGCTCAGGGCCTCCTCACGGCCCTCGGGGGAAAGGACCCCGACCCGCGTGCCGGGTCGGCCCTTTTTCATGACGATGGGGGTGAAGAAAACATCCAGGGCGCCCTCGCCCAGAAGGCGTTCCATCAGATGCCCGTAGAACTCGGGATTCATGTCGTCGATATTGGTTTCGATCAGCCAGCAGGTTTCGCGACGATCGGGGGCCTGCTCTCCAATGAAGAGGCGAAGCACGTTCGACCACCCGGACGGATCCTGGCTGCCCAGGCCGTAGCCGATCCGGTCCAGACGCATGGGGGGAAGTACCCCGAAGTCACAGTCGAAGCCGACCAGCAGGGCCGCGCCGGTCGGCGTGGTGAGTTCCAGAGGCGCCCCGGCGCTGTAGACGGGCCGACCTTTCAGCAGCGCCGCCGTTGCGGGTGCTGGAACAGGCAGGGTTCCGTGCGCACTGCTGACGGAACCGCTTCCCAGATTGACCGGTGAGGCGCTCATGCGCTCAATGCCAAGGTGTTCGACCCCGATGACAGCGCCCACGATGTCCACGATCGAATCGACCGCCCCGACCTCGTGGAAGTGTACTGATGATAGATCGGTTCCGTGGATTGCCGCCTCGACCTCCCCCAGGCTCTCAAAAATGGCCTTGCTTTTCTTCCGGATGGAGGCAGACAGCGAGCTGCTCTCAATGATGTCGACGATGTCCTTCAGATTTCGCATCGGCTGACCCGGCGCCACAGATACATGGACGAGGGTTCCCGAGAGCCCCCCCCGCTTTGCCTTCTGCACCTCCAGACGGTAACCGGGGAGCGGGAGTTTGCCCAGTTCTCTGCCAAGCTGCACTTCCGGCAGACCGGCGTCGAGCAACGCCCCGAGCATCATGTTTCCGCTGATACCTGAAAAACAGTCCAAGTATCCGATCTTCAACAGCTTTTCCTCCTGTCGGCCGTGGCGATCCGGAGAAAATCTAACATAGCGACCAGGGCTTCTCAAGGGAAAAGGATCAGGCACGCCGAGCGCCGCGCCCCGTCCCGGACAGTCGCGAATCTTGACTTTTTAACGCAGGGCGGCTATCTTGCCGAATTGTCGGCCTCCTTTTCCTGAAAGGCAGCTGTGAAACCGCTCGCCATCGACAAGCCGAAAGTCCGGCCTCTGCTGGCATTCCCCGTCCGCAACGGCACGCAGGAAAGAATACACCTGCGGGACCCCGAAGGCTACTCGGATGCCGCCATTGAGATGGAGCATCCCACCTATCTGCTGATCACCCTCATGAACGGAACCCGGGACGTGCCCGAGCTTCGGGAGGCGTTTCACCGGCGCACCGGCGTGCATCCTCCGGAGGAACAGATCCGAGAGCTCATTGCAAACCTGAGCCGCATCTGTTTCCTCGACGACGACGTCTTCCGTGCGCTGCAAGGGCGCGTGGAGGAATCCTTTTATCGCTCCGGCACCCGGCCGGCCGCACTGAGCGGTAACGCTTACCCCGAGGCGCCGCAGGAGCTTGCGGCCTTTCTGGGCAGCTATTTCGCGGGGTCAACGACACCCGTCCCGGAAGACGGGACAGTCTCCGGTATCGTCGCCCCGCACATCGATATCCGGCAGGGCGGCCTCTGTTATGCCGAGGCCTATCGGCAAATCGCCAAGAGCCGCGCACGCTCGGCGATTGTGCTGGGGACCGCCCACGGGCCCATCGGTGGACATCGTTATGCGATCTGCCCCAAGGACTTCGAAACACCCTTGGGGACGCTCCCGTGTGACACGGAGGCCCTCCAGGCCATCGAGGCCGATACGGGCATCGACTGGACGGCGGGACAATTCGGTCATCGAAATGAGCACTCCGTCGAGTTTCAAGCGGTCTTTCTCAAGTATCTCTTTCCCGATCGCGAGATCCGCATCCTGCCGGTCCTGTGCAATTCTTTTGTGGACCTTCTCGATGAGGCGGCGGGTCCCCGGCAGGACGCATCGATTGCCCGCTTTGTGGAAGCCGTCTCAAAATACGTCACCGCCCGTCCGGGGGAAGTGCTCGTCATCGCCGGAGCTGATCTCAGTCACATCGGTCCCAAGTTCGGACACCCGAATCCGTTGGACAAGACCGACCTGGCCGATCTTCGCGAATATGACCACGCCCTGCTCCGGCATGTGGTGGCAGGAAACCCCGAGACCTTCTTCCGGGAGATACAGCGCGAGCAGGATCGCAACAATGTTTGCGGTGTGCCCAATCTCTATACGTTCCTGAGGATCCTGGAGGGTCTGGAAGGGCATCTGCTCCGCTACGACCAGTACTTCGAGCCGCCCACCGCGTCGGCCGTCAGCTATGCCTCACTGGTTTTCTGATCGCGCTGAGGGCGTGCGACGCGGACTTATTTCCTGCTCCACGCCAGCCAGCGCACGAAGAGGCTCTTGACAAAGGGGGTGAGCCGCGTTCGGTTGTAGGCGTCCGCGGTATGCTTGATGGCTTCCGCCTGCGTCGGGTAAGGGTGAATCACACTCCCCAGGGTCTTGAGCCCCACTTTGCCGACCATGGCCACCGTGATTTCGCTGATCATCTCCCCCGCGTGGCGGGCGACAATCGTGGCCCCCAGGATCTGATCTGTTCCCTTGCGCACGTGCACCTTCACGAACCCTTCCTCGTCGCCCTCGGCAATGGCCCGGTCGACTTCATCGAAATGCCGCACGAAGGTGTCCACGGCGATGCCCTGCTTTTCCGCATCCCCTTCGTACAAACCGACGTGCGCGATCTCCGGATCGGTGTAGGTGCACCAGGGGATGGTCAGCGCGCTCTGCTTTTTCCGGCCGCCGAACAACGCGTTCTGGATGACGATGCGCGCCGTGGCGTCCGCGGTATGGGTGAACTTGTAACGCAGACAGATATCCCCCGCAGCGTAGATACCGGGTTGGCTGGTCTGGAGGTAATCGTTGACGATCACACCGCGGCGGGTGTCATACTGGACGCCCACGGCTTCCAGATTGAGTCCATCCACGTTGGGGGCGCGGCCTGCGCCCACCAGAATTTCATCGGCCCCAAGCTCCCCGTCCTGGCCGTCGGTCTTGAGATGGATGATCTTCTCCGCGCCCGAAAGGGTCACACGATCCACGGTGGTGTTCAGCCGCACATCGATTCCGTCGCGCCGGAAGGCCTCCACGAGGATGTTCGCCGCATCCCGGTCCTCGCGACTCAGAAACTGCGGGCCCCGTTCGATGATGGTGACCTGCGAGCCGAGGCGCTGAAACGCCTGCGCCAGCTCGCAGCCGATCGGTCCCGCGCCGAACACAACGAGGCGCGCGGGACGTTCCGTCAGGGAAAAGACGGTTTCGTTGGTCAGAAACCCCGCTTCCGGCAGTCCCGGCACCCCGGGATCCACGGCCCGGGCGCCGGTGGCGATGACGGCCTTCTTGAAACGCAACGTCTTGCCATCGACCTCCACGGCATCGGGCCCTGTGAACCGGGCGTCGCCCAGGAACACGTCCACACCCATCTCCCGGTAACGCTCGGCCGAATCGTTCACGCTGATGCGACTGCGCAGGCGACGCATCCGCTCCATGACGGCTGCGAAGTCCGCCTGCACGCCTTCCGGGACCTGAATGCCGAAAGCCTGCGCGTCCCGGACATCCGCGCAGACTCTGGACGAACGGATGATGCACTTGGACGGCACGCAGCCAACGTTGAGACAGTCGCCACCCAGGAGGTGGCGCTCCACCAGCGCCACGCGAGCGCCCAGTCCCGCTGCGCCGGCCGCGGTGATCAGGCCGGCCGTGCCCGCACCGATGACGACGAGGTTGTATCGGGGCGCGGGCTCCGGATTCTGCCAGTCCTGCGGATGGACGCGTGACTCCAGCGTTTGGTTGTATTCATCCTGCGGTAGGACTCTCGGCTGGGCCGCCATGGATTGCCTCTCCTGTATACCTGCCGGTTGGCGTGCGTCGGCTGCCGTCAGGGAGCGCAGCACGTTTTCTATCAGACCAAGGCGCCCCGGCAGGAAGACCCGAAACCCGCGGTGCAGCCGAAGCAGTGATTGCCCGTCACAATCCGCCGCTTCGCCACGGCGTCCCCGGCAAATTGCCTGATATGATTGGGGGCGCCGTGATCCACCGGAATACCCAGGGCCAGGTTGAAGTCACAGTCGTAGACACGGCCGTCCCAACCGATGCTGATCTGATGGCGGCACATCAGACCCTGCAGCGTATTCGGGTTGAAGGCGTCCCGGAGCAGGGCCATGTATTTGCGGTCTTCCCGGCTGCGGCGCAGCTCCTCCCAGAAGCGGCCGAGGGGCATGTTGGCAATGGTCAGAAGGCGGGTGAATCGGATCCCGAAGCGCTCATGCAGCTCCCGGCGATAATCGGGTTCCAGTTTGGCCTGGTCCGGCGGGAGAAAAGCCCCCCCCGGGTTGTAGACGAGATTCAGGGCCGGTCCCGCTTCGGAGCCGTAACCCAGTGCATTGAGACGTCGGAGGGCCTCCATGCTCTTTTCGTAGCTGCCCGGTCCACGCTGCGATCGGACGTTCTCCTCCAGGTAGCAGGGAAGGGACGCCACCAGCTCCACCCCGTGTTCGTGGAGAAACTCAGGCAGTCCTGTCATTCCGGCCTCCAGCAGCACCGTCAGGTTCGTCCGAATCTGAACGGGATGGCCCTTCCCGCAGAGTCGGGAGACCAGCCGATTGAAATTCGGATTGAGTTCCGGCGCTCCACCGGTCAAGTCGACGGTTGCCGGCCGCATCTCATCGATGATCTGACACGCCCGCTCCATGATGGCCCATGGCATCACTTCCGGGCGCTCAGGGGAGGCATCGACATGGCAGTGCGCGCACACTTGATTGCACCGCAGTCCGAGATTCAGCTGAATCACTTCTATATCGTCCGAAAAGAGGCCGCTGCCGGTGATTTCAGCAATTCGTTCTTCGAAGAGATTATCCATGGACTCACCCCCATACACAGAAGCCGCTGTTCGTCTTGGA
Source organism: uncultured Nitrospirota bacterium (assembly GCA_945786985.1). Classification (GTDB taxonomy): domain Bacteria; phylum CG2-30-53-67; class CG2-30-53-67; order CG2-30-53-67; family CG2-30-53-67; genus CALZGC01. Next base: position 39,043 of record CALZGC010000160.1, on the reverse strand, counting down.
AAAACAGGCACTTGCCCAGAACTTACCCAAGAACCGAAAGGGGTGTCAAGCCGGCCGCCGCAGGCTGACCCCCCACACCACCAGCAGACTCAGGAAAAAACCGGGCACCAGTTCATAGAGCGCCCCCGACAGCCCGGGCACATTCTTCCAGATGACCACGGTGGCAAATCCAACGACCGAACCGGCGATGGCACCCATGGATGAGGTCCTTCTCCACAACAGCCCTAGGATCAGGGGCGGCCCGAACGCGGCACCCAGTCCAGCCCACGCATAGAGCACGAAAGAGAAAATCATACGGTTTTCGGACAACGCCAGAAGCATTGCCAGGAGACCCAACACGCCCACGGCTGCACGATCCATGGTGATCACGTGCCTGGAATCGAGGTCTTTTCCGGTCAGACGGGCATAGAGATCATGGGACAGAGAAGCAGAGGCCACCAGCAGTTGGCTGTCCGCCGTGGAGCAGATGGCCGCCAGGATGGCCGCCAGCATGAGCCCGGCCATGACACCTGGGAGAAGCTGTATGGCCACGATCGGCAGGGCCTGCTCCGCATCGGGCAGAGAGCCGAAGAGGGCCCGGCAAGCGAGCCCCAGAACCACGGCCCCGGAAAAGACGAAGAAACCCCACACCATGGCGATGATTCGTCCCCGTATCACTGCCTGCTCATCCCGGGCCGCCATGAAGCGGATGATCACATGAGGCTGCCCCGGATACCCCAGACCGATCCCAAGCCAGCCGATGACAAGGCCAACGATCATATAGCCCGATTTTCCGCCGTAGAAACTCACCAGGTCCGGATTCTGGCCGGCAAGAGTGGCCATCATTTGATGCCATCCGCCTGCCTCATGGACGGTAACCAAGGGGAGAAAGATCAGGGCAAGCCACATGAGCCCTCCCTGGAAAAAATCGGTCCACGCCACGGCCCTGAATCCTCCGGACATGGTGTAGAGAACGACGATTCCCACACCAATCAGCACGCCCGTCTTGTACGGAACATGGAAGACTGCCTGAAACGCCTTTCCCGCGGCATTGAACTGGGCCGCCACGTACGCGGTCATCATGAAGAAGATAACCCCCACGGATATCACGCGCACGGCCAGTGCCTTCTTCTGAAAGATCGATGCCATCAGGTCCGGCACGGTATAGACCTGATGCGACGAGGTAAAGCGGTTCACCGGCCGCGCCATGATCCACCAGTTAAAGGCATAACCGGCCAGGCACCCCGGCACCACCCAGAAGGCGGCCATCCCTTCCGAGAAGGCGGTGCCCACCAGGCCAAGGGTCACCCAGCCTGACTCGGAGGAGGCCGACGCGGAAACGGCTGTCACCCAGGAGCCAAGGCCTTTTCCGGCCAGAAGATAGTCGGACGTGGACCGTGAAGCGAACCGGGCCGAATAGAGACCGACGAGCACAATCCCCGCTGTGTAAACCACAAAGGAGATTGTGACACTCCAGGGGGTCTCCAAGACGCCCTCGCATTAATCTTCGATTGGAACGGTTCGGGTAGAAAGGAATCTTACAATCTTATCATTCCTCTTGACAACAAAAAACCCCTACCCGGATCGTGGATAGGGGTTTTGTGACTCCTGTTTTGCGCAGAGCTACCGGGTGCTCCTCCGCAGTCCCATGAGGCCTGCCAGACCGGAGCCGAGGAGAATGAGGGACGCGGGTTCGGGATGATCGCCCCATTTCCGACGAGCTTGGAGCTGTAATCGCCACCACCGACAAACTTGACGACCATGGTCGCCTCCTCGGCATTGGCAAAAAGACTGGCATCCGGACCCAATCCAATGTACTCGAAATGAAACAGGATCGTATTGAATACCACCCCACTGTCGGGATCGGGTTTGGGCTCCAGAAACCCCTGGGCATAATGTTCCTACGGGGTACCGCCGAGGCTTCCGTTCGTCAGAATATTGAAACTCCCGATGGCATTATCATTCTTGATATTGTCCGCTTCCGCCCCGATAAGACATTTGCTCATACCGGGCACGTTGGACTCAAAAAACTTGTAGTGTAATATCGTTCCCGAGGCAAGGGTAAGCACCGGGTTTCCATCGTCGGATACATAGGTGCCCGATACCGCCTTGGCATGGCTGGCCCCTTCATTCAGAACCCAGCCGTTTTCTATGGCGATATCCAACTGGGTAATGAACGGATTCGCGTACATGCCGGGATCCACCTCGGGACCCAGCGGTGATGTGTTGGTGAGATAGATATCCAGGTAACCGTTGCCGCCCGCCGTCCCGCTCTCAACCGTCGCCGTTGCCTGGCCGGTTATACCCCTGCCGATATCGGTGGGTCCAAAATCGACATTGACGATGGTCGCATGGGCGGAAGGCGATCCGAGCATTAACAGGATCGGCAATAAAAAGAAACTGAAGGCAGTCATCCCCCTTTGGGTCATAAAGATCTCCCCTTTCAATCCAGATAGCGTTAAACGGTATTACTTTCCCCTGTTGTGCAACACCGCAGAAACTGTGCCAATTAGAATCTGTACAGCAGAAACGTTTGGCAACTCTGTAAATCTTTAATTAAGAACCGGTAATCGGGGGGGTGGATGGAACGAACCGGATGGTGCTATCACATTCCATTCTGAGAATAGGTGAAAAAGTTTTTGCATATTGGGTAAACATTTCCACCTTTCCGGCTGGATTTGCACTCCGAAAAGCGACGACGTACGTTATAGATATTCGCATGCAGTGTTGAGCTTAGAGGCCCCCCGTAGCCGAAGCCTCACGTCGCAGCCGGAGAGGGGGGCTTCGACACATGCAACCTGGCCTTCAACAGCAAGAGTCCGCCTGTCACGATGAGGGCCCCGCCGGCCCATGCGAGCCCATGGGGTGTTTCGCCCCAGAAGAAATAGCCGTAGACCACGGATAGAATAACCGAGGTATAACTGGCCGCAGCGACCACCGGTGCCCGATCCTTCTGGTAGGCCAGGGTCATCAGGAACTGCCCGAGGCTGGCGAAAACCGCCACACCCAGAATCAGAACCCATTGACGGCCCGAGGGAGGCACAAAAGTCGGAAGCACCCAGAGCGCGGTAATCAGGGCGGCCAGTCCGGTGAAATTGAATACAATCACGAGAGGAAAATCGGTGGCGTTGAGGCGCCGCACCAAGAGATGGGCCACCGCCGACGCCGACGCCGCTCCCAGGACCACCCAGGCCGCCAGGGGCCAGGCCATGGCGGGCTTCATGATCAGAGCCACGCCGGCCAGTCCCGTGAGGGTCGCGAACCAGGCCGAGCGCGGCGTGCGCTCGCCGATGACAAAAGGCGCCAGCAGCGAGAGAATCAGCGGCTGGGATTGCCCAATGAAGATGCACTCCGCCAGGGGCATGTGAATCAGCGCATAGAAGAATCCGGTCATGGCTGTCAGACCGAAAAGTGTCCGAATAATCAGGACTCTTCTGGCCCGGACCCACAAAGGGTGCCTCCGGAGCCGGACGAACAGATAAAGCAGAGGCAGCGCCAGAAAACACCGGAGAAAGACCCGTTCCAGCGGCGGGATCCCGGGCCCCACCGCTTGGATCAGCGCGGACATGGTGGCAAGGCTGGCGGACGCCAGCAGCATGAAAAGAACACCCATCGTCGCTCTCCGATCTTACCGAAGCCGCTGCGCCCGCTTCGACTGCTCCGCAGCCGGCACGTCGGCATCATAGACGGTGCGTCGGACGGGGTCAATCCCGAAACCCGTTTTCGCCCTTGAAGTTGTATGATAAAATCCTTGACAGGCCTGGCTGAATTCTGGTAATTTTTTGGTTTCGACAAAACCGGATCTGACCTGGAAGGGAACCCCATGAAGTATGCAATCATTGAAACCGGCGGCAAACAGTACAAGGTCTCCGAAGGGGATGTGGTACAAACGGAGCGCCTGAATGCCCAGGTGGGCGACACGCTTGAACTCGACCGGGTGCTGCTGATCGGCGGTGAGGATTCTCTGATGACGGGCACACCTTATGTGGCCAACGCCTGTGTCAGGGCCCAGGTGGTCTCCATGGACCGGGGGAAAAAAATCGTCGTTTTCAAGAAGAAGCGGCGCAAAGGCTATCGGAAGAAACAGGGTCACCGGCAGGAGCGGACCGGGCTGAAGATCGTCGAAATTGCATCCTGATGGGAGTTTGCGATGGCACATAAGAAAGCGGGAGGCAGTTCCCGGAATGGAAGAGAAAGCCACTCGAAGAGGCTCGGCGTCAAGCGCTCCGGGGGGCAGCGGGTGAGGGCGGGAAACATTCTGGTGCGTCAGCGCGGGACGAAAATTCACCCGGGGTACAACGTGGGCAAAGGCAAGGATGATACCCTTTTTGCCATGGCCGACGGCATCGTGACCTTCGAGCGCATCGGACGGGACAAAAAGAAGGTCAGCGTCTACGCGACCGAGTGACGAGGCGGTTCTCTCTGTTCTAGGCGCGTTTGTACACGCTGTGAGTCGGAAGTAAGGGGATAGGGTGTCCCAGGTGAGGGATCGCCGGATCCCCTTTTTTTTTCTAGCCAGATATTGCTGGAGTAAACCCGAATATTGCATGAGTGACCGTCATGAGAGGCCCCAGCGGTACTGGAGGCGGCACAGGCAAGGCGCATGAAATTTTCTGGCTGAAGACATAATGCAATATTTCAAGTGGTTCTGTTCGCAAATAGGGTGACCTATCGAGAGGGCATTTTAGCCCGGATATTGCATGAGTATCCTGCTGCAGTGGCGCACAGACCCATGTCTACTGCGTTGCGCTCCCTCGGCCTCCTCAACGTACTGCCCAGTACGCCTGCGGTGGCCTCGGTCGCGACGCCTTGTATCCAGTGGCACCTGCACTGCTTCGCTACGAATACTCATGCAATATTCGGGTCAATCCGGGCTAACGTGAAAGACCCTGCATCCATGCGCTCTCAACGATCAAGAACGCCCTCCCACCGGTACAGTTTTGCGGATTATGCCCGCATCACGGTCCGTTCCGGAGCCGGCGGGCGGGGCTGTGTCAGCTACCGTCGGGAGAAGTACGTTCCCAGGGGAGGGGCCGACGGCGGTGATGGCGGCACCGGCGGGAACGTCAGGATCGATGCGGACCGCAACCTTCACACCCTGATCGACCAGCGGTATCAGAAACGCTACCGCGCCGAGAACGGCCGGCCCGGCGGCGGAAAGCAGATGACCGGAGCCTCGGGCCGGGACTTGGTAATCCCCGTCCCATGCGGCACGCTCATTCGCGATGCCGTAACGGGCGACATCCTGGCCGATCTCGTCGCGCACGGCGACTCGGTACGACTTGCGCAGGGCGGACGGGGCGGCAAAGGCAATGCCCACTTCGTATCCTCCACCCACCAGACGCCGCGCTTCGCCCAGCCCGGAGAATCCGGCGAGGTGCGTGACATTATTCTGGAGCTCAAACTTCTGGCTGATGTTGGAATCGTGGGGCTTCCCAACGCAGGCAAGTCGACCTTTCTCTCCCGCATCTCGGCGGCCCGGCCCAAGATCGCCGACTACCCCTTCACCACGTTGACACCGCACCTGGGAGTGGTGGCGGGAGACGATTTCACCTCTTTTGTGGCAGCCGATATTCCGGGCCTGATCGTGGGAGCCCACGAAGGCGCCGGACTGGGCGATTTATTTCTGCGGCACATTGAGCGGTGTTGCGTTCTCCTGCACTTGGTGGATGTCTCAGAGGCGGCATCGGAGGATCCTGTGACGGCCATCGTCACCATTGAAAAAGAACTCGGACGCTACCATCCGGCACTGCTGAAGAAGCGGCGCGTCATCGGAGCCTCCAAGATCGATGCCATGGACGACGATGCCCGCCTCAAAGAACTCAAGAGGTATTGCGAGCAGGAAAAGCTGCCGCTCTTTGCCATCTCTTCCGTCACCGGTACCGGGGTGACAGTGCTCCTGCGGAAGCTCTCCGAATGGGTGGCCCCGTGAAAAGAGAGGCCCGCACTTGCGGGGCCTCTGGGACGTTGTGTTACGATGAAAAGCCGAACTGAGATACTGGACGCCTGCCGACGGGTCGTCATCAAGATCGGAAGCAGTATTCTGACCGAGGGCGACGCCGGCCTGAACACAGACCGGATTCACGAACTGGTGGATGAGATGGTCGGCGTCATGCGCCGGAAGAAGCTCGAGATCACCATCGTCTCCTCGGGCGCGGTGGCCGCTGGCATGGCGCGCCTGGGCATCCCAAGGGGGCGCAGGGAGATTCCATTGAAACAGGCTGCCGCGGCCGTCGGCCAGGGCCGCCTGATGTGGTCGTACGAGGAAGCCTTCGGCAAGCACCGCAAGCGCGTGGCCCAGATTCTGCTCACGGCGGACGACCTCAAACACCGCCGTCGTTTTCTCAACGCCCGGAATGCACTGCTGACCCTCTGCCGCTACAAGGTCATCCCCATCATCAATGAGAACGATACGGTCGTGGTGGAGGAGATCAAGTTCGGCGACAACGACCACCTCTCGGCGCTGGTCACCAATCTCGTGGGGGCCGACCTGTTGCTGATCCTATCCGATGTGGACGGTCTCCACACGGCGGACCCCCGCATCGATCAAGAGGCGGGCTTCATCCCGGCGGTCGAAAAAGTCACACCGAAGATCCTCGCCATGGCCGGCGAAAGCGCGGCGGGCGTCGGCACCGGCGGCATGCGGTCCAAAGTCCTCACCGCCAAAACAGCGGCCGATTACGGCACACCGACGCTGATCATCAACGGCCATCGCCCGGGAGCCGTCGCGGCAGCTCTGCTCGGTGGTGAGATCGGCACACTTTTTATGGCCAACCAGGATCGTCTCACGAGCCGGAAACACTGGATCGCCTACAGCCTCAGCTCCAAGGGGAGCCTGACACTCGATGCCGGCGCCTCGGAAGCGCTTTTGAAACGGGGCAAGAGTCTGCTGCCTTCCGGTATCACCGACGTTGCGGGACGGTTCGAGGTGGGAGACCCCGTGAGCTGTCTCGACCCCCAGGGGCGTGAACTGGCCCGGGGACTGGTCAACTACCACGCCTGGGAAATTGACAAGATCAAGGGGCGCAAGACAACGGAGATTGAAAAGATCCTCGGATACAAGTATTATGACGAAGTGATCCACCGGGATGACCTGGTGATTCTCTCATAGGAGTCGATGATGACGCTGCAAGCTCTGGTGGAAAACAAAGTGAAAGAGGCCAAAACCGCGGCACGCGCCCTTGCCCGCCTCGGCTCGGGCGTGAAGAACAGGGCCCTGCTGCGCATGGCGGACCGCCTGGAGGCAGGGAAGGAATCCCTTCAGGAGGCCAACCTCAAGGACCTGGCAGCCGCCCGGGACAAGGGTCTCTCGGACGCTATGATCGACCGTTTGCGCCTGGACGACGCTCGGATCGCTGCCATGGCGACAGGGCTGCGGGAGGTGGCCGAACTGCCCGATCCGGTGGGCGAAGTGATGCGCATGTGGAAGCGTCCCAACAACCTTCGAATCGGAAAGGTCCGCGTGCCCATCGGAGTGATCGGGATCATCTACGAATCGCGGCCCAATGTCACGGCCGACGCGGCAAGCCTCTGCCTGAAGGCCGGCAACGCCGTGGTGCTCCGGGGCGGCTCGGAGGCCATCCATTCGAACGAAGCCATTGTAAAGATCCTCGCCGATGCCGCCCGGGAAGCGGGGGTGCCCGACGGCGCCCTGCAATTCATCGACCGGACCGACCGGGAGGCGGTGATGCACCTGCTGAAGATGGACCGCTACGTGGATCTCATCATTCCCCGAGGGGGGGAGGGGCTGATCCGAACGGTTTGCGAGAACGCCACCATTCCCGTCATCAAACATGACAAAGGCGTCTGCCACACCTACATAGACAGCGATGCCGATGGGGAGATGGCCATTCGGATCGTCATGAACGCCAAGTGCCAGCGCCCCGGGGTCTGCAACGCCATGGAGACCCTGTTGATCCACGAAGCGACCGCCGAGACCCTCCTGGCCGAGTTGGGCAGGCGCCTCACCGAGGCGGGGGTGGAAATCCGGGGCTGCCCGAGAACCTGCGAGTTGGTTCCGGGGAGTGTCAACGCCACCGAAACCGACTGGCACACGGAATACAATGACCTCATTCTCTCCGTGCGCGTGGTCGCGTCTCTGTCGGAGGCCATGGACCATATCAACCAATACGGCTCGCAGCACTCCGAAGCCATCGTGACCCGGGACTACGAAAGGGCCCGGCGATTTCTGGAAGAAGTGGACGCATCGGCGGTTTATGTGAATGCATCGACCCGCTTCACCGACGGCTACGAGTTCGGCTTCGGCGCCGAAATCGGTATCAGCACAAACCGCCTGCACGCTCGCGGCCCCATGGGCCTGGAAGAACTCACCAGTTACAAATTTATCATTTTCGGCGACGGCCAGATACGCGAATAGCGGACCCTGCGGGGGAGGTTGGCCGGGGGAGGCGGCGTCTGATGCGGCTCGGCATTTTCGGCGGGACCTTCAACCCCATTCATATGGGGCATCTGATCACGGCGGAGCAAGTCCGGGAAGCCTTTGATCTTGACCGGATGCTCTTTGTGCCGTCCGCACGTCCGCCGCACAAGCCTTCGCCCGATCTCATCGATGGTGCGCACCGCCTCGAAATGGCTCGGCTGGCGGTCTCGGACAATCCCCGATTTGACGTCTCCGCCATAGAACATGAACGCAGCGGACGCTCCTACTCCGTGGAGACTGCCGAGGCCTTCCGCCGGGAGTGGGGCCGCGAGGCAGCCCTTTACTTCGTGCTGGGCATCGATGCCTTCCTCGAAATCGCCACCTGGCGGGAGCCGAAAAAACTGTTTGCTCTTTGCAATTTTGTGATCAACTCGAGGCCCGGGTTCCCCTTTGATCAGGCCCATCAGGTGCTCTCGGACATTCTGGGGATCGCGCCGCCCACCGACGCCCAGAGCATCGCCCTACCCCATGGGCGGACCCTGTGGTTCCACGATGTTTTCCCCATCGGGATCTCATCGACCCTCATCCGGGATCGGCTCAACCGGGGGCGTTCGGTGAAATACCTCTTGCCGGGTTCCGTTGAATCATATATACTTTCGCATCATTTATACTCCGACAAAGAAAACCGATCGTAAGCCGCTTCGGTTGCAAAAAACCTACCTGGACGATATGGTGGAGCCGTGATTCGGTGGCCGGGTTCAGGCAGCGAACGTTGCCGCCTGCCAGCCACAAACGGGTCAACGGGCGGCGCGGGAGGCTTGGTGATGTTGTCGGAAGAGGATTTTACGGCCGTGAGGTAGCGCGATAGATAGCAAGGGGTTGACAAGCCACTGTGTGAAGGCGGGTCTGGACAAGAAAGCGCTCGACCTTGAAATCCTGGATTTGTCCGGGCTGACCATCTTCGCTGACTATTTCGTGATCTGCAGCGGCACTTCCACCCGGCAGGTGAAGGCCATCGCAGAGGAGATCGAAGAGAGCCTGTCCCGCCGCCGTGTAGAACCGGATCACATAGAAGGGGCCGCCGAGGGGAAGTGGATTCTGCTGGATTACGGCGACACTGTGGTGCACGTTTTCCTGGAGGAGACCCGGGCCTATTACAATCTTGAAAGACTCTGGGGCGATGCCCCCCGCCTGAAGCCGAGCGATCTCGACTGATGACTGGATCGTATGAAAATCCGGATCATTTCGATGGGGAGGACCGAGGACGACTACATCCGCCGGGGCACGGAGCGTTTTCTGAAACAGGCTCGGCTCTACCACCCGGTGGAGGAGATACGGATCAAGGAGACCCGCAGTGGGAAACAGACGGAAACGGACAAAGGGCTGCGTCGGGATGGAGAGAAAATTCTCAAGAAACTCGATCCCCGGGATCGGGTCGTCCTCATGGACCGGCAGGGCACTCAGATGACGTCCGAGCGGCTTGCGGCGTTTCTCAGGAAGCGGCTGGTGCAGCCGGCACGGAGCCTTACTTTTGTAATCGGTGGGGCCAACGGGGTGGCCGAGACGGTTCGTGCGCGAGCGGATGAGGTTCTGTCTCTCTCCCGCATGACCTTCCCGCACGAACTGTCCCGTCTGATGCTGCTGGAGCAGCTTTATCGGGGGTTCACCATCCTCAACGGCAAGCGGTATCACCGGTAAAGCGGAAAGGAGAAGGGATGATTATACGCGTCTTCCTCGGCATTCTGATTTTCATTGCGGCCATCTTTTATCTGACCCACCTGAACCAGGGGACCATTGATCTTTCCCTGCTCCCGGGCAAATCCTGGCCCGTGTCCGTCAGCCTCCTGGTTTTGAGCGCAGTGGTGGCCGGCGCATTCCTGATGATGGGGCTGGTAGCCCTGCGGGATACCAAACGGGGCATCGTCGACATGCGTGAAAAGGCCCGCGCAAAGAAAAAAGAAAAGATCATGGAGCTTTACCGTGAGGGGGTGAACCACCTGCTGAGCAAGAACCGGGACGAAGCTCTGAAATCCTTTCAGAAGATTCTGGACAAAGACCCCAAGCACATGGATGCTCTCGTACGAATGGGGGACGTCTACCGTTACCAGGGCAACTACCCCGAGGCCATCCGCTACCACAACCAGGCCCGGGCCCTCGACTTCGGCAATCTGTCAGTGCTGTTTGCCCTCGGCAAGGACTTCCGGCGCGCCGGGCTCCAGGCAGAGGCGGTGGACGTTTACCAGAGTGTCCTCAAGATCGACGAGCGAAATGTCAGCGCCTTCCTGAAGCTGCGGGAACTTCACGAGCAGGAAGGGGCCTGGGAGAAGCTGCTTGAGTTGCAGAAAGACTTCTGGAATTTCAAGAAAGATCCTAAGGAGAAGGAGCGGCTGCACTATTATCAGCTCATGAGTGCAACGCACCTGGATTCGGAACAGGACCGGGACAAGGCGGTGAAGCTCTACTCGGACCTGCTGAAAACGGACAAGTCCATGGTGGCGCCCTACGTGGAGTTGGGCAAGATCTACAAGAGTCAGGGGCAGGACAAGGAGGCCCTGAAGATCTGGAACAGAGGCTTCAAGGAGACAGGCGCCATGGTTTTCCTGGAGCTGCTGGACAAGCATTACCTCAATCAGGAAGACCCGGCGAGCATTATCAAGATTCACAAGGAGGCAGTGGCACGTTTTCCGGAAAACCCCGCTTACAATTTCCTGCTGGGAAAGCTTTACTACCGGCTCGAGATGATCGATGACGCCCAGGAGATTCTTGAGAGTCTGGTTCATCAGGGGGTCCAGTTTCCGATCATGCGCCAGATTCTGGGTGATCTCTATTACAAACGGGGGCGCACGGAAGATGCCATGGAGGAGTTCAAGAAGTCCGTAGATTTCAAACGGCCCATCTTCACTCCTTACGCCTGCGGCGAATGCGGGCATGAACAGAGCGAATGGATGAGCCTGTGCACCAACTGCCACCGCCCGAACACCCTTTCCATCAACCTCAATCAGACATCGCCGAAAGAGGCGATGCCGTCGGGTCTCCCCGCCGCCGTTAGTGAAAATGCCTGAGCCGTTGCATTCGAAGAAGAACAGACTGCTCATGCTGATGGTTCTCGATGGCTGGGGCTACCGGAAGGATCCCGAGTGCAATGCGGCCGTCCCGGCCAACACGCCCGTCCTGTACCACCTGACCGAGCGCTACCCGCACACACTGATTGAAACCTCGGGCCACGCCGTGGGCCTGCCTCCTGGACAGATGGGAAACTCCGAGGTGGGCCACGAGAATCTGGGGGCCGGCCGGGTGGTCTATCAGGATTTCACCCGCATCAGCCGCTCGATTGAAAAGGGCGAGTTCTTTGAGAACGCGACTTTGACCGAAGCCTGTGATACCGTCCGTGCGCGCGGCAGTGCCCTGCACCTGATGGGGCTCCTTTCCGACGGCGGCGTCCACAGTCATATGGATCATCTGACGGCGCTTCTTGAACTGGCCAAGCGGAAAAGCATCCGCGATGTCTGGGTGCATGCCATCCTGGACGGACGGGACACACCGCCCTTGAGCGGGGTCACGTATGTGGAGCAGCTTCAGGCCTATCAGGAGAAAATTCGGACCGGGAAGATTGCTACCATCATGGGACGCTTCTACGCCATGGATCGCGACAACCGCTGGGAGCGGGTGCAGGCAGCCTACCAAACCATGGTTCGGGGGGGGGCCACCCAACCCTCTGCACGAGAGGCCGTGCTGGCCTCGTATCGAAAGGATGTAACCGATGAGTTCGTACGGCCGGTGAGTATTGCGCCCAATGGAACGCAGCCGGCAACGGTCCGTCCCGGCGATGGGATCATCTTTTACAACTTTCGGGCCGACCGGGCGCGCCAGATCACTCGGGCGTTTACCCAGGAGGGCTTCTCCGGCTTCACGCGCGAGAAGCTCGACATTTCGCCGTTCATCTGCATGACGGAATACGATGAAACGTTCTCACTTCCCATTGCCTTTCCGCCGCTGACGCTGACCGACATCTTCCCGGAAGTGATCGCTCGGGCCGGTCTGAAACAGCTTCGCATTGCGGAAACGGAGAAATACGCCCACGTAACCTTCTTCTTCAACGGGGGGGAGGAACACAAATATCCCGGAGAAGAACGGATTCTGATTCCGTCGCCCCGGAACGTGACCACCTACGACCAGAAACCCGAGATGAGTGCCGTGGCTGTGACCGACGAGGTTATCCGACAGATTGAGCGAGACTACTTCGACGTCATCATACTCAATTTTGCCAACGGCGATATGGTGGGTCATACGGGCGTGCTCGAGGCAGCTATTCGCGCCGTCAAAACCGTCGATGGCTGCATCGGGCGCATTCACGAGGCCATCGGGCGCAAGGGAGGAACCCTGGTCATTACCGCCGATCACGGCAACTGTGAAACGGTGTGCGAACCGGGAGGCCGGGAGCCGTACACAGCGCACACCACAAATCCGGTTCCGCTGATCGTGACCCGAGAGGGGGTCCGCCTGCGGGAAGACGGCATTCTGGCGGACGTGGCGCCGACGCTCCTGCACCTGCTGAATATTCCGCCGCCCGCGGCCATGACCGGCAAATCGCTCCTGACCTGAAGGCCCGTCGGGCCTGCTCCCCGGATCATGAAGATGCTCTGGAATTCGGCCTTGCGGCTAGCCCGGATATTGCATGAGTGATCGTCATGACTCGTAATAGATTTACGCATGCAATATCCGGGATAATCCTGGAGGTCCTGCTCCCCAGCCGATGTGCGCTTTGCGCAGAACTACTGGGACCTGCTCGGTCTCTTTCGCTCTGCAAGACCTGCCGGCAGGGCATTCACCCGATTGCAGCGCCCCGCTGTCCCACCTGTGGACGACCCCTGGCCGCCCCGGACCTTGACGAGATGGTGCCCGGCTTTCGCTGTGGCCCGTGTCGGCTAACGCCCCCCGACTTGGATCACGCCCTCGGACTCTTCTACTTCCAGGGCGCTGCGCGGGAAGCGATCCATCTATTCAAATACCAGGGTTACTGGCAACTGGGCCGTGCGTTCGTCCAGTGGTGCCGACCCCGTCTCGCCTCCCTGCAGGGAACGTACGATCTGGTCGTCCCCGTACCGCTGGACCCTCGGCGGCTTCGGATGCGCGGCTTTAATCAATCCGCTGTCATCGGTCGGGAAGTAGCGTCGCTCCTCGGTCTCCCCCTGGTGTTGGATAGGCTGATGCGGACCCGCGCAGCGCAACCCCAGGTCGGTTTGAAGGGGGCGGCGCGGCATCGGAACGTGCGCGGTTGTTTCGCGGTGCGCGGTGACGTGCGGCTTGTCTCTTCGCGGGTGCTGCTGGTAGACGATGTGCTCACCACGGGCGCCACGGCGAACGAGTGCGCCCGCGTCCTGAAACAGGCAGGGGCAGAACAGGTGGGCCTGGTTACCTTGGCGGCGACCTATGTGAGCGTATAAAAAACGCCCGCCATATGCGGCGGGCGTCTGCGTTGCAAAAGTGATATAATGATTGCCGTCTTACGGGCTAATTCAAATCGTACTTCTTGATCGGAGGAACCGAGCGGGGGACGTATTTCACACGATCCCCAGGGGTGATTTCATAGAGTTCCTCAACGATGACAGCCGTCGCGGTATTCTTGGCTGTCTTGAGCACGACCAGCTCCCCCATAACATCGGGGGGATACTCGGTGATTCCTGACGCGAGTGCATCCGGGCGGCTGACCTGAAACGGTTCACCCCCGCGGTAAATGAGAAAACGGTCCCCGGCCCTGACGGTGTCGTCCGAGCCGACATCGATGAAGACCGTGTCCCGAACGGCCAGATTTTCCTTGCTGCGTGTGTTCTTCAAGATCATCCCGTAGATCGTTTTGTCTTCGGTGCTCAGGTCGTTGACACCGACCAGGGGCTGCGGACGGTACCGCCGAACTTTGTCGCCCACCTCGATGGGGTCGTAGGCCTTCACAATCTTGGCATTGGAAATCTTCTCCTCGACGCGGGTGATCTTGAGAATGCCCAGCACCATCGATTGCCGGCCGAGTTTCGCGCGGGTCACAGGATGCACCACAGGGTCTCCGGGGCGAATAACCTCGAAAAGGTCATTGACCTTGACACCGTCCACAGAACCGAGACTCACGTGCACCGGATCCCGCTCCACCAGCATCATTTTTTCTTCCCAGCTCGAGACGATGGCCCCTTCACCGGCCGCTTCGTCCTGGCCCAGGATGTATCCCGACGATTCGAGAAGATCCCGCTCCACCAGATAACCCTGCACGGTCTGAACGGCGCCCACCGCGCCGTTTGATGCGGGTCGGGTCGGTGCGGCGACACCCATTTGTGCGAGCTCTTCGCGCGTCGGAATGCGCACCTTTTCACCCGGGTAGATGAGGTGCGGATTCTGGATATGCGAATTATACTGCCAGACTTTAGGCCAGAAGTAGGGGTTCTCCAGATATTGCTGGGAAACATCCCACAAGGTGTCCCCTCGGATCACGTTGTGCAGCCGCCCGTCCGATCCGGCTGCGGTGTCAGCCAATCCGGTCATCCCATAGAGAAAAAAGAGGGATCCCATGAAAAGGCTCAGGGAGCACATCAGAAGTTCTCGTTTCATGTTGACTCCTTTGTTTAGAGTTGGGGAACTGCCATGATGAGAGACATACCTGAGTCCCTGCCGTGACTGTCGTGGAAGCTTCTTCCTTCTTACGAAAATTATAGGGGCTCGCCCCTCTCTTTGTCAAGAGACTTTATTTTTTAAGGAGTTACACGATCCAAGCCGTCTCCGGCCGACGCGGGGTACCCAGAGGCCTGAACGAAGCTCCCATGGGGGCCCGAGCGGTCGTTTTGATTGACCCGGATATTATCTATTACGAGGCCGGATAGTCTGCCACATGCGGCGTTACAGAAGATTTGCTGACTTTGAAACATTTCAATATGTCTTCAGCCAGCAAATCTTCTGCGCCTTCCCTCTGAAGCCTCCATTACCGCTGGGCCCTCTCATGACGATCACGCATGCAAAATATCCGGGTTAAAGAAATCGTGCCTTTCAGCCGATAGATGGGGTGACCGCGGCACCATTGGGGGGGTTGGAGCGATCCGACCTGCCGTTTCATTTCATGTTAAGGACCATTCAGCCGCAGCAACATCTGGAAGGGGAGGTCACCATGGCGGAGCAAGAGTCCTGGATTCCCTGGGACGCTAAGAGCAGGGCCCACGTGAAAACCGTGCTGGACCAGATCGGCGACGTGTCCGGCGTGGCCCTCCATGCGCGTCACCTTGCCACCCATACGGCCGTGTCCAACACGGTGGCGGGGGCGCACAACCCTGCAGAACATTGTGCGGCAACTGAGGAGATCCGCATCGGGAGCGTGCCCCTCGCCGAGATCGGGGGGATCGGCCGGGACGGCTGTGACATCTCCGTTGTGCAAAAGGCAGTTCGTCTGGCGCACCGTGTTCTGGCGGAATACCTTCGAAACCGCGCTGAGATTGAAAGCTTCTCCCGGGAAGTCATCGCGAACTATGAAGTCATCAACATGCTCTACCGAGTCGCCGACGCCTTGGGAAACATACAGGATGTTCAGCGAGTCTCGGCCATCATTCTACGCCAGGCAGCCATCGTCACGCGAGCCGAAAGGGGCTCGGTTTTGCTGTTCGACCGTCAAAGGAAACGGCTCCACATTGTAGCGGCCCACGGGGTCTCCACAGACGCATTCCATTCGGTTTCACTGGAGCTGTCCGACACTCTTTGCACGGAGGTGCTCCGCGCGGGCGAGCCCCTTCTCGTGGAGGATATTCGGCAGCGGCCCGATCTGGCGGCTTTCTCCAAAGGAGAATACCGGACGGGCTCCTTCATTTCATTCCCCCTTCAGACGTTGGGCGATCATGGAGAAAGACAGCTTCTGGGCGTGCTGAACCTTTCCGACAAAGTCAGTGAGACGACGTTCAAGTCCAATGACCTCAAACTGCTCACGGCCCTCACCTCACAGGCCGCCATCGCCATCGCCAACGCCCAAATGCTCGAAGAACTGAAACAGTCGAAGCACGAGCTGAACCGCATGCTGGACGAATTGGTCAGTACCTATGAAAACCTTGAGAAGCGTAGCGTCATCATCGAGCAGATCAACAAGATAGCGCTCTCCATCAATGCCACCCTGGACCTCAATAAGCTGGTCGAGAAGATCTGTCTTTACGCGAAAAGCCTGACATCCGCCGAAGAGGCCCTGGTCTATCTCAAGAGAGAGGGACCACCGGAAGAACCCCTACTCCACGGCTCATCGGAAAGGACTTCCCGGGAGCTGCGCCGCGACCACCTGCCGTTTGTGACGCGGCTCTTTGAGGGTGCCGCCGAAGCTCTCTTTCTGCCCGGATTGGAGACAAACGGCGCCGGCCCCCCGACGCCAAACGGACAGAAGCCGGGGCCATGGCGCAATCTTCTGGCCGTGCCCTTTTCCAGCAAGGGAAACGGGATCGGCGGTCTTGCCGTCATGAACAAGGCCGCGGCCGGGGATTTCGTGGAAGAAGACGCCGATCTTCTCAAAGCCCTCGGACATCAGGCAGCCAACGCCGTTGAAAACGCCAAACTCGTTGCCGATCAGAAGGCCATGCTCATGGACACCATCATGGCATTGGCCGCGGCCGTGGACGCCAAGGATGCCTATACCCACAACCATTCCCGCAAGGTTTCGATCTTTGCCCGGGCCATCGCGGAAGAACTGGAACTGCCCGATGCGGAGATGGACATTCTGGAACGGTCCGCCATCCTTCATGACATCGGGAAGATCGCCATTCCGGAGGCTATTCTGAACAAACCGGATCGCCTGACGCGGGAGGAGTTTGCAATCATGAAAACCCATCCCGTCTGCGGCGTCCGAATTCTGGAGAACATCAAAGAAATGGGGCCCATCATCCAGGGCATCCAGTACCACCATGAGCGTCATGACGGAAAAGGCTACCCCGAAGGACTCCGGGGTGAAGAAATCCCACGCATGGCGCGCATCCTGGCGGTGGCCGATACCTACGATGCCATCACTTCAGACCGGCCCTATCGCAAAGGACCGGGGCACGCATTTGCGAGCGATGAGATTCAGCGCTGTAGCGGCACTCAGTTCGCCCCCGAGGTGGTGGAAGCTTTCTTGAAGTCCTCCATCTGCCAAGGCCGCCCCTTCTCCGCAGACCGCAGCGCCGTGGACGGCAGCATCGAGACAGAAATAAATGTTTGACAGGAAAGAGGCAGTATAATAAATTAGCCTTAACACACTGACATCGACAGACGGCCGAGTGTGGGCGTCTCGTAAAGACGCAAACGGCATCGTCACGCTTCACATCGCAGGGAACCGGGGCCTCCCCCCGGAACAATTCATGACAAACAACGGCAGACATCACGAGAGAAACATTAGAATCATGATCGTCGATGACGAGTTTTTCATCTCGAGGTCCCTGGCCTTCCTTCTCGAAAAGGAAGGTTATGACTGCTGCACCGCCAACGACGGCGAAGAGGCTCTGCAGCTATTGGCCCAGGAAAAGCCCGATCTCATCTTCCTCGACATCAACATGCCGAACAAGAACGGCTACGAGGTCTGTCGGGAGATCAAGGGGAATCCGGATACGCAGGACATCGTGGTGATCATGCTGACGGCCAAAGGTCAGAGCGAATTCGAGGAAAAGAGTTTCGGCGCCGGGGCTGACGCTTTTCTCCTGAAACCTTACGATCCCAATCAGGTCATGACGCTTGTGGAGAAAAGTCTGAAGATCGGCGCTTTGCCGCCAAGCGACGGAGGCTAGTCGGACTCGTCGTCTTGCGGATCCCCTTGCTGCTCTAATCCGCAAAGCTGCGGCTGTTCGTATTCTCCCGGCAGCGTGAACTTCCGGTTGTCCACTTTAAATACGATCCGGCCTCGCCGCTTCCTGTGTGGCTTGCTGCGGTGTTCCTCGGGCTCGGCCGCGGGAAGCTTATCCCCATCTCGCCGCTTCTCATCAATGCGCGTCAGAACCTGAAAGAGAACCTGACCTGTCTTCAGGGCCAGCGGACCCTCCAACGCTTGCGGCAGCTCACGGTCCGTAAATCGGAACTCCCCATCCTCCCACAGAAAAAGATCAAAGAGGATCTCCTTCACCAGCAGCACCACTTCGTCATAAAGCTCCGCATGGCTGAGGAGTTTGCGAGCTTCCAGGATGGCGGTAAGTTTCTCACCGGTCCGCTCACTTTCGTCGAGACAGGCCGTCAGGGCCTGCTCATTGAGCTTGCCCCGGCGAATCAGAAAGCAGCCGAGTTTCTCATGCTCGCTCGACGACGACGCAAAGAGGATCTGGCCACCCTGGAAGAAGACCTTCCGCCACGCCCCTTCGCGGCGGAGTTCAAAAATGCCCGTCTTTACCGTCGTCTCGATCCATTGGAAGAGATCGGTAACCGGCATAGTCCGGATATCACCGTAGAGCGCCATGGGAGGAATTCCTTCATAGCAAATGGCCAAATCTATAATTCTAGTCTACAATACGGACACACCGGCGTCAATGAAGCGACCATGCCACAAAGAGGGCCCAGCCATGCGACAGATACGAAAAGAAGAAGCACTGGAGTATCATGCGCGAATGAGAAAGGGGAAGATCGAAGTCGTTCCGTGCAAGCCTTGTGCCACCGAACTCGATCTCGCCCTGGCTTATACGCCGGGCGTGGCGGAACCTTGCCGGGCGATCGTGGAGGACCCGAACAACTCCTTCCGATATACGGCCCGGGCAAACCTGGTCGCCGTCGTTACCAACGGAACGGCCGTGCTGGGGTTGGGTGATATTGGCCCGCGGGCGAGCAAACCGGTGATGGAGGGCAAGGCCGTCCTCTTCAAACGTTTCGCCGACATCGATGTATTCGATCTGGAACTCGATGCGCGGGACCCCGACGAGATTGTTAGGATCGTCCGGGCCCTGGAGCCGACCCTGGGAGGCGTAAACCTGGAGGATATCAAGGCGCCCGAGTGCTTTTATATCGAAGAACAGCTCGTGGCGAAAATGGACATCCCGGTCTTTCATGATGACCAGCACGGCACGGCGATCATCTCGGGCGCAGCTCTCCTCAACGCTCTTGAGGTTAACGGCAAGTCGCTGGCGGACTGCCGGATCGTCTTCAGCGGAAGCGGCGCCGCAGCCAT
Organism: uncultured Nitrospirota bacterium; assembly: GCA_945786985.1. Classification (GTDB taxonomy): domain Bacteria; phylum CG2-30-53-67; class CG2-30-53-67; order CG2-30-53-67; family CG2-30-53-67; genus CALZGC01. Next base: position 19,562 of record CALZGC010000160.1, on the reverse strand, counting down.
TGCGACGGCCAAACTCTACCTGCTGCTCGGCGCAGATCCCGAGAAGATGCTCCTCTGCGACAGTGCCGGCGTCATATACAAGGGACGGTCCCAGAAAATGAACCCCTACAAGGAGACCTTTGCCCGGGAGACCCCCTTGCGTACCCTGGCGGACGCTCTGAAAGGAGCCGACGTCTTCGTGGGACTCTCGGCGGGGGGGCTCGTCAGTCCTGAGATGGTTCGATCCATGGCGGATCAGCCCATTATCTTTGCACTCGCCAACCCGGTACCCGAGATCGGCTACAACGATGCCAAGGAAGCGCGGAGCGATGCCATCGTCGCCACCGGCCGTTCCGATTTCCCCAATCAGGTCAACAACGTGCTCGGGTTTCCCTTTATTTTCCGAGGTGCGCTTGATGTGCGCGCCCGCGCCATCAATGACGAGATGAAACTGGCAGCCGTGCAGGCCTTGGCGGCTCTGGCCAAACTCGGTGTCCCCGATTCCGTCTCCAAAGCATACGGCGGGCGGGAGTTCCACTTCGGGCCCGACTACCTTATCCCCAAACCCTTCGATCCAAGGGTACTCCTCTGGGTGGCCCCGGCCGTGGCCCGGGCCGCCATCGCCAGCGGCGTGGCCCGTAAATCCCTTGAGAGCATCGAAGCTTACCGGGAGTCGCTCGAGTCGTTTCTGGGAAGAGCCCATGTCATCATGCGGGCCGTCATTCATCGGGCGCGCAAAGATCCGAAGCGGATCGTCTTTCCCGAAGGGTATCATCCCAAAGTTCTCAAAGCGTGCCAGACCCTTATGGATGAAGGGATTGCGAAACCCATCCTGCTTGGAGAGGAACAGACGATCCGGGGGACCTGTCAGGCTCTCGATCTCGATCTCCGGAGCGTGGAGGTGATCGACCCCGTTCTCGACGCCCGCTACACCGAGTTCAGCGAGCGATTCTATGCGCTGCGGAAACGCAAGGGGATCAATCGTTTCGACGCCCGGAAACTCATGGCCAACCCCAACTACTTCGGAACCATGATGGTAGAAACGGGACATGCCGACGGTTTGATTTCGGGTGTCCTAAAGCGATACCAGGAAACGCTTCGGCCCGCGTTGCAGATCGTCCGAACGGAAGAGGGAATCCGCCGGGTCTCAGGGCTATTCATGATGGTGTTGAGGGACAGAACCCTCTTCTTTGCCGACACGACGGTGAACGTCGCACCTTCGGCTGAGGAACTGGCGGAGATCGCCCGGTTGAGCGCCCGCCTGGTACGGCGCTTCAATCTCCAACCGAGAATCGCCATGCTTTCTTACTCCAATTTCGGCACCACCCGGGATGCCAACACCCGCAAGGTCCGGGAAGCAGTGGAAAAGGTCCGGGAGCAGATGCCGGAGTTGGTGATCGACGGCGACATCATGGCCGACACGGCCGTCAATGCCGAATTGGCGGGCTCACTCTATCCCTTCAGCCGGATTCAGGGAGACGCAAACATCCTGATCTTTCCCCAACTCTCATCGGGAAACATTGCCTACAAATTGTTTCAGCAACTTGGCGGCGCCGAGGCGGTGGGTCCGATTCTGATGGGCTTGAACCGGCCGATCCATGTGCTTCAGGCAGGATGCGGCGTCAGTGAGATTGTGCACATGACAGCGATTGCTGTGCTGGACGCACAGCAAAAGGGCGCAGGCAAAAAAAACCCAGAGAAGTGAATCACCTCTCCGGGGGTTGGGGTCGGCTGGTCATGCGGTCTCAGAAAGTCAGAACGTGGTCGGCGTCCCGGGTCATGTCAAGCAGCGCCGCAGCACCGACGACCTCCTCCACCTCGTCAATCAGGTTGTCCGACGCCAAGTCGTTCAGATCGAGGCTCTGGTGACAAACCATCCGTTTTACCCCTGCCGAAACGGCCTCATCCAGGAAGGACTTCAGGGTGCTTTTCCCTCCCTGCACAGAAATCCGTTCCGCTGCCCGTCTTTCAACGATGCTGGCACCATTGACGGTGAATACGATGGTCGCATCCATGTCCATGGCTGCGGCCGTCGCCGCAATGAAAAAGGGCGGGGAGACTCGATCGGGCGTTTGACTACCGCTTGTCTGGATAATCAGGAGTTTGCTGCGCTTGGCCATAAGACCGCCCCCCAACCACGGTTCCGGCAAGCCTTGTTTCACGTCCCCTTGACGCGCAAGACAGACATTCCCACCGGTGGGCAGCGGGTGATCGAATCGTCACCTGTCGCCCCGAGACCGAAGAGAGGAATTAACCCTTCTTGAGGTAGAACTTGAAGATCCCGCCGTCCTCGACCGTTTCCATCAGTTCGTTGCCCGTTCGCTTGGCCCAGGCGGCGATGTCATTCTTGGAGCCCGGGTCCGTGGACAGCATTTCGAGAACCTGCCCGGAACCCAGCTTGTCCATGGCCTTCTTCGTCTGAAGCACCGGGAGCGGGCAGTTCAATCCTTTGCAATCGAGGGTTTGATCGGCAGTCTGCATCTTTACAACCTCCTTAGAGTTGAAAATGTTTGAAAGTATCCCCCCATTTCCAAGTTTGCAATCATATTCACAAATCTGAATAAAGTCAAATAAAATGTTAGACCGCAGCGGGCGAGGCCGATCACCCCCGGCAGATCGGTCATTCCGTCCCCTGGAGAGCGTCAGCGCCCCTGAAGCCGCTTGAGCAGCCAACCCTGACGGGTTTTCATTGCCCCTTGGGGGCAAAGCTCCTGGCAGCAGAAGCACCGGATGCAGTTGCGGGTATCGATGTTTAGGCGATCCGCTGCCACATCTATGACCTGTTCCGGGCACGCCTCCACACAGACCCGGCAGAGATTGCACTGTGTCCGCTCCGGCTCAGGATAGGCCGTCAGTGATCTCTTGAGCGGTCCCAACAAGAAATCGGGACGGATCCACTCGAGATCCGCCGATTCCGGAAGCCGCAGATCGCCAATCCGCAGGGTCTCCGGATCCTCCCCCAGAAGGGCGATCCGGTCCAGGCGGGTCTCCCCCACGCCCAACTCTGCTGCCGCCCGCAGGGTGGGAAGCCGGGATGGTACCAAGCCCATGAGAGACATGATGACGGTGTCCAGGGCGACGGCATCGGGCGAGGCACCCAGAATGCCGAAGGGTCTCGGGACGCCGCTGCCCGGTCCGTTCCCCTCCATACCGACGATGCCGTCCATGACGGTGAGTCGGGGGTTCAGCGCCTCGTAGATCTGGACCAGCATGCGGGCGAACGCGTCCCGCTTGACGCCGGCTTTCAGGTGCCACTGAACCTTGCGGCGCCCCACGACACAGCCGAACATGTTCTTGACACCGAGGGTCATCAGCACCTGCCCATGGGTCTTGAGCTTGGCCACATTGATCACGGCGTCCGCGATTCTGGCCTCTTCCGCCACCTCCAGCGGGAAGCCGTCCTGCCGGGTTTTGCCGATCGAAAGGGATGTCGCGAACTCGACGATGGGAACACCGAGCGCATCGGCCACCGCGCCGATACCGCAGCGATCGGCATTCTTTCTGGCCGTGCCGATCCCCGGGCTGTCCCCGATGAACGGTCTCCCTCCGGCGTCGAGCACGCGCTTCACGATCACTCGGATGACGCTCGGATCGGTGTTCACCGCCTTGTCCCGCGGCTTGGTGGCAAGCAGATTCGGCTTGATGAGCACCGATTCGCCGGGTTTCACGAATCGGCCCATCCCCCCGAGGGGGGCCAGCAGCCGCCCGAAGGCCGCTTCAACCGCTGCGTCCTCGTAATCCCGACAGGAGATGATGGAGACCGACGCGGACATGTCCTCTCAATCTGTCTTAAGAAATGGCCGGAGGCAGCTGAATTCTCTGCGGTTTTCTGTGCAAAAAAGATACACTGATGGACTGCGGATGAGTCTTTTCTGCAACACCTTGATCGCCCAGCGCCCGAGGGCCGCGGGGCCGCTATCGGCGCAACAAATTGATTTTTCTATGTATATTCTATCAGGGGGCCGTGTTTAGAATATTGGTACCGTTCTTGCTTATCTAAATCAACCAGTTCATTTTGCCGAACTCGAAAGGAGGCAGAATTTTGAAATATCAGCGCACCCTCGCGTCTTCCATTGCATGCGCCGGGATCGGACTCCACTCCGGTCACAAAATCAACCTCAGGATCCTGCCGGCCGCTGTTGATACGGGAATCGTTTTCCGAAGAGTCGATCTGAAGAACAGTTTCGAAATTCAGGCAACCGCCGAGCACGTGGTCGACACCAGTCTCAACACCACCCTCGGGAGGAATCGGGTCCTGGTCAAAACGGCCGAGCATCTGCTGGCGGCCCTCGCCGGTCTCGGCATCGACAATGCCGTCATCGAACTGGATGCACCGGAAGTGCCGATCATGGACGGCAGCGCCGCATCGCACATCTACCTTCTGACCTCGGCGGGGATTCGCCGACAGAACAAGCTGCAGCGTTTCATTAAAATCCACGAGCCGATCGAGATCAAAGAGAACGGCCGGTTTGCGGCGGTCTACCCCTCCGATGTCCCGGAGATTACCTACGAAATCGATTTCAACCATCCCATGTTGAAAGTACAACGTCTGCACTATCGTTACAGCGAAGACGCTTTTGTGCGCGATATCGCGCGGGCCCGTACCTTTGGATTCCTGAAGGAAGTTGAGCAGCTTCAGGCCCGCGGCTATGCCCGGGGGGGGTCCCTGGACAATGCCATCGTGATTGGGGACTACCGCATCCTGAATCCTGAGGGATTGCGCTTCCCCGATGAGTTCGTCCGCCACAAGATCCTGGATGCCATTGGAGACCTTAGCCTCGTCGGATGCCCCATCATCGGGCATTTTCAGGCAACGAAATCGGGCCATGCACTCAACGCCAGGCTCGTCAACCGGATACTGGAGAGCCCGGAAAAATGGTCGTATGTAACAGGCTCGGACGAACGCCCCGCTGGAGCCCCGTCGGAAGAACCGGCGGCGGTTCGGCGTTTTGCCAGGGCATCCGCCTAGCCCGGCGAAAAAAATGTTCCGCAACGGCCCGACCCCTGCTGCGGTTCGGGCCTTTTTTTTACCCATTTTCGCCCGGTCGGAGCGCGATCAGAAGCCGCCGGTCGGGAGGGGATAACGGTTCTCCAGGCTCAGGATATACGCCCTTTGCGCCCGGCGATTGAATTTGTGGGCATCGTTCACGGCGCCGTATATGCCCCCCGAATACCATCCGCTTTCAAAGAAACCGAGCAGCACTCCCGCCACTTCGTTCCCATGTCCGAACAGCTCGACAATGGCCCAGATGAAAGTACCGTTTAGAATGAACGAGGTCACCCCTTCGGTGAAGCGCTGCGTGTAGATCTGTCCCGTCCCGGGAATCACGGCCGACAGGGCCCCCGCAAGAAAGGGCGACTTCCTTGGAATCTTTACGTTGGCACGGAGTTCCCCGGCCAGAGCCTGTGCGAAGGGGCGGTGCAGACTCCCGGCACTGACGGCCTCGAAGGCGTCCGCAGCCTGTTCCAATTGCCAGAGGTGGACGAGAGACCATCCCTGATGCAGACGGGCCCCATCCCTCCGGACCGAACCGCCGTAGGCCGCCAGAAACGCGGCAAAGGTGTCGGCCGCGCTTTGGTACAGACCCGACTGAAATTGGGTCATGCCGATTTCATAGGCGGCCCTCTCCGCCACATCTGCCCCGGGGTATCTCTGCACAACGTCCCGAAAGGCCCCCACCGCAAGGTCGGACTTCCCCCCCTTCCGATAGGCCACGGCAATGTTCAGCCGACAGAGCGGCACGCGATCGTCCACGGGAAAATAAGAAAGAAATCGCTTATATTCGGTGATGGCCCGGTAATAGTCGGCCTCTTCCATCAGCGCACCGGCAAAGGCAAAGAGCCGCGCGGCCTCCCCTTCCGAGGGAAGCGCCGGGGCGGATTGGAGCAAAACCGGGTGAAGGGTGAGAAGCACAAAACAGAGTGCTACGCTTGTAACTCTCCCGCACATGGGCAGCTATTCCTTTGCCTGTGGCTGCACCGGAGTGCCGGACAGGGCGGCCGGGGAAAACCAGAAGTCGTTGTTCTCCACGGGATCGAGAAACCGGTGGGTTCTTCCATCCCACACGGAGGGAACAAAGCGCTGCTCCTCGTATTCGTGGACGATCCGGTCCGCCGTCATGATGAAGCCGAGCAGCGCACCGTGCTTTCGGATAGCCTGCAACCCGTAGTGGGAGCAGGTCGGGACCATGGTGCACCGCTCCCCGTCGACGGGGGAGATGTATTTCTGGAAGAATCGGACGGCGCCCGTCAACAGGCGGCCTGCCGGACCGGCGCGGGAGGCCTCCTCGTCAGGCGGCCGCTGCGACTCCCCGCCGGGCGCGCCGGGACTCACAGACCAGGGCCCCCACTCCGCAGCCAGTCCGGCGGGCAGCGCTGCAAGCAAAGCGGCGGTGAAGAACAGAACAGCTGTGATGCGGCTCATTGAGGTGAACTCCGGGACATAAGGTGACAGCATGAAGCCAGCACAGAATAGCAGAGCGGTCCACGGGTGTCAAGGAAACGGCGAATATCCCATTGACAATAAAGGGCGGAATTGATATGTATGTTCAGCGAAAGGATGGCAGGACTGGCGTGGATTTTGGAGAAAGGAGACGGGACAATGCGCTTATCCAACGGTGTGCTCGTCGCTTCCCTCCTGGCTGCACTTCTAATGGCCTCGGGTTGCGAAGTGCTGCTCCTCGGTGGAGCTGCCGTCACGGGCTACAAAATGGGTACCGACGAGAAGAGCGTCTCGGAAGTCGTCGATGATTCGGCGATCACAGCTTCCGTGAAGACCCGCCTGATTCAAGACGCTCAGGTGCGCGCACTGAACATCGACGTGGACACGAATCTTGGCGAGGTGACCCTGAGCGGCTATGTCCGCAGTCAGGCCGAAATCGACAGGGCCGTTATCATCGCCAAAGGCGTGCAGGGCGTGCGACGGGTAACTCCCTTTCTGAAAGTACGCGTCGACTAGCCCGCATATTGCACGCGTGGTCGTCATGAGAGGCCCCGGAAGCCCGAGAGGCGCCCCATGCGGCCTCGTAATAGATTGACTCGTGCAATATTCGGGCTGGCCAAGGGGAAACGGGGAGGCGGGCCATCATGGCAGCAATTATCCTTGCCGGCGGTGAAAACCGCCGCATGGGTACAAACAAAGCCTTCCTGGAACACCGGGGGCGGCTGTTCCTCTGGTCCCTCATTGCAGCGCTCAACCCGGTTTTTCCTGACATGATCGTCGTGACCCGGGAACCGCAGCGGTATGCGGGATTTCCGGTCCGTCCGGTTCGAGACCTCTACTCGATTCGAGGTCCGCTCACCGGCATCATCAGCGGACTTTGCGCCTCAGGCGACCGCTACAATTTCTGCGTAGCCTGTGACATGCCTTTCGTCCGCACGGGCCTGGTGCAGCACATGATGCAGGCTGCCCAAGGCTGGGAGGGCGCCGTTCCGGTGCTTCAGAGGCGCTCTCGTCCAGGCGGTCCGATGCTGGAGCCGCTGCATGCCGTCTACGACAGAAGATCGCTGCCCGCCCTGAAGCGATACCTCCTGGGGGGAGGCCGAAGTCTGCAGCAGATTATCCGCTCCCTCAACGTCCGGTACATACCGGAACGGGAGTTGTCAGGATTCGATGGGGGAATGACGTCGTTGTACAATATCAATACGCCCCGGGACTTCAGGGCCCTTCACAAGAGCACGGCCTGATGGTACAGAGGCAGACCGTCTCTCGTCTTTGAAAGGAGCATGGGATGTTTGGTTTAGGATGGCTGGAGCTCGTCATTATCCTGGTCATCGTCCTGGTCATCTTCGGCGCCGGGAAACTTCCCGAGATCGGATCGGGTGTCGGAAAGGGGATCCGCAATTTCAAGCGGGCAACCAAGGGCGACGATGAGATCGATGTCACCCCCGAAAACGACAAGAAGATCGATGAAAGCCAAGAGGATTAGGCCATGGCAACGGCAGCCAAAGACAATACGCGCGTCCGGCTGATCGTTCGCGGTAGAGTGCAGGGAGTCTTTTTCAGGGCCAGCACCTGCGAGCAGGCCCGTCGTTATCAGGTCTGCGGCTGGATCCGAAACCTTGTCGACGGGGGAGTGGAGATCGTGGCTGAAGGGGACCGGCGATCCGTTCAGGAGCTGATTGCCTGGTGTCATCAGGGACCGGCGGGCGCGCGCGTGACGCAGGTGAAAGTCACGGAGGAGCCCCACGCAGCAGAGTTTCGCACCTTCGACGTGCGCTACTGAATTCTTCGGCCCACCAACAGAGAGAAAATGAAGAAGGAGTCCATCATGGCATCGAATACGAAAAAACGCAAGGCCCGTCGGGAACGCAAACGGAAAAAACTTCAGGGCAAGAAGTCCGACGTGGTCACCCTCGCCTCCCGGCGCAGGGATGCGGATCAAGCTCCTCTCATCGTCCAGCGCTAGCCCGGGCCAGACACCTCATCCGAGGGGACGGATTCGGCTGATGCGATCGAAGTAGAACACGAATGTTCGGATACCGCCCTGAACCTGCCGCCACTCAAAATATTCATTGGGCGCATGGTATCCGTGTTCAGGAAGCGAGAGCCCCAGGAAAACCACAGGGGCATTGAGCAAACGGTTCAGGCTGACCACCGCCCCGATGGACCCGCCCTCCCGAACGAGGGCCGGCTTCGTCTGGAACCCGAAGACCATCGCCTCCACGGCCGCCTCCATATGCTCCCCCTTGGCAGACGCCAGGTACGGGTCTAGCATTGCCTCCAGTGTCACCTTGACATCCCCGTTTTGTGCTTTGCAAAAATCCCGGAGCCGGGCAAAGATTTGCTTGGGCTCCTGGCGCGGCACGAGCCGCATACTGACTTTGGCCTCCGCCTGCGGCGGCACGATGGTTTTCACCCCCTCACCGGTGTAGCCCCCGCTCAATCCATGGACCTCAAAGGTCGGTCGGGACCAGATGGCCTTTAGAACGGCGTCCGTTTCTGAAAAGCGCAGCCGCTTCAACCCGTGGGCTTTCTTGAATCCCGTAATGGTGAAACCCGACTCCAGAAACCCGTCGATCTCTTCCTGACCGGGGATCAGGATGCCGTCATAGAATCCGGGGATCTTCACCTCTCCCGTGGCGGCATCGTAACACTGGGAGATCAGTCTGCAGAGTTCCCCCAGCGGATTGCGTGCGGCGCCGCCGACGAGTCCCGAGTGGGCGTCGCGCGATCCCGTTTCGATAGAGAGGGTGGCCGTCAGAAGTCCCCGGATCCCGAAGGGGATGGCCGGTTTGCTCCGGGAGATCCAGACCGTGTCAGAAACCAGGATCGAATCGGTTTGCAGAAACTCCTTTTCAGCGCGGAGGGCCTTGTCGAAGTGGGGGCTGCCCATCTCTTCTTCAAATTCCCAGACAAAACAGAAATTCAACGGAATACCGACCGCCCGGGCATGCTGTGCAGCGAGGAACGCGGTGAGCGCGGGCCCCTTATCGTCGGTGGTCCCCCTCCCCATATACCGTCCCTTCTTGACGGCCAGCTCAAAGGGGTCCGACTCCCAGCCCTCCTTCTCCGCGGGCTGCACATCGAGGTGGTTGTAAAGCAGAACGGTGGGATGGGCGGGGTCCTCGCCGAGGCGTCCGATCACCAGCGGGTGTCCCGGTGTTTCCAGTCGCTTGACATTCGCGCCCGCCTCCTTCAGCATGCCCGAGGCCAGTATCGCGGCCGCTTCGACATCCTTCTTGTGGGCCGCGTCCGCACTGACCGATGGGATTTCCACGAGACGTCGTAGCATCGTCTCAAAGGGTTTGCGCGCGCGCCGTACATAGCTGTTCAGACGCTTCTCATCGAGTTCCGCCATGGTTTGCTCCGTCTACTTCGGTGATCAAAGAGCTCAGCTGGCCCACGAGGTCCCGCACAAAACTGTACCCCTTCTGCCAGAAGTCACGGTCGTTCACATCGATCCCCATGCGGGCCAGGAGGTTGGGCGGGCTGTCGCCCCCCCCCGCGGAGAGCAGCTCCAGGTAGCGCGGCACAAAGGCCTCCCGATCCTGCCGATATTGCTGAAAGAGGGCCAGGACCAACAGCTCCCCGAAAACATAACTGTAGCAGTAAAAACGGGAATGGATGAAGTGGCTGATATAGCTCCAACCCCAGCGGTAAGGGGGAATCATGGTGACGGCATCGCCATAGAGCCTGGCGTTCTCCTCCCACCACAGATCACAGAAAGTTTCGGGCGTCAGCAGCGCTTTCCCACGGGCATCGTGTGCCTTGAGCTCGAAGCGCGTCAGCACATTCTGGCGGAAGGTGGTCGCAATGACGTCCTCGATCTTCGCACAGAGAAAGGCCATGCGTACCCGGGGATCCTGCTCTTCCGAAAGCAGCTGGGTCGTGAGCAGCATCTCCCCGAAGACGGAGGCCGTCTCCGCCATGGGGAGCACGGCATTATAGTTGACGAGGCGCTGCTTTCCGGAAAGGGTAAAATGAATGCCGTGGCCCAGTTCATGGGCCAGGGTGGCCACATCGCGCAGGGTCCCTGTGTAGTTCATCAGCACATAGGGTGGCAGAGTGGGCGTCAGTCCCGCACAGAAGGCTCCGCCCGTCTTTCCGGGCCGCACCGAGGCATCGATGCGGGACTCCGTAAAAAAGGCCTCCGCCATCTCTCCGAGCACCGGACTGAAGGACCGGTAGGCCCGCAAAACGAGATCCCTGGCTTCCGGGAAGGGCACCACCCGCGTCTCCTGGGCCACCGGCGCGTAGACATCGGAGTTCTTGAGTTTCGGAAGGTCCAGCAGCTGCGCCTTGAGCCGGAAGTACTCCTGGGCGAGGCCGTAGTTCTCCTCGCTGACCTGCATCATCCCTTCAATGGCCTCATGGGTGAGCTCGTTGGTCAGATGGGTGGCGGCAATGGGCTGCTCATAGCCCCGCAGCCGGCATTCCCCGCCATGGTCGAGCAGAATATTGTTGAAAACGGACGAGAGCACCAGGGCGTGCTCTCCGTGTCTCTCCAGAAAGGCCGAAAAGGCCCGCTCCCGGATGTCGGCCTCGGGCCGGTGCAGCATGGCCAGGAGTTCTTCGCCTGTGTAGTCCCGTTCCTCACCTTCCAGATCAAGCCGGTAGCGGAACGAGGCCGTGAGCTCCTCGAAGAGTTGGACGAACGCGTTCTTCCCGGTCAGGTCCTTGAGATTGACGAGCTGCTCCTCTTGCTCTGAAAGGGTGTGGGGTTTGAACACCCGCACATGCTGCAGATAGTGCCGATACCCTGAGAGGAGCGGGTCCGCCAGGAGCTTCTCAAAACGTTCATCCGGGATGGCGATGACCTCCAGGTCAAAAAAGAGAATCTCATGACGCAGCGCCGTGAAGAACTCCCGGATTCTCTGCAGGAGGGCCTTGTGGGCGTCCCTCTCGGTGTCCGCAGAGAATAGAAGCTGCGCGTACCAGTACGTCTTGAGCACTCTGTCCTGGAGGTCTTCGAGCGCCGCCACCGCGTGGTGCAGTTCGGCGGCGGTTAGCTCTTCGGCGATGAGCTTGTCGTAATAGCGCTCGCGAAATTCGCGAACCTGCTCCCGGGCGTCATGCAGGTCCTTGTCGATGGCCGGATCCGACGGCGCCTTGTAGAGACGGCTTAAATCCCAGTTGACCGTTTCCAGGTTTTCACGCATTCCATCTCCTCTCTTCGGTTGTGCCCGATCCGCCGGGCGGTCAGACGTTGAACTTGAAGTTGATGATGTCTCCGTCCGCCACGGTGTACTCTTTGCCCTCCAGCCGGAGGGTGCCCTTTTCGCGCCCGCCTGTAAGGGAACCGGCCTCGATGAAAGCATCATAGCCGATGACCTCGGCCTTGATAAAGCCCCGCTCAATATCGGAGTGGATCACCCCGGCGGCCCGCAGAGCCGGAGTTTCGCCGCGGAGGGTCCAGGCCCGCACTTCGTCCTCCCCCACGGTGAGAAAGGCGATCAAACCGAGCAGGTCATAGCACGTCCGGACCAGAAGCTCCATGGCCGATACTCCAATCCCGAGATCCTCGAGGAAGAGTTTCGCCTCCTCCCGAGGGAGTTGGGCCATTTCCATTTCGATCTTGGCCGAGAGCACGACGGCACGGGTACGGGTCGCAACACTGCAGAGCTCCCGAAACTTGCCGAGCAGTGCTTCCGTCTCTGCAGATCCGAAGGCACCCTCGTGGATATTGAGCACCACAATGACGGGCAGGAGGGTCAGAAACCGGTAGCCCCGAATCATCTTTTCCTCGTCCGCCGAGATGGACAGCGCACGGAGCGGCTGCTCATCCTCCAGAGCCTCCCGGAAACGAAACAGCGTCTTCTGTTCCGCCTCATGCCTGGCACGCTCCACCCCTTTTTTGAGCGCCGCGTCGAGTCGCTCAAGACGCTTTTCAATAATCCCCAGATCGCTGAGCATCAGCTCCGTTTCGAGATCCTGAAGATCCCGCACCGGATCCACCGAACCGGAGGGATGGGGAACGCTCTCGTCGGTAAAGGCCCGCACCACATGGACCAGGGCATCCACCTCCCGGACCCGCTTCAGAAAATCGGTGACCCGGGCGCCGTCGGCAACACTGCCCCGGGGAAGTCCGGGAAGATCAATGACCTCCACGGTTGCGTGAATGGTCTTTTTCGGCTTGAAGATTTCGCTCAAGCGGTCCACCCGAAAATCGGGGACCTTCACCGTCCCCACATTCGGCTCGGCACCGCTCTGCGCATAGGAAGCCACGTCGGCACTACCGCCGGTCAATGCGTTAAATAGCGCTGTTTTGCCGCAATTGGGAAGCCCCACGATCCCCAGAATCATCTCTGCCTCGTTTCACCTCGTTCGCACAAACAAAAAAGAAATTTTGTGAGCATATCGAATTTGTCCGGGCATGGCAACCGAAAAGCCGGCTGCGGCTCTTCCCCCGTGCGGCCGGGCCCTTTCGTCGATTCCCGAGGTAGATGCAAAGATGACATTTCTCGGGTATGATTATGACTGGATGGATCTACAATTCCCGGCGAGCACTCTGTTGGTCATCAGGAAAGCCGGATGCTGTGAGCCGTTGCGAGGCTGGAGGCGGCAGCGAGAGGGTTCAGGAGGAGCGAGATGGACAGAAGCACGCATGGCCGCAAAGACAGGCTGATACTGGAAAGACGGCACGACACTTACCGGGAAAGGGAAAAACCGCCGCAGCCGACACGCTGCACCGAATGCAGTGCCGTGTTTGCGAACGGCCGTTGGTCGTGGAACCCACCCGAGAAAAACGCACACAAGGCGATCTGCCCGGCCTGCCGCCGCACGGCCGACCGCTATCCCGCGGCCACAATTCAGCTGGCCGGCGAGTTCTTCAGCGCCCACCGCGAGGAGATTGAAAACCTGATCCGCAACGTGGAAGAGATGGAAAAGACCGACCACCCTTTGGAGAGGATCATGGCGATCAGCGATGAAGACAACCACACCCTCGTGACCACCACGGGAATTCATATTGCCCGTAGAATCGGCGAAGCCCTCTCTCGTTCGTACAAAGGGGACTATCGCTTTCAGTACGGCGATGGGGAGAAGAACCTGCGGGTATATTGGGAAAGATAGGCGGGTGCGTCCGGAGCGGGCCTGCCCGCCAGCACCGGGGCCCGGAGACAAGGGCAGTTACCGGAACCTTCCCGCGAATTTTGGCAAGCCCGGATATTGCATGAGTGATCGTCATGAGAGGCCCCTCAGCTCCTAGAGGCGCCACAGGCAAGGCGCATAAGATTCTCTGGCTGAAGACATATTGAAATGAAATATTTCGAAGTCAGAAAATCTTGTGCAACGCCGCATGTGGCAGACTATCCGTCTTCGCAGAATGCTACGCCGTGACAAGTCCGGCCTCGTAATAGATTGACTCATGCAATATTCGGGCTAGGATGAAGACTCCAGCGGCAGGTCGAGCCAGAGATAGTCGGTGTCGCCCGTGGTCACCGTGGCTCGCTCCAGGCGGGGCATTTCAGGGAGGATGACCCGGTATTTAAGATCAGAGTGGCGCCGGACCTGCTCCGGAATAGCCCGCTTCCAGGAGTGCCCGCTCCCGGCGAGCACCACCAGCGTGAAATCCGGATTCGCCTTGAGGAACCCCAGCGCGTGCCAGGCCATAGCGCTGTCCCAGAGCAGCTGGGCTTCACAAAAATACTGAAAGACGAGCCCCTTCTTCTCCGGAATCCCCAGGGCACGCCGGATGAACTCCTGATAGACCTCATCCACATTGCAGCTCAACGGGGGAAGATGTTGCATCTGCTCCGGGGTCAGCGAGGCAAACCCCCTGCGGGCCACCTGCCTTACAATGGATGGGGAGATGTTCAGCCCCACGATCGGCATCCCCGACTCCCGGGAGAAGAGAAAAATGTCCCTGTAGAGCCGCCAGGGCTGATTCCAGTTCTCCAGGTAGACCCATCGGAACTTCTCCGACGGGATTTCCCCCCGAACCCAGCGGTCCAGATCGTGCTGGTTCTCAGCCTCGAACATCTCGATGCCAACGGCCACCTGCTTCCCCGAATCCGCCAGCGCCCGGATGACTTCCAGTTGGGCCCAGTGATGCGACGCCTGGTCGTGCAGCTCGCCGACGAAAACCAGGGACACGCTCTTGAGGTCTTCCACAATGGCCGGCAGGGTGACCAGCGATCCGTCAGCGACGCGCAGAATGCGGCCTTCCCTGTGGGCCGCCGGCAACTGCAGAGACGAGCGCGAGGTAAAGGCATAAAGGCTGAGCCCCAGAAGAATAACGGCGACCACGCGGTAACCCACGCGGCGTAGGAGTTGCTGAGACACGGGCGATCCCCCTTTCTGGCTGCTCATTCCATTGACAGGATCTAGCTGGCCTTCCGAGGCTGGCGACGCGATCACGCCTCACAGCCTGTCGTTACACTATACTTGACTCCCCCATTTCTGTCATTTGCGGCGGCCCCTGGGCGCCAAAACACGACCATCCCGTCCCGCTACAGAGACCCGGACCTGCGCGCCGCGATGGTCAACCGGACGACTATCGTATTGACAAATATGGGGATTCGGCATATACGTAGTGCGGGATCACCGCGATGCCCCCATTCACGGACATCATCGCAGACCGCGTAGGCGCGTGTCTACATACGGAACGATAACCGGATGGATCTATATTCCAAACCGTTCACTCTCGATCGGGTCGTGCGCATCGGCTTCCTGGTGGGCGTCATCTGGGCGCTCGTCTGGTTGATGAAGTATCTGAGCGACGTCCTCATTCCCTTTGCCGTCGCGCTGCTGCTGGCCTATCTGATCAATCCCCTGGTGGTCGTCGTCCAGAAGAAAATCAGAAACCGGGTGGCCGCTGTGTTCATCAGCCTCCTGAACGTACTCACTGCCGCCACGCTGGTGGGCTGGCTGGTAGCGCCCCTGATCGTGGAGGAAGTCTCTCACACGGGCAAGGTGCTCTCAAATCTGGTGAACAACTCCGATATGGCGGCACAGGCGGCCAAGCGCCTGCCCCCGGATCTCTGGCAGGCAGTCAAGGAGATTGCGGGCCGGCGGGAGGTGCAGGAGCTGTTTAATGCAGACAATATCTGGAAGGTCCTGGAGGTCATTGCACGAAAGGTACTGCCCGGTGTCTGGGGGCTCATCACCGGGACCGCGAGTTTTGTGCTGGGCCTGGTCGGGGTGGTTATCATCATTCTCTACCTCGTCTTTCTGTTGCTCGACTACCATCGAATCCGCCAGGGTTGGAAAGAACTCATCCCCCCGCCCTACCGGGAGGCGGTCGTCGACTTCGTCACCGAGTTCGATGCGGCCATGAATCGCTACTTTCGGGCCCAGGCGGCGGTGGCCTCCATCGTGGGTGTGATCTTTGCCGTCGGGTTCTTCCTCATCGGGCTCCCCCTCGGCATTCTACTGGGTCTTTTCATCGGGCTTCTAAACATGGTGCCCTATCTCCAGCTCCTCGGCCTTATCCCGGCAGTCCTGGTGGCCGGTGTGCATGCCGTCGAAACGGGGAACAGCTTCTGGATGGTGCTCGGATTGACGGGGCTGGTCTTCGTGGTGGCGCAGCTGATTCAGGACGGCCTGCTGGTGCCTCGGATCATGGGGCAGGTCACGGGACTCAGCCCGGCCATGATCCTGCTCTCCCTGTCGATCTGGGGAAAGTTACTGGGCGTCCTGGGGCTGATCATCGCACTTCCCATGACCTGTCTTCTGCTGGCCTATTACCGCCGCATTGTGAGTCCGCTGCAAGCTGCCGCAAACCCCTGATGCCTGCGGCCGCAAAACCTGACCGATTACAAGCAGGCGGCCCATCGACCTGCAGAGCGTCCGATCCATGACACTGGTGGCCGACCTCCATCTCCACTCTCCCTTCTCCCTATCCACCAGTCCGGCCATGACCCTGGAAAACCTGTTCCGATGGGCGCAGCTCAAGGGGATCACGCTCATCGGAACGGGTGATTTCATCCATCCCGCGTGGCTGGCTGAGCTCCGGAGAAAACTCGTCCCGGCGGAGGCGGGATTGTACCGGCTGAAACGGTGCCATCGCACCGCGGAAGCTGTCCCCGAGGCCTGCAGAAAATCGGTTCGCTTCGTGCTTTCGGGCGAGGTCTCCTGTATTTATACCCGCGCGGGAAAAACCCGCAGGGTCCATCATCTCATTCTCGCGCGGGATCTGGGGGCCGTTCGGCGGATCCACAGGGCCCTGTCCAGCATCGCGAACCTCGGCTCCGATGGCCGGCCCATTCTCAAGCTGGACAGCCGGGACCTTCTGCAGATCGTGCTCGACGCGTCGGACGAAAACATACTGATCCCAGCCCATGTCTGGACGCCCCACTACTCCCTCTTTGGAGCATTCTCCGCCTTTGACACCGTGGAGGCGTGCTTCGGCCCTCTGGCCTCGGAAATCGTGGCTGTGGAGACGGGGCTCTCCTCCGATCCCCCCATGAACCGACGTCTCTCGCACCTTGACCGTTTGACCCTGGTTTCAAACTCCGACGCCCATTCCCCGGCCCGGCTCATGCGGGAGGCCAATCTGCTGAACATGGAACTGTCATACCCGGCGCTGCGCGAAGCACTGCGGGCGGATCGAAAGAACAAGGGCTTTCTCGGCACCATCGAGTATTTCCCGGAGGAGGGCAAATACCATTGCGACGGCCACCGCGCGTGCGGCATTCGAACCACCCCGGCGGAGACCCGCAAGCACAACGGGCGCTGCCCTACCTGCGGAAAGAAGATCGTCGTGGGTGTCCTGCACCGGCTCGAGGCACTGGCGGACCGCGCTGCGATCGATGCTCCCTCCTTCGGCAAACGCACGCTGCACCTCGTCCCGCTGCAGGAAGTCCTTTCGGAAGTCCTGGGGGTCGGTGTTTCCAGCAAACGGGTGCAGCAGGCATACCTGCGCGTCCTCTCCGTGCTTGGCGATGAATTCACGGTGCTGACCGAAGCACCTCTGGAAGCCATTGAAGCCACCCAGTCACCGCGGCTCGCCGAGGCAATCCGGCGGGTGCGGCAAGGGCAGCTTCACATCTCCCCCGGCTACGACGGCGTCTACGGCTCGGTCAGGATCTTTGATGGGCCAGCAGAGTAACCGATTCGATGTGGTGGGTCTGGGGAAACATGTCAAAGAGGCTCATGGCATGAATCCGATAGTCCGCCGCCGTCAGCGAGCGTAGGTCGCGGGCCAGGGTGGAGGGATTGCACGAGATATAGGCGATGCGCCGGGGCGCGGCCCGGACGATGCGGCGGAGCACCCCGGCGGCTAGGCCCGAGCGGGGGGGATCGACCACCACCCCCTGAACACCCTTCAGGTTGGAATCGGCGGCATCGGCGCATCGAAATGAAACGTTGGCGATCCCCTCGAGCTCAGCGGTTCTTCGAGCCGCCGCGACGGCCCGCGGGTTCCTCTCGATCCCCACGACCTCCCCGCAGCTTTTCGCCAGCGGAAGCGTGACGTTTCCGCAGCCGGCATACAGATCCGCGACCCGCGCCCTGCCGCCCATGAAAGCCGCCGTCCTTTGCACCATGGCTTCGTTGATTTCAGGATTGGCCTGCACAAAGAGATCGGCCGACACGTGAAGCCCTATCCCCTGTACCGGCAGGATCAGATACCGATGGCCAGAGCTGTACCACCGTCCCCGATCCAGCACGGAGTATCCTCCGATCGTGTCCTGAAGCCGGTCGCCGAGCTGCCGGGCGGGCCGCAGCGATAGATCCGCGGCCACATGCACTTCGTCCGGCGGAGCGAGGACGGTGATGGTTCCATTGAGCGCCTCGCGCCCGGCAAGCCCGGAGAGGGCCTCCCGCAATTTCCTCAGGCCTTGGTTGACCCCATCGGCTGCAACGGCACAGGCGTGGATGGCGCAGACCCGATGGGACCGGCGCTGGAAGAGACCGATCTCACCGTGCCGCACCTGAAAGCGCATCCGGATCCGTTTGGCCTGCGAACCGATCATTTCCGGCGCCGGCAGATCGCGCAGTTTGCCAATCCTCGCCATCTGGTCGAGGAAGATCTCCTCTTTGATCCGAAGCTGCTCGGGGTAGTGGATATGTTGAAACTGGCAGCCGCCGCAGTTCCCGACATACCGGCAGAAGGGAACGGTCCGGTGGCCGGAGGATTCCACGATGCGGCCCAGTCGCGCGAAGACGTAGTGCCTTTTCCGGGTGACGCCCTCGATCTCCACCACCTCGCCGGGCAGCACATCCGGCACAAAATGAACCATGCCGTCGATTCGGGCCACCCCGGCCCCCCCGTGGGCCATGCCGACTATGGTGGTTCGAATCATCGAAGCTCTCCGCGGGGTCTCCGTGCCGTCACGGCGATGCCGTGTCCTGCGGCCGCGATCTCCAGGTCCTCCAGTCCGACGCCGGTGAAGCGTTTTCGGATCACCCCATGCACCGCACCGGGCACGACAAACGAATAGGCCAGAAGCAGGCTGCCGCCGGGCCGCAGCACCCGAACCATTTCCTCCAGATAGGGCGGGGCATTCTGTGTCAGCACGAGATCGAAGCACCCGGCCCCGAAGGGAAGCGCTCCCGAGTGGCAGCAGAGTGCGTGCAGCGGCCCCGCATCGCTTTCTTCTAATTTCTGCCGGAGAATGCGGACCATCCGCTCCGACAGATCGGCCGCGACAACCTGTGCCTTCAGGAAAGACCCGTGGACGTGAAAGGTGGCCAGACCGGTACCGCAGGCGAGATCGAGAACCCAATCAGGCGGCGGGGCCACGCGGCTCAGGCCAGCCTCCAGGGGGCCCAGAACCTCTGCCTCCGTGCCCATTCTCTGCCATAACCGGTCATAGGACGGTGCCATGGCGGAAAAGACGCGGTTCATGAGGATCAGAAAAGCCGGGTTTTCGAGCAGGGCCGGACGGGAAAAGGAAACCCGGATCAGTTGCGTCGCCGTGGTTTTCGCCAGAAACTTCTTGAACGAATTCATGGGCCTCCCCAAACGTAACAAACCAGAGGTCTCCCCTTTACAATTGGGACTTCAGCGATTATCCTAGGAGCAGACGCCGCCCGAAATATATTGCTCGTATGAAGCGCTCGGGGAAACCGATCTATTATCCCGTCGAGCATGAGGCGGTGTGTATTATTGAGAAGCATCCGTGCGAACCTCAGGGAGCAGGCAGAAATGAACGAAAAGGACCGCTGGAAGGATGTTGAAAAGGGGCGGGAAGAAGAC
>CALZGC010000159.1 GCA_945786985.1 uncultured Nitrospirota bacterium | reverse complement strand
ATCCAAACTTCTTGGCATCAACCGTAATACGTTGCGCAAGAAGATCCGGGAGTATGGCCTGCAGCCGAAGGGCGACGCGCTCCGGAAAGGGCCCCGTTGAGAATGCCGATGAAGCTCGCCCGGATATTGCATGAGTGATCGTCATGAGAGGCCCCAGTGATACGAGAGGCGCCACAGGCAAGGCGCAGAAAATTTGCTGGCTGAAGACATATTGAAATATTTCGAAGTCAGAAAATTTTCTGTAACGCCGCATGTGGCAGACTATCCGGCCTCGTAATAGATTGACTCATACAATATCCGGGCTAGCCCGGGGCCAACAAAATGGGCTCCCGGGGCGTCTTTTCACTTGACAAGCCCCGGAACGGTTGCTATTTTACGATGACCGCAAGTTAATCATTTCTTCTTTAATTTATTTCAATAGTGAATTAACCATTCTTTGAGGAGAGGAGGACGGTGAATGACTAAGGCAGAATTGATCGACGTGATGGCTGGTGATGCAAGGATCAGCAAGGCGGCTGCCGGCAAGGCTTTGGACTCGCTGATTAAGAACGTGGGCAAGTCTCTGAAGAAGGGGGACAGGGTCACCCTGGTCGGCTTCGGCACTTTCTCGGTGGTCAAGAGAAAGGCCCGGACCGGGAGAAACCCCCAGACAGGCGAGTCGATAAAGATCAAGGCCCGAAAGGTACCGAAGTTCACGCCGGGAAAAGGACTTCGCGACAAACTCTAAAAGGTGCGATAGCTGGGGACGGTCGGTCACGTGATGCAAATCCGAACCGTCGCGGCAGTGCCAATAGATTGCTCTGGTCCCAGGTGGCCGGAGAACCCGAGTCGAGCAGGTTTCTGTGAGGCAATGAGATACTCATTGCCTCATTTTTTGCCTTGACAAGGTTTTGTAAAATCAATAAACTTAGGTGGAAATTAACTCTGAATAGGCGGTTAGCTCAGCTGGTTAGAGCGCCACGTTGACATCGTGGAGGTCGCTGGTTCAACTCCAGTACCGCCTACCAAGGAAGACGAGACAGGCCAGAGGACCATTTGTGCAGTACTAAATTCGGGTGAGTGGGCATCACAGCGTATGCATCATTGGGTGTGATGCCTTTTTTGTTTGATCACTGCCGGATCCACGGATGAGTGCAAAGACGGTGAAAATCTTGCTCAACGACGGTCCCGGGGGCAATTTCGAGATGGGAACGGAGATCTCCGAAGTGCTCGATACGTTGGCGTCCGATCCGCGGCGTCGGCCCATCGCTGCGCGTTGGAAGGGACAGGCCGTCGATTTGAGTTACAGGGTCGACGAATCGGCTCAGGTGGAGATGATCCACCTTTCATCGCCTGAGGGTCTGGAGATCCTGAGGCACTCGGCGGCGCACCTGATGGCACAGGCGGTCCAGGAACTCTTTCCGGGGACCCGCATTGCCATCGGACCGACCATAGAGAACGGTTTTTATTACGATTTCGACACGCCACAGCCCTTTACGCCGGAGGATCTGAATGCCATTACGACCCGCATGCGGGAGATCGCCGGGCAGAACCATCCCATTGTGCGCAGGGAAATGGACCGGGAAGAGGCCCTGGCGTATTTCAGGAGCCGCGGGGAGTCTTTCAAAGTGGAGTTGATTGAGGAGATGCCCGAGGGCTCCACGGTTTCCCTCTACAGGCAAGGCTCATTTGAAGACCTGTGTCGCGGTCCGCATCTGCCCAACACCTCCCTCGTAAGACACTTCAAACTGCTGAGTGTGGCGGGTGCTTACTGGCGCGGGAATGAGAAGAACCCCATGCTGCAGCGCATTTACGGAACAGCCTTCGGCGCGAAAGATGAGCTGAAAGCCTATTTGCGGATGCTGGAGGAGGCCAAGAAGCGTGACCATCGAAAGCTCGGCCGGGAACTGGACCTCTTCGAGTTGAACGAAACCGCCGGCGGCGGCCTCATTTTGTATCATCCCAAGGGTACCCTCTTGCGGTGGATGCTGGAGGACTTCGAGAAGGCGGAGCATCTGAAACGGGGATATCTGCCGGTCATTGGACCGCAGATTCTGAAAAGCGATATCTGGCGCCTCTCGGGACACTACGAATACTACAAGGAAAATATGTACTTTACCGAGATCGAAGGGCACGAATACGGGCTCAAGCCGATGAACTGCCCCGCGCACATGCTGATCTACCGGTCCAAAACACGGAGCTACCGGGATCTGCCCCTTCGGTACTTCGAACTGGGGACGGTCCATCGGCACGAAAAATCGGGCGTCCTCCACGGGTTGCTCCGCGTCCGGGGCTTCACCCAGGACGATGCCCATATCTTCTGCCTCCCCGAACAGCTGACCGATGAGATCATCGATGTCATTGATTTTGTTCAGGATGTCATGACCATCTTCGGGTTCGAATATGAACTGGAGATCAGCACCCGGCCGGACAAATCGATCGGTTCCGATGAGGACTGGGAGAGAGCCACCCGGGCGCTGATGGATGCACTCTCCGCACACAAGCTTCCCTACATGATCAACGAAGGGGACGGCGCTTTTTACGGCCCAAAGATCGATGTTAAAATCAAGGATGCCATCGGCCGAAGCTGGCAGTGCGCGACGATTCAGTGTGATTTCACCCTCCCCGAGCGATTCGACCTGAAATACGTCGGCGCCGATGGGGAGGAACACCGGCCGGTGATGCTGCACCGAGTCATTCTGGGGTCCGTGGAACGCTTTATGGCGGTGCTCATCGAGCATTATGCGGGTCGGTTTCCCGTCTGGCTGGCACCGACGCAGGTGGTGCTCATCAACATCGCGGACCGTCATCTCGAATACGCCGGGAGATTGAAAGAGCGATTTGACGCTGCCGGCATCCGGTGTGAACTGGATGCTCGAAACGAGAAGATGGGGTACAAGATCCGCGAAGCGCAGGTTCAGAAGATCCCCTACATGGTGATCGTGGGCGACAAAGAGGTGGCGTCGGAGACTCTCTCTCTGCGTTCCCGGGACCGCGGGGATCTCGGTACGAGGCAGCTGGAGCAGACGCTTGCCGAGATACGCGCCGAGATCGACGAGAAACGCAGCGCCCTGTGACCGGTGGGGTGCGCGGGCTATGCAGGTCGCGGCGACAGAGCAATCCCGGTCAATAGACACAGGAGGTGAATCTGCGAGCAAAAAAATACCAAAAGGTGAAGAAACGCAAGGAGCGCCTGAACAGCGAGATCACCGTCGAAGAGGTGCGCGTCGTTGATGAGGACGGAACCCAGCTGGGGATTTTGCCGACCGGTGACGCCCTGAGGGTCAGCGAAGACAAGGGCCTAGATCTGGTTGAGGTGGCGCCCATGGCCAAGCCGCCCGTGTGCCGCATCATGGATTACGGAAAGCTTCAGTTTCAGAAGAGCAAGAAGGCCAGCCAGGCCAAGAAGAAGCAGCAGGTAATCCACGTCAAGGAGGTCAAGTTCAGGCCCAACACGGATGCCCACGACTTTGATTTCAAGATTCATCATGCAGAGAGGTTTCTCAAAGACGGGAACAAGGCCAAAGTCACATTGATGTTCAGGGGCCGTGAAGTGATGTACGCCGAGCGCGGCCGGAAGGTTCTCGAAGGAATAGCGGAAAGACTCGCGGAGATCAGCGTCATTGAACAGATGCCGACCAAGGAAGGCCGCAACATGGTTATGATCCTCGCACCCAAAGCCAAACCCAGCGGATCCCAGACGAGCAAGAGCACCTGACCTCCCCAGAGGCGGTGCTTCCGGTGGTTCGAAGTGAACGACGATCAGGGGGAGCCTGAACCATGCCGAAAATCAAGACGCACCGCGGGGCTGCCAAACGCTTTAAGAAAACAGCCTCCGGAAAGATCAAGAGACACAAGGCCTTTACCAGCCATATTCTTACGAGCAAGACTACCAAGCGTAAGCGGGGACTGCGCCAGGCCGATTTCGTCGACAGTGCGAATAAGAAAGCCATTGCTAAACTTATTCCCTACGTATAGGAGGGTCCCAGCGGATTGCACGCGACCGCCAAGGTGGCTGCGCTGCAGGGACGCCGCAGTGCAGATCTGTCGATAGGGGACATTTGCCTCATCAACGAAGGAGGTTTCAGCCATGCCCAGAGTGAAGGGGGGCAACAAACGCCTGAATCGCAGAAAGAAGATACTCAAGCTGGCCAAAGGGTTTTACGGAGGGCGGAAAAACCTTTTCCGTACGGCCCTGGAAGCAGTCGATCGCTCTATGCAGATGGCCTATGTGGGTCGCAAACTGCGCAAGCGGGACTTCCGGTCACTGTGGATTACCCGCATTAACGCCGGGGCCCGGGAGAACGGTCTCTCCTACAGCCGGATGATTCAGGGATTGAAGAACGCTCAGGTGGGCGTTAACCGCAAGATGATGGCGGAGCTCGCGGTCAACCATCCCGGTGATTTTGCTCAGCTGGCCGAGATTGCCCGGAACAACCAGTCATCACGTTGACCCGGATATTGCATGAGTCAATCTATTACGAGCCCGGATAGGCTGCCACATGCGGCGTTACAGAAAATTTCCTAACTTCGAAATATTGCAATATGTCTTCAGCCAGAAAATTTTCTGCGCCTTGCTTGTGGCGCCTCTACGGCCTCTCATGACGATCACTCATGCAATATCCGGGTTCATCCTCTGCGCTTTCCCACCGGATCAGCTTCGTCGGTCGTGGGGAGACAGCCCGGTTCTGCCGCCATGTCCCAGATCCTAGACACCCTGACACGCATTGAAGAGGAGAGCGAAAAAGAGATCGCGGCGGCCGCAACTCTCTCCGAGATTCAGGCCGGCCGGGTGCGGGTCCTGGGAAAAAAGGGCTCCCTCACCCGACTCTTGATTGCGATGAAGGACCTTTCTTCCGAGGAGCGGCCCGTTGTCGGTAAGGCGGTCAATGCGCTGAAACAGCGTATTCAGGAGCTGATCAAACAGCGGACGGTGGAACTCGAGCGTCAGGAACAGGCAGACCGCCTGAAGCAGGAGCGCCTGGACGTCACGCTCCCGGGAAGACGTACCGTTCGAGGCCGGCTGCATCCCATCACCCGCATATTTCATAGAGTTGAAGGGATTTTCGAGGGCCTCGGTTTTCACATCGCGGAGGGCCCCGAGGTGGAGGAGGACTACTACAACTTCGAAGCCCTCAACATCCCCCCGGACCATCCGGCACGGGACATGCAGGACACCTTTTACATCACAGACGACATCCTTCTGCGTACCCACACATCCCCGGTGCAGATCCGGACCATGAAGAGCCAGGATCCGCCGGTGCGAATAATCGCCCCCGGCAAAGTCTACCGCTGTGACGCGGATATCTCCCACACGCCTATGTTCCATCAGGTGGAGGGGCTGATGGTGGATCGGGGCATCACCTTTGGCGATCTCAAGGGGATCCTGGAGATCTTTCTGCACGAGATGTTTGGTGCGTCCACCGGGATTCGTTTCCGGCCGAGCTTCTTCCCGTTCACGGAGCCGTCGGCGGAGGTGGACATCGCGTGTCTGATCTGCGGCGGGGGCGGTTGCCGCGTCTGCAAGGATTCCGGTTGGCTCGAGATCATGGGAGCGGGCATGGTCGATCCGGCCGTGTTCCGGATGGTGGGCTACGATCCGGAAGCAGTGAGCGGCTTTGCCTTTGGCATGGGGATCGAGCGTATCGCCATGCTGGTTTACCGGATCGATGATATCCGTCTTTTCTTTGAGAACGAACTTCGCTTTCTGACACAATTTTAGCCGTAAAAAGGAATCGAGATCAGTGCTGATCAGTCTTAACTGGCTTAAGGATTTTGTGGAGATCAGCGAGGCCCCTGCCGCATTGGCGGAGCGCCTGACCATGGCGGGGCTCGAGGTCGAAGGGGTTTCGGACCTGGCGGAAGGCTTCGAGAACGTCGTCATCGGACAGATCGTGTCGTTGGAGCCCCATGCGGACGCAGAGCGCCTCACGGTGTGCCAGGTCGATGTCGGACAAGACAGGCGCCAGATTGTCTGTGGAGCCAGCAACCAGCGGCGACACGACAAAGTGGTGGTGGCGCTTCCCGGGGCAGTTCTGGCGGGAGGGGGTGCGATCGGAAAGACCAAGATTCGCGGGGTGGTGTCGCACGGCATGATCTGCTCGGAAAGGGAGATCGGGGTTTCCGACGAGGCCGATGGGGTCATGATCCTTCCGGAAGAGGCACCGGTGGGCGCTTTAGCGGCGGAGTATCTCGGGAGACGGGACACGGTGCTGGAAATCGATTTGACCCCAAACCGTGCCGACTGTCTGAGTCATCTGGGCGTTGCCCGAGAGGTGGTCGCCCTGACGGGCTGTTCCTTCCAGGGGCCGCCCACTGCCCTGGAGGAAGCCGGCCCTGAGGTGAGCACCCTCTCGGAAGTGCGCGTTCACGACCCCCAGTTGTGCCGCCGCTATGCTGCTCGGATGGTGCTGGACGTGAACGTCGGACCCTCGCCCGCCTGGTTGCAGCAGCGCCTCCAGGCTGTGGGCCTGCGGCCGATCAACAACGTCGTCGATGTCACGA
The DNA here is from genome assembly GCA_945786985.1 of uncultured Nitrospirota bacterium. Lineage (GTDB taxonomy): Bacteria > CG2-30-53-67 > CG2-30-53-67 > CG2-30-53-67 > CG2-30-53-67 > CALZGC01. The sequence continues at coordinate 3,898 of CALZGC010000159.1, read as the reverse complement.
ACTATGTGCTCATGGAGATGGGCCATCCGCTGCACGCTTTTGACTACGACTTGCTTGCACAGAACCGGATCGAAGTAAGACGGGCTGCTCCGGGCGAGCGGCTCCGCACGCTCGACGGGGTCGAACGGGACCTGGATCCTTCCGTGCTCTTGATCTGTGATGGCGAAAAGCCGGTGGCTCTGGCCGGCATCATGGGCGGTGCTAACACCCAAGTACACACCGCAACGACCCGGGTATTTCTGGAGGCCGCCTATTTTCAACCGGCCGCTATTCGGCGAACAGCCAAGAAGCTGGGGCTCCACTCCGATTCCTCCCATCGCTTCGAGCGCGGCACCGATATCGAAGGTTTGATAGAGGCTATTGATCGCGCGGCCTTGCTGATTCAGCAGGTGGCCGGGGGCACCGTCGCCCGGGGAAGGATCGATGTTTATCCCGAGCCATGGCCCGGTCGCGAAATACACCTGCGTAGCGGGCAGGTCTCATCGCTTCTCGGACTGAAGCTCGCGACGGACGACATCGCCGACATCTTTTCCCGTCTAGGACTGGATGTGGGAGAACGGGACGCCGAGGGCTGTGTTGTGCACATCCCGCCGTTCCGTGTGGACCTGGAGCGGGAGGTTGACCTCATTGAAGAGGTCGCCCGAATATACGGATACAATCGCATTCCCAGCACCATTCCCGCGGCTTCCATCGTGTCGGGACAGCCGACCCGGCACCAGCGCTGGACGGCGCGGCTTCGGGAAATCCTGGTCTCCCTCGGTTACACGGAGACCATTCATTACAGTTTTCACAATCCCCAGGATCTCGAATGGCTCGGATTGCCGGAAACGGATCCCCTGCGGTCTCAGATCAGAATCCGCAATCCCCTCAGCGAGGAGCAATCGGTGCTGCGGACCACCCTGTTGCCGGGGCTGCTCCATGCTGCACGGCGAAACCAGAGCCTCTCTCTGACAAACCTGCAGATTTTTGAAATGGGACGGGTCTTCGAGAAAAAGGACTCCGGCCTGCCCCGCGAACACACGCGGGTGGCGGGCCTGATGGTCGGCCAAAACGTTGGGGAAGGCTGGAATGTCTCGTCTCGAACGCAGGACTTCTACGATATGAAAGGGGACCTGGAAGAGCTCTTCGAGAGGCTGCAGGTCCACCGTTGCGGCTGGGGCCGTTCGGAGGAACTTCCCTTTCTTCACCCCGGCAAGAGTACCAGGATTGCATGCGACGGGGTCTCCGTCGGCTACGCGGGGGAACTGCATCCCTCCGTTGTCAAACGCTACGACCTCGCGGAGCAGCCGCTCTGCTTCGAACTCGACCTGGACCCCTTGGTCGAAAAGGCATCGGAGACGATTGTGTATACGCCGCCCATTCGCTTTCCTTCGGTGGAGCGCGACCTGGCGCTGGTTCTCTCGGATAAGGTGCCGGCAGGGGAGGTGGCGGAGCAGATCCGGAACATCGAGCCCGAACTGATACGGGATGTGCGGCTTTTTGATCTCTATCGCGGCACCCCGATTCCGGATGGTCAGAAGAGTCTGGCCTTTGCCGTCCGGTTTCAAGCACCGGACCGCACATTGAAAAACGAAGAGATCAATGAAATCCGGGACAAGATTGTGACCGAGTTGCACCGCACCTTGGGTGCCACGCTGCGGGATTAAGCCGGCCCCCGCCGGAACGCTGCGAGATCCGGAATCCGAGGAGAGCCATTATGATACCGACGGTGGACTGGAAACAGGGGAAGGTCATTCTCGTTGATCAGACCAAGCTGCCGCTGGAAGTCGTCTTCAACGAATACAGCGACTACCGCGATGTGACGGGGGCCATCCGGGACCTGGTGGTTCGGGGTGCACCGGCCATCGGAGTCACGGCTGCCATGGGTGTGGCCCTGGGTGCCCAGGGTATCGAGGCGCAAGACGGGAAAGAGTTTCTCAAAAAGCTGGAGCCGATCTGCAACCACATCGCCTCCGCGAGGCCTACGGCGGTGAATCTGTTCTGGGCGATCCGTCGGATGCAGGCCTTTGCCGAGTGCCTCAAGGATCAAACGGTGCCCCGCATCAAGGAGTCCCTTGTACAGGAGTCCATTCGGATGAAAGAGGAGGACATCGCTGTCAATCGAGCCATGGGATCGTACGGGGCGGAATTCGTCCAAGACGGTGACACTATCCTGACGCACTGCAATGCAGGATCCCTGGCCACCGCCGGCTTCGGCACGGCCCTCGGCGTGGTTTACGCGGCCCACGAACGGGGACGTCAGATCAAGGTTTTTGCAGATGAGACCCGTCCCATTCTTCAGGGCGCCCGTCTGACGGCCTGGGAACTCATGCAAGAGGGCATCGACGTCACCCTGATTACGGACAACATGGCGGGCTATTTCATGCAGAAGGGGATGATCGATCTGGTCGTTGTCGGCACGGACCGGACGGTGGCCAACGGAGATGTGGCCAACAAGATCGGCACCTACTCGGTGGCGGTTTTGGCCAAAGAACACGGGATTCCCTTCTTTGTGGCGGCCCCCACTTCAACCATTGACTTTTCCCTTGCCTCGGGAGATTTGATTCCCATCGAAGAGAGAGACGCATCAGAGGTCACCCGGGTTTTTGATCGGGTGCAGGTCGCACCGGAGGGGGTCCGGGCGGCCAACCCCGCCTTTGACGTGACGCCAGCCCGGTACATCACCGCCATTGTCACGGAGAAGGGAGCCTTCCGCCCCGAGGACCTGCACCAACTTCAGGATCCCCAGGCCGATCTGGAGAAATTACGATTTAGACCGGATCACTAGGGTCCGGACGTTAATCAAATAATTTCAGGTTGTCTTCAGCCAGTGCATCTTCTGCGCCTTGCGTGTGGCGTCTAGCACCTATGGGGTCCCTGGGGCTCTCACTCTCATGACAATCACTCACGCCATATCCGGGCTAATTCCTGATGACCGTGACCCAAAGCTTTTGCTTTCCCCAAGCGACGGCATCCCGGTGTGACTTGAAAAAGACATCGATCCGATCCCCCTTGATCAGCCGGCCGGTATCGTGGACCTCGCCCCAGCCATATCCCGGGACATGCATGCGGGTGGCATAGGGGTAGCGGGTGATGTCCGCGGCGATGACGCCTTTCCGGGCGCGGGTGCCGTCCGACGTAATGCCCACCTTCTTTCGCTTGCCTCTGCTGGGGCCGGTGGCATAGACGGGCGGTCCGATGAGACACTGCCGTTTCCACTCGCAGCATTCCCGGCACGCGCAATACGCCGTGACGGTCATCAGTACGCGCTCCTTTTGCCTGCCCAGGCCGGGCGGCAGACAGCAGCCCGCAACCTGAGACAGGACCACCATCAGCAGAAAAGACCGTAAGACGGAAATCTGGCGGGACAGATGCAGGGACTTCATGCGCTCCGGTCTGGTGCGTGTGGTCGAAACCCGGTTCGCTACGTGAAGAGCTTTCGGATCAGCGAGGTTCTGTTCTTGACGCCCACCTTGTCGAAAATATGCTTCAGATGGACTTTGACCGTATGCTCGCTGATGAACATGCGCTCCCCGACCTCCATGTTGCTGAATCCCTGAAAGATGAGGGTCACCAGCTCTTTTTCCCGTTTGGAGAGGCCGTGACGAATGGCAAAGCTATCGGGGTCGAAGGGAAGGTTCTTCAAGGGCACTTCCGTTGAGACCAGGGTGTAATCGTGTCCCTCGGGATCCTTGGGATCTTTGTCGAGTTTCATGATGAGCACTTTCAGGACCTGGTCGTCGGGCAGCACCCATTCCGTATCGGCCCGCTGCGAGCGGTTTCGGCGTCGCACGCTCTGCGAGTTCGCATAGAGCTTCTTTAGCACCTTGACAACCGCAGGGTTCAACCCGTAGTGCGGTTTGGTGCGCGTCTTCGTCCCGGCACCATAAGGGGCGAAAATCGCCTGCGCGCCCGGATT
>CALZGC010000158.1 GCA_945786985.1 uncultured Nitrospirota bacterium | reverse complement strand
TCATGAAGACCGGCACCATGGTGGAATACGCCGTCAAACGGACCAAGGACCATCTGGTCCGCTTCGACCGGCTGTACGGGCAGATCTCTGAAGACAGAATCGACGAGGGTGCCCTGTCACAACTGGAGTCGATGGACAACATTTTCCCCGACATGAATTTTGAAGTATATAGATAGAAAGACAAGGGTTACGCTACGCGTGCCCCGCTTCCCTCTATCTTTGCCGTCTGTGACGGCTCCTATCGCAAGGTGTCTTGGGGTCAAGGGTTCCAGTGAAAGGCTGGAACGCAAAGAAGCAAAGGTGTGACCCGTGAGTGTCGTTGCTCTTCTTCACTGGACCCCTTGGCCCCTCGACCCCTAGATCCCTTCGGTTTTCTTCCTGTCCTTCAGCACCCGGTAACAGCGTGAGGCATCGGCCTTGCGCATTGCTCTTCCTGGGATTTCAAGTATTTCAACGGCCAGTTCCCGGTTGTAGAAATCAATTTGGATGCGATCGCCGCATTGAACCGTTCTGCCCGCCCGGGCCGGATGTCCGTTCACCCGGACGATCTGCTGATCGCAGACCTCCTTGGCCACGGAGCGCCGCTTGACGATCCGGGTGGTCTGTAGAAACTTGTCGAGGCGCATGCCGGGTTCCTGGCTCACGGCAGGGGGTCTCCTCTCGGGGGCCTCGTCCCGCCCCCGGCGCTCTTTTCCCGGGTAGCACTGTAACATACGGTCCGCTGCGAACTCAAGTACGGGCCCGGCGCAGCGGGAGTTTGACAGGGGCGCCGAAATGGGCAAGAATACGGGTAACGATTCAGGTCACCTCTCTTTTCCCGCATGACTGCGTTACGCTTTCCGCTTCGTAACAAAATTACGGAGCGTCGCGTGACTCGCTTTAGATAATTTATGCCGCCTTCGGCGGCTACTAAAACAGGGTATCTTGAGGTGTTGCGGTGCTCAAATCCTCAACGTATGAAAAATGCGCCTCCGGTTTTGCGCTCCTCACGCCTTGTCCTGCGGGAAAATAGAAGCAAGCTGAGCAGTTACGAATACGGATCGTTTCATCAAGTCCCCAGGCACGGGAGCCTGGATGGAGCAGGGAGGTCACCATGCCGGTCATCGGTCTCACCGGGGGGATTGCCACCGGAAAGAGCTTGGTCACGGATTATCTCAAGCACCGGGGGATCCTGGTGATTGATGCGGACGAGCTTGCCCGGGCGGTGGTGCGAAAGAATCAGCCGGCCTATCAGGAAATCGTGGCTGCCTTCGGTCCCTCGATTCTGAAGAAGGACGGCACCCTGGATCGCACCCGGCTGGCAAGCATCGTCTTTGACGTGCCCGAGCAGCGAAAAATCCTGGAAGCTATCGTCCATCCCCCGGTGTACACGGAAGGATGGAAGCAGATTCACCGCCTGATGGCGGACGACCCGGCCGCTCTGGTGGTCTTCTCAGTGCCGCTTCTCTTTGAGACGAGGCACGAAGGGGAGGTCGACATCACGGTGGTCGTCTATGCCGACGAAGCGGCGCAGGTCCGGCGTCTGATGGGGCGCAACGGCTTGAGTGAGGAGGAAGCCCGCAAGCGGATCGCCGCCCAGATGCCCATTGAGAAGAAACGGGACGCCGCCGACTGGGTGATCGACAACCGTGGAGAAACCTCCGAGACCTACCGCCAGGTGGACCAGATGTTGTCACAGTTTCTCTCCTGACTCGCCCCCCTTCCGCTCTTCCGATTGTCTGTGCGTTCAGCAGAAATATCTGCGCCGTAAACGCGGGTTTTCGCAAGGAAAATCTTTTCTCTGTCGCTGTCCTGCGATGCCTCCGGGGGATGCGTCTGAGGTTGACTCTCATTTCGCAATCGATTAGAATGAAGCGCCAGCAAAGGAGCTTTTATGCAGTGTCCCACCTGTGCCGGGAAAGTTGAGCGGGAGACGGTTTTATGCCCCCGCTGTGTCCTGGCCGAGGGTACCGCAGCCCCTTCCGAGCACGTCTGCGACCTTTTTCTGATGGGGTATTCCAACCCTGCCGCCTACGACCCTGTTCTGGAATTTCTCCATCGCCACACTTTTTGGGATTCTCGAGATAAAGTCGTTGCCCGCCTCTCCGAGCATCCCGCTTTGTTGGCACAGGAAATGCCAGAAGAGCAGGCCCATCGCCTGCGGGGCGCGCTGGAGGCCCTCGGCGGGATTGTGGAGCTTCGGCGGCGGCGGATGATGGGCCGGGGGGTGGTGAAGAAGCTGGACCGGGAGACCGTGCTGGAAGACGTCGGGCCTGTCCCGACCCAGGCGGCCGGCGGTAGCGGGAAGCTCGTTTTGGCATTCTTTGTCGTGGCCCTTGGGGTGGCGGTTTACCTCTTTGTTTTCAGAGAGACCGGCACCCGGCCGGACGGGATGGAAAAGGCCGTTCGAACCATCACGTCGCCCTTCCGCCTGGGGGGGGGGAAGAAGAAAGTGGCTGCATCGAAAATGGAGGCACCCGAAGCGGTTGCGTCCGGGAACAACAAGGACGGGTCCGGGGTCCGCTTGAACAACGAGGGCGTGGCTCTGCTCGACAAAGGACTTGTGGAAGAGGCCATTCGCAGTTTTGAGGCAGCCCTGCAGCAGCTGCCCGGTGAGCCGACCGTCCTTCAGAACCTGCATCGTGCCTGGGTGCAGCGCGGCCATCGGCAGCTCGACGACGAGCAATACGAGCAGGCCATCCTCTCGTTTGAGGAAGCCGTCAAGATTTTCGATGAATCGCCCGAAGTTTACAAGGTCATGGGGATCGCCATCCTCAACCTGGCCGATGAGTCGGCCGCGGAGCAGTATTTCCGGATTTACCTCGAGCGGGTGCCGAACGATCCCGATGTGAACCGCATACTGGGGGAGCTGCTCTACAAACAGAATCGTCTGAGGGAAGCCATGGAATATTTGAAGGTTTACCTCGCCGCCAACCCTGGAGATGTTCGTATCCGGGGGATCCTGGAGAAGGTCGGGCGGGAGGCGGCCGTCGAGCAGGATTTCGAGACCCGCGCAGGGAAGCATTTTGATGTTCGTTATGACGGCGCAGAGAATATGGGTGCGGGATACTTCGTTGTAGAACTTCTGGAAGACGCTTATCAGAGAATCGGGGCACAGTTGAACTACTACCCGCCGGAGCATATCTCCACGATTCTATACTCCGATGAGGATTTCCGCGATGTGACCCAGTCTCCCGACTGGGCCTTGGGGGTATACGACGGCAAGATCCGGGTTCCCATCGGCGGACTGCAGGAGAAGACGGCCGCGCTGGAGGAGGTGGTGCTTCATGAATACACCCACGCGCTGGTCCATCAGCAGACCGGTGGGAAATGCCCGGCATGGCTCAACGAAGGGTTGGCGCAGTATTTTTCAGAGGAGTCCGATGCACGCCACATACAGAATGTGCGTGCGCTGCTGCAGGGCGGGTCCGTACCACCCCTGAGACAACTGGAAGCCTCCTTCCTGGATCTAAACGCCCGGGCGGCTTCCAGGGCCTATAGCGTCAGTTACACAGTGGTCGATTATATCATCGAAGAGCACGGAATCTATGCAGTGCAGCGGCTTCTGTCCGAAGTGTCCACAGACGGGGACGTCGAAGCGGCCCTGGTCGCCGCGCTCGGCATGGACTACGGGGGAATGCAGGAAGAATGGTTGGCCTACCTGACGAGAAAATACGGGTAGTCGGCCAACCACCCCCGGTCGGCACTCAGCACACCTCGACCTCGCGAGGCGCGCGCCGCAGAGATTTCAATGATCAAACGCAGCCTGAAAATCTTCTGGACCGCCTTTCCCTTTATCCTGTCATTCACCCTCGATCTGCGTCGCTTCATCCTTTTCGGTCCCCGCCGGGAGCGCACTCTTGAATTCCATGAAGGCCGGGCGCGCAAACTGACACAAAAAATCGCCTTTCTGGGTCCCTCCTTCATCAAGCTGACCCAGGTGCTCTCGACCCGTTCGGACATTCTGCCGCCCGTTTATCTTGCCGCACTCTCGAAACTGCACGACGAGGTGCCGCCCATTTCCCTGGATGCGGTCAAGGAGGTCATTAAGGCCGAGTACCAGCGCCCCTTCGACGAGGTCTTTGAACAGTTCGATCCGCAGTCGCTGGCAGCGGCCTCCCTGGCTCAAGTGCACCGGGCCCGCTACCAGGGAATGGAGGTTGCAGTCAAGGTGCAGCGGCCCGGGATTCATGCGCTGGTGACGGACGATCTCAAGATCATCCAGGGGCTTCTGGGGATTCTTAACCGATTGTTCACTTCCTACCAGCTCCGCTCCCTTCAGGTGGTGGTGGACGAGTTTTCCCGGACCATCTACGATGAGATGGATTTTGAGCACGAGTCGTACAATATCCGCCGCTTTCAGGAGCTCATGAAGGATCGTTCCGACATCGTGATCCCCGAGTTCTTTCCGGACGTAACGACCCCGAGGATTCTGGTGATTCGATTCTATCACGGGATCAAGATAACCGAGTTTGATCAGCTCAAGCGGGCCGGTATCAATGTGGATCGGGTTCTGCAGAGTCTCATTGAGATTTACGCGAAACAGATTCTCGTGGACGGTGTGTTCCATGCCGACCCTCATCCCGGCAATATCCTGGTGACCCGCGACGAGAAGATCGTTCTCCTCGACTACGGGTTGGTGATTGAACTCGATCACAAGACCCGCCATGAGCTGATCGAGACCACCATGGCCGGCGCACGGCGGGATTTTGACCGGCTCATTGAAGGCTACTACAACCTGGGGATTGCCAACCGGGAAGTGAGCACCACCATTTTGCGTGAGGCCGCCGAGATCATGTTTGATATCCTCTCTCAGGAAGGGATCACACAGCGGCGGGTCCAGGAGATTGCCTTTGAGGTGCTCGAGAGTTTCTACGCCTTTCCTTTTGAGCTGCCGAGCAATCTGGTCTATCTCTTCAAGACGGCGGCCCTCGTGGAGGGAATCGGCACGCAGTACCGCTATGATTTCAACGCGGTCAAAGATATTGTACCGCTGGTGAAGCAGATGCTGCGGGAGGAGCAGGATCTGAACCCCTGCAAGCGTGTTGAGGACGAGCTGAAGACGCTGCGGGGGGTCTATCGCGATGCCGTGGAGGTCCTGCGAACTCTTCGACGGGAGGATCTTCGCTTCCGGATACATCCGGTGAGTATCAGCCAGACAGAACGTTACGTGGCGCGCGTTTTCCGCAGAGCTGTCATGGCCATGGCCGCTGTTATGATTGCCATTGTCGTCTCGATTCTCTACGTTTACAATCAGAGTCTGACCGTGCTGGTCGCGGGGCTGTGCGTATCGGGGCTGATCCTACTGGGAGTGATCGTCATTCCAATCACCACGACCTACGGATTCAATCTGTGGGTGGATCTGGGAAGACGAAAGAAGAAGGGCAAGGACCCTCTGTCGGGCTAGCTGGCCCGGATGACCTGCGGGGGGGCAGCCTCCGTTCGAGGAAAAGGTGTGAAACGTTATCTGCAGTTCTTCGGGGCTCTGGCGGTCTTTCTCGCGATTGTCTTTGCGTCGGCCTGGGTTACACTCCGCTGGATCACCTCTGAGAAAACCGTGAACGTTCCCGATCTTTACAGCAGGAACGTAGTGGCGGCGCTCAAGGAGGTGGGGCAGCTGGGTCTGGATCTTCGGGTCACCCGGGAGGAGTACCATCCGTCCGTGGCCCGCCACGGGATCATTGCCCAGTATCCCAAGGCCGGCACACCCCTCAAGGTGGATCGCAACATCGAAGTGGTGATCAGTCTCGGGATGCGGGATATCGCCGTCCCCGACGTGCGTGGCCTGTCCATCCGCAAGGCGGAGCTGATTCTGAACCAGAACGGGCTCTCCGTCGGGCGGGTGACACAAGCCTACGTGCCGGGGAGTGAAGAGAAGATGGTGCTCGCCCAGAACCCCCTGCCCCTGGCGGAAAGGATTCAGGAGAATGTGGTAAACCTTCTTGTCAGTCTGGGCCCCCGACCCGCGGCCTATCGCATGCCGGACCTGATCCGGATGGATTTCGACGCGGCCATGGTTCTGCTTGATTCGGCAGGTCTGAACGTAGGCAACGTCCATTATGAGCAGTATCCCGGGGTGGAGGGCAACCGGGTGATCAACCAGTCCCCCGCCGAGGGGTATCGGGTCAGCCGGTCGTTGCCGGTCACGCTCGTGGTGAATCGGCAAGAGAGCTTTCCATCGGGGGCGCCCCTGGTCCGAACGCGCTTTCATTTCCGAATTCCCTTCGGTTTTCGCGCGGTTCATACCGACGTCATCGTCGACGACCGGCAGGGACGCCGGCGCATCTTCTCCGAGCGGAAGCGACCGGGGAGCCGCATTGAGTTGATGCTGGAAACTCAGGGAGAGGCCGTCGTCGAGGTTTATCTGAACGGCCGACTCGTGCAGTCCAGGGAATATCGTTAGCCCGGATATTGCATAATAAATCTATTGTGAGGCCGGATCTGCCGGGGCCGTCGTGCTCAATTGACAAAAACCGAGCCCCGCAGTACCTTTCCTGACTAGGCGGTCCTGTTCGTAAATACGGCACTTGAATACGGCCGTATTTACGAACAGGACCGCGAATACCAGAACTGAACCGATAAGGAGGTGTTGTGATGGCTGGAGAAATTGCCTGGAAGACCGATCTGCCCGAGGCGCTTGCAGCGAGTGCATCAGAGAACAAGCCGATCCTGTTCGACTTCTTCAGCCCCCGGTGAGGCGGCTGCAACAAGATGGGTGCAGTTACGTACCCCAATTTGGAAGTGGCCGAGTTCATCTCGAGCCATTTCATACCGCTCAAGCTCGACGGTACCAGCCAGATGAAGCAGTTCAAGGAGTTTGATGTCCAGTGGACGCCGACGTTCATTGTCTGCGACCGGAACCGCAAAGAGCACCACCGTGTGACGGGGTTTCTGGAACCGGTACGCTTTCTCGGCGAGATGCATCTGGCTCTTGCCAATCTGGCCTTTCACGCAGAGCAGTACAACGAGGCCGCCCAGGCGTACCGGCAGGTTGTCGACCGCTACGCAGAAACATCGGCAGCGCCGGCCGCAGTCTATTATGGCGGTGTGTGCCGCTACAAGGATTCCGGGGATGCCGCCTGCCTCAAAGAGGCGTTGGTGGAATTAAAGGAGAAGTATCCCGGCAGTGACTGGGCGAAGAAGGCTGAAGTCTGGGCCGACTGAGAGGGACCCGCGTGGCGAGGGCCCACCAGATCGCTACACTTTCGCGCCCAGGCGCAGCCGGTTCGCCCCGCCCACGATTGCCTTGAACTCTGTGCCGTCGTCAGGGAAGATGGCGTAGCCGAATTTCAGGCTCAGATCGAGGTTGGCCAAGGGGGGCTCGGACGCCTTCTTTCTTCGTCGAATGGCGCGTGTCAAGCGTGTGCTGAGGTCGCGGATGTTCTCCACCGATTCGGGAAAGAGCATTGCAAATTTCTGAGGGCCGGTGCGGGCCAAGGTGTCGTATTCACGGATGCTCTCCTTGAGTACGTCGGCAACGTCCAGCAGGATCCTGTTTCGAAGCTCCACATCGTATTTGGAAATACCCGAGCGATGGTAACTCCAAAGCATGGTGAGGAGAATGAAACGGCGCTGGTGGCGTTTGGATCGGTTGATCTCGTTCTGGATCTCCCGTTGAAAAGCGGCCTCGTTGGGCAGACCCGTGAGTTTGTCGTAATTCAGAAAGATCTGTGAATGGCCCCGACCCCGCGCGTTGACGATGGCTTTCTCCACAAAGTGGACAAATTTCCTGAAGATCTCCATGTCGTCTTCGCTGAATGAAACCACGTGAAAGGCACCCTTGGGAATCTTGTCGTAAATGGACAAGACCCCGTGGACGACCCCGTTTTCCATCAGTGGGAAAGCCAGCACCGATTTTACCACCCGTCCAAACTTCTCGTACCCCTTGGCCTCACCCAGGTCATGGATGTGCAGGGCTCGCTTGGACTGCTGCACTTTCGCGCAGAGGGTCGCGTCGAGTTCCAGCACCTTGTCCTGAATCTCATCTTCCCACATGGCATAGGTCGACCGTACTTTGAGCAGGCCGTCCCGCTCCCGGAGGCGAAGAATGCAGCCGTCCGCGTCCATGATCATGGACGCCGACGGCGGGATGAGTTCGAGGAGCTTGTCCATATCCATGATGGAGACAATGTTGATGCCGGCCTCATTGATGGCCTCGAGCCGTGTGGCCCGCAGATAGGCGTGATCTTCTTTCTGGGCACTGCTGACGGCATGGGACAGGTGGCCGCCGACGTCCCGGAGAAATGCCTCTTCTTCTTCGCTCAGACCCTGCGACGAAACGAGTTGGATGTTCAGGACCCCCGTAATCCTGCCGTCGGTGATCAGGGGGATCGACATGAATGTTTTGTTGGTGCCGGAATCGACGGGCGGGTGTTCCTTGAGGACGACCACCTCCTGTTCACTGGCCGCCCAGCCGTCGATCCCCTCCTGCAGATGGATCCGGTGGCCGAAGGATGGGGAAAAGGATTTCAGGTTGCTCGCACGCAGGGACAGCTCATGGCTGTCCGGATCGAGCAGATAGATGGAGCAGACGGACCGGCTGAAATGTTCCGACAGGGTGCGGCAGACCCGGACGAGCTTTTCGTCCAGGGGCTGCGAGGCGCTCAGTTCCTGGTTCAGCTGTTTCCAGATCCGAAAGGTGCGTGCGTCCCCCCGGAGGTCTTCGTACTCCTGGGATTTGAGCAGGATCTCGGCATCGAAGGCGGCCAGTTTGGTGATGAAGGCGAGGTCCTCTTCGTTGAAGCCCTCCAGATCTTTCAGGTTGTTTAGATTGAGCACCCCCACCGTTTGGCCATTGATGGTCAGGGGAACGCAGAGTGCCGATTTGACGTCCTCGCGCGTGCGCAGGACGTTGAAGGTGCGGTCGTCGGCCCTGCCCGAGAGGAGCAGCGGTTTTCCTTCCCGGGCTACTTTGCCGGCGATCCCCTCCCCCAGTGGGCATCGGATGGTCGGCACCACTTCCGGCGGGATCCCTTCGGCCACCTCTATTTTCAGCACCTGTTCTTCCGGATCGAGCAGCATCAGAGAGCCGTTGTCGGCGCCCGTCGATTCGAGGGCCACTTTCAAGATCATCTCGGAGACCTGTTTCTTGTCCTTCGTCAGGTTGACGGCCTCGACGATCTCATTCAGGCTGGCCAGCAGTTTGGTGTGTCTCGTGCGCCCGGTCTCAGGAACTTCCCGACCCCGGTATTCCCAGAGCAGGTGAGCGCTCAGGGCGCTGATGATCTCCGCGGTGCGGAAATCCTGTTTTTCCAGAAAGGATCGGGTGCCGGGATCGGAGGAGGCGTCAATGATCAGATCGAGCGCCTCTTCCGCAAGCAGGTCTGCCAGGCTGCTGCTGACCCGGATGTTGAATTTCCGGGCCAGCTGGAAACCGAGTTCATTCAGTTTGAAGACCAGGGCCTCGGGGTTTCGGTCCACGATGAGGTCGACACGGACGGTAGGGTCCTCTTCGAGCAGAGGAAGGAGACTGAGTCCCTCTTTGCTCCCTCCGACAATGGCAATGCGCTTGACAGGTTTCATATGACCGGGATCTCGTGGTGTCATGGTTTGCCGAATTGCTCAATGACCCCTTTTTCGAACAGCTCCTTGATCCCTTCACTGAAAGGGGAGCGGTTCAGCTGGAGGGCTTTCGGGTCTTTGACTGACGTCACTTGGGGCTGCCCGCCTGCTTCGTCAAGGCGGCATGCCGAATCCATGATCAGCTTTGTCAGCGAATCGTAATTGGTGCGGACCTTGGATCCCACGTGGAGATGAACGAAGAAAGCTCCGTCCTGAATTGCAAAGAGTTCCAGGATGGCATCCTTGCCGATACGCGTTCCGGCGACGGCATGGACCAGGTCACCCGCTTCAAAGTAGATCTGGCCCTCTGTCTGTTCGCCTTCGACCTGAATGACGGCTGTTTTCCGGCCCATATGAAAGAGCTGGGCCAGGTCGATGAGGCTGAGGTCCACCAGGTTGCCTCGGATGGCTTCGTCCTGTTTCAGTCTGGGGCGACACGTCTTTGCCGAGCGGCGGAGGACCACGTGGATGCGGGCGATGAGTTCCGTCTCGTCGAAGGGTTTCTCCATGCAGTCGTCGGCTCCCGCTTCCAGGGCGGCCACTTTGACGTTCACATCGGTTGCCGGCGTTAACAGGATAAAGGGGATCCCCGCGCTTTCCGGTTCCTTGTGGGCCCTCTCCATCAATTCGCGACCGTCCATATCCGGCAAGCTCGCGTCGCAGAGGATCAGATCCGGTTGATGCCTGATCGCCAGCCGCAGAGCCAGATCCCCGTCGTGCGCGAAATGAACGATGAATCCGTTTTCAATGAGAGCGTTCTTCAGCGCCTTGAGTGCACTGAAATCACTGTCAACGATCAGGATCTCTCTGTTGACGAACATGATGGAAATCTCGGCAAGAAGTGAGGGTCTGCTTTTCAGCCTTGTGTTCATTCTATGAAGATTGTGTCGGGTTGTCAATGGATTAGCCCGGATATTGCATGAGTAAATCTATTCGGAGGCCGGACCTGTCACGGCGTAGCCTTCTGCGAAGACGGATAGTCTGCCACACGCGGCGTTGCAGGAAATTTCCTGCGCCTTGCTTGTGTCGCTTCCACGATCTCTGGGGCCTCTCATGACGATCCCTCGTGCACTATCCGGGCTGGCCCGTGGTCCGCGGATTACCACTCGAAGGCCCCTTCCCGGCGGAGGCGAGTCAACTCGGACCGTCGCCGGCAAAAAGAAATAGCCATGACCGGTAAATAAATGTATAATGAATCTAATCGTTTAAGCAGCAGAAGATCCATTTCCCGGTCCCCCTCACTGGGGACACAAATCGCTCCATCTAAATACAATAGAGAGGTAAGGAATCATGTTTCAAGGAAAATTCCTTGTCAGCGTCGTTGTCGTACTGGCTCTCATCGGCTTCGCTGGGTCGGAATGCCGGGCCGAAAGCGAAATCCGCCTGAAGGACGGCCGCGTCATTAAAGTCGACTCTTTCTGGCGTGAAGATGGGATGGTCAAATACGAGACCCGTGCCGGGATCGTGGGAATCTCCCTGAATGATGTCGCCCAGATCATCACGCCCGACATGGTGGCTTTCGACGAGACCCGCGAATCGGACACCATCGATGTCTACCGGAACTTCCTGAATAAATTCCCCAAGAGCCGGTTCACCGAGCAGGCCAAGGAGCGCATTATCGAGCTTCAATTTGAAGAGGTCCGGGCGATCGACACGTCCAAGGTCTATCTGGATTACGCCAAGCGGAACCCCAGCAGCCCTTTCGTTGAGGAAGCGAACGAGCGGGCGGAGGTGCTCGTGTACGAGGAATTGGCCGGGGAGCCGGTTGCGGAGAAATACACGGAATATCTCCAGGTGTTTCCCGAGGGCCGGCATGTCTCTGAGGTCCTCGCCGGCCTTGAAAAGGTTGAGTATGAAGAAGCCAAGAACAGCGCCGACGTTGAGGCGATTGAGGCCTTCCTCGCGAAATACCCTAACACGTCCTATCGTGAGGAGCTCACCCAGGTTACCGCAGACCTTAAGGCGGCGGCCCAGACCCGGGCGCAGCAGAAGTCTGAGCAGGAGAAGAAACGAAGAGAGCTTGACGCTGTGCAGAGTAAGACGAGCCGTAAGCTCTGGCTAGGTGTCGGCGCCGGTCTTCTCGGCCTCGCGCTGGCCGTGCCGGGTGTGTTCTTTTTCCTGCGCCGGCGCTCTGTGGAGGAGCCGGACATCGTCGACGAAGAGGTCGAGGATTTTCTCGGAGGCGGCGCCGAGGAGGAGAGGTCTTTGGCCGATTTCGGTCCGGGCCGCTATGAGGATATCATGGGTGTTGAGCGAAAGCCGGAAAACCCCGAGTTGCCCGACAGCCCCCCGGCGGGGTCGAACCCCGACGAACCTGTGGCCCTTCCCACCCCGGAGTGGGCCGAGAAGAAGCCTCCCGAGCCGTCCGAAGACGAAGGTTCGGCGGTTCTGAAAACAGCGGATACATTGCCCGACAGCCCTTTCCCGGAGCCGCCGGTGGAGGAGGCGAGGCCGCAACAGGCGGGCCGGGCCCCGGGGCCGGACCCCCAGGCAGCGGAAGAGGTGATTGATCTGTCCGATCGGGATACCGATTTCAAGGTGGAACTGGAGGATATCCCGGAAGCCCCCGCTACGGAGCAACCAGCCGAGCCGAGTGCCGAGCCCGACAGCGTGGATCTCTCCGACGGTGACTTGCCTGACCTTTTTGCCGATGAAGAAACCATCCGGCGACGGGGCGGGAGAGTTTAGCCCGAATATCGCATAACGATCACCCACGTAATATCCGGGCTTGCCATTTCGCCCGCCGGGAGACGGATCTGTCCGGCTTGCCGCGGTACTGTCGTCATCGACCCGAAAAGGCGGGAGCGAAACGCCGCCCTTCCCGAATCCTCTTGACACCCCATTCCCCGAAAAGTATCATCTTGATACACTGAATCCGCTACGCCCGGCCGGTTTTGGAGAGCATCCCGCCCGACGGCTTGCGGGCAAGATGTTTTTGTTGCCATCCCTCAGATTTCGGGAGTTCCCATGTTAAAGAAAGACCGGTACCATATAGCCGTGGCGGGTGCCACCGGTGCAGTAGGGCGGGAAATCCTCGCCATCCTCGAAGAAAGGAACTTCCCCGTGGGAGACCTGCGTCTGCTGGCCTCCTCCCGTTCGGTCGGGACGGAGCTGTCCTTTGGCGGCAGCGAATTTCCGGTGGAGGAGCTGCGGGAAGACTCCTTTCGGGGGGTGGACATTGCCCTCTTCTCGGCCGGGGCCAAGCGGAGCAAAACCTTCGCGCCCCTGGCCGCAGAAAGCGGCGCGGTCGTGGTGGACAACAGCAGCGCCTTTCGGATGGACCCCCGCGTGCCGCTGGTTGTTCCCGAGGTCAATACCCCGGCCCTTGCGGATCATCAGGGGATCATCGCCAATCCCAACTGCTCGACGATCCAGATGGTGGTGGCCCTGAAGCCTCTTCACGACGTCGCCAGGATCCGGCGGATCGTGGTGACCACCTTTCAGGCCGTCTCCGGAAGCGGCCAGAAAGCGATGGACGAACTCCTCGTTCAGGTGCGGGCGCTGTTGAGCTTTCAGGAGGTGATTCATGAGGTGTACCCGCATCAGATTGCGTTCAACTGCCTCCCCCATATCGACGTCTTCTTCCCGACCGGTTACTCCAAGGAGGAGATGAAGATGGTTGACGAGACGAGGAAGATCCTGAATGACGACCGGATCGGTATCACGGCGACCACGGTGCGGGTGCCCGTTTTTCGCTCCCATTCGGAGTCGATCAACATCGAGACGGAGAAGAAGATCACTGCCCAGGAGGCTCGGGAACTCCTGGCCCGGGCGGAAGGAGTCTGCGTCCTGGACGATCCGGCGGACAATATCTACCCCATGCCCATGAATGCAGCGGGCAAGGACGAGACCTTTGTTGGGCGAATCCGGGAAGACGAATCAATTCCCAACGGACTCAATCTCTGGGTCGTCGCGGACAACCTGCGCAAGGGCGCGGCCCTGAACGCAGTGCAGATTGCGGAACGGCTGATACGGTAGCGGCATTCCCCGCGGTGAGATAGCGGGGTGCGGTGCGGCCGCACGAGCCCGGATATTGAATGAGTGATCGTCATGAGAGGCCGTAGAGGCGCCACAGGCAAGGCGCAGAAGATTTTCTGGCTGAAGACATATTGAAATGAAATATTTCAAAGTCAGAAAATTTTCTGTAACGCCGCGTGTGGCAGCCCATCCGGCTTCGTAATAGATCCACTCATGCAATATCCGGGCTACAAGGCAGAAAAGGAGTGCCATGTTTCCTAAAGAGGAGATTCCGGCCATCCTGAAAAAGGCGTTGAGCCGGGGCGGCGATTTCGCCGAGCTGTACTTTGAGACAGGAGAACACTCCGCCATCACGCTCGAAGACGGCCGGATCGAGAAAGTCGTCACCGGAAAGATCAGAGGTGTGGGGCTTCGGGTGCTCATCGAGGGCCGCACAGTTTATGCCTATACGAATGATCTCTCCTGCGAATCCCTGCAGGCGCTGGCCGGAATCGTCAGTCGGGCGATCCCGCAGGAGTCGCCGGGGAGGGTGACGGTGCTCTCGGCGCTCACCTCTCCCGTCGATTTCGTGATTCGAAAAGACCCTGCCTCGGTCGATACACAGGAGAAGGTGGCACAGGTGCTTGCCGCCGACGCGGCGGCGCGCCGCATCGACCCCCGGGTCTGCCAGGCCGGTGCGGTCTATGCCGACAGCCGCAAGCAGGTGCTCATCGCCAACTCCCTCGGTGAGATGGCTGAGGACGACCGGGTCTCCCTCATGGGACGGGTTCAGGTGGTGGCCCGACAGGGCGACACCCTTCAGACCGGCCTCGAGACCACGGGAGGGGCCGTGGGGTTTGAACTCTTTGACTCCGATCCGCTGGAAGAGGTAGCCACCCGTGCCGCCCGGCGGTCGGTGCTCATGCTCGATGCCGCCCCTGCGCCCGCCGGACGGATGCCCGTTATTCTCTCCGCCGAGGCCGGCGGCACCATGATCCACGAAGCGGTCGGACACGGCTTGGAGATGGACCTTGCGCAGCAGGGGCTCTCCGTGTACAGCGGACGGACTGGAGAGCAGATCGCGTCCAGCGCGATCACGGTGGTGGATGACGCCACCCTCCCCAACCGGCGCGGATCCTTCCGTTTTGACGATGAAGCCACGGTCGCTGAGCGTACCGTCCTCATCGAACGCGGCACGCTCAAGGGCTACATGAACGACCGGCTCACGGCCGGAAAGGAGGGGGTTCCTCTCACGGGCAACGGCCGGCGCGAGTCCTACCGATGCCGTCCGATCCCCCGCATGACCAACACCATGATTCTGCCAGGGACCGACGACCCCGCCGCGATTCTCACGTCCACACCCAAAGGGCTGTTTGTGGTCCGCATGGGGGGCGGTCAGGTCAACACGGTGAACGGAGACTTTGTCTTCGAGGTGAGCGAAGGGTACCGTATTGAGAGCGGCCAGGTAGGCGAACCGGTGCGGGGGGCGACATTGGCCGGAAACGGTCCCGACGTGCTCATGCAGATCGACCGTGTGGGGAGTGATCTGGGTTACGCGATCGGCACCTGCGGCAAAGACGGTCAGGGGGCGCCCGTTGCGGATGCCCAGCCGACCATACGTATTCCGGAAATCACCGTCGGGGGGCACGTCTGAGACATGGCATCCACGCGCCGTACCGGAGAGCCCCACGATGCGGGCAAGAGGCCCGGCAGGCGAAGCGCAGCCAAGCCGGCTCGAGTGAGCCCGGGGGGAGGCCGTCCGGGCGAAAGCCCGCCCGGCGCGCAGAGCACACCGCCGGGAGTGGACCGGCTCCAGTCGGAGTTTCTTGCAAACATCTCCCATGAGTTCCGCACGCCCATGAACTCCATCCTGGGCTACACCAAGATGCTCCTCAAGGGGAGTTACGGCTACCTGAACGAACAGCAGCAGAAGAATCTGAGAAAGGTCTATGAAAACGCCCAGCACCTGATGGGCCTCATCGATGACCTCCTGAATCTTTCCAATCTCGAGCTCGGGCGGATGGCCCTTCAGATGGTACCGGTCAGCGTGAAGAAGGTGACGTTGTCGTCGCTGGTCAGCGTGGAGCCGCTTCTGGTGGATCGGGTCCTGGAGGTGGAGCACGCGATTCCGCCTGATCTTTGCCCCGTGCTGGCCGACGAGGTGCGCATCAAGGAGGTACTCATCAACCTGCTGAACAACGCCATCAAATTCACGCCCGACCACGGCCGCATCATGATTGAAGCCGCCATGGTCACCCCTCCGGGCGAAGACGCCGGCAAGGTTGAGATCCTGGTCCGGGACAGCGGCATCGGGATCCCCCCCGAACATCACAAGACCATCTTCGGTCAATTCTTCCAACTTTATGAACCGGAAGGATCCGACTACCAAGGGGTAGGACTCGGCCTCTATATCAGCCGGAAACTCATCGAACTTCACGGCGGAAGCATCCTGGTTCAGAGTGAACCCGGTCGGGGAAGCACCTTCTCGTTTAGGCTGCCGGCCGCTCCTGCGACGGGGTGAGCGGGCAGGCCTTTTTCCCCCACGACAGGGACTCGCTGAACTTCCGGGAGACGATCGGGGTGATCTGCCTTTTCTGCGTGGAAAACTAAAAAATTGGCTGGAATCGGGCTCTTTCTGCCTCTTATCATTTTGAAAGAGCATTTTTCACCTGCTGCAATTCTTGATATGCTCCATTTGTTCTGTTAAGGTTACACTCATCAGGATAGTTTGTTAACGTCCCAAGACCTGAGGCAGGCCATGGATCACTCAAGAAAAGGGCGGCAAGTCCGCAATATTCTGGAATACCCGGACGGGTTGGTGATCTGTTTTGACCAGTATTCCCAACGCATCGAAGAGTATTTTGGTCCCAAAGTCGAGATTCTTCCCAAGCTCAAGCAGGTGGATCTCTCGCGGGTCAAGATCAAGCGGAAGGTGAGCGACGGGACCGGTGAGCGTGGCGCCTGGGTTCCCGTGCGCGCCGGGATGTTTCTGGAAGAGACCCGATGAGCCCCGCCACTGGGGAGCCGGACAGCCGCTGAGAGATCAGCGGTTTTTTTTTCTAAGGAGCACTACTCTCGGGTGGTGCTCGCAAGAACGGTGCGACGGGAAAGGGAAGGGTGCGACCGGGATGCAGGAAAAAAGTGAAAAACAGGGCGGCCCGTCCCGTCTGATGGATATCGTATCGAACATCCTCGTTGTTGACGACAACCGGAACAATCTGGAGCTCCTCTCGGACATACTCAAATTGGAGGGCTACTACGTCCGGACGGCCGAAAGCGGAGAGGTGGCGCTGCAGGAGGTGGCGCAGGAGCGGCCCGATCTCATGCTGCTCGACATCATGATGCCCGGCATCGACGGGTACGAGGTCTGCGACACGCTCAAGCGAAGAACGGAAACGCAGGACATTCCCATCATCCTGGTCAGTGCAAAGGGCTCCATCGAGGACACCATCAAAGGACTCAGCCACGGTGCGGACGATTACATACGCAAGCCCTACAACGAGATGGAACTGATCGCGAGAGTCAAGGCGGCTCTCAAGATGAAGCACCTCCTGGATGAGGTCCGCCACACCAACCGGATGTTATCCAATCAGAAGGAGCAGATCGACACCATCATCAACACCATGGGGGAGGGGCTCTTCTCCGTCAATCAGGACATGGAGATCGTCTTCTTCAACTCTGCGGCTGAGGAGATAACGGGGCACAATTTCCGCGAAGCCATCGGTAAGAAGTGCATGCAGATCTTCGATTGCCCGGACGCGGGGGAGTGCTGCAGCCCGGGCCCCGATTTTGTGCCGCTACGGGACCAGAAGGTTGTTCAGGAGTACCTGCTGACCCGCAAGGACGGCCGCCGAATTCCTATCCGAAAGAGCACCCGTTTCATTTTCTCATCGGACGATGAGGTGATCGGACGGGTGGAGGTCTTTGAGGACATCAGCAGGGAAAAAGAGCTGGAACAGAAGAAGGCCGATTTCATTTCCATGGTCATACACGATCTCAAGAATCCGCTGACCACGATCAAAATCTGCGATAAGATCGTTCTCAACGAAACCCGCCGGAGCATCGACGCGGACCTGACCCGCCTGCTGCAGAACATCGAAGCCAGCGCCGATCATCTCCTGAACTTGGTCAACGATCTGCTCGACATCTCCAAGCTCGAGGCGGGCACCATGGAGTTCAACCGCCAGCGGATCGACATGAACGACATCATGGAAATATCGATCAACACCCAGCGGATGATCTCCCTGACCAAGGAGATCGAGATCGAAAAGGAATTCGCCGCCGAGCGCTATCCTATCCATGGCGACAAAGACTACCTGCTGCGGGTGATGATCAACCTCATCGGCAATGCCATCAAGTTCACACCCAAGGGGGGCAAAATCCGTGTGACCGCCAAGGACATGGCCCGGCTGAAACCGGTCGATCCCTCCACGGCTGAGTTGGAGGTCGCCCCCAGCGTTCTCAGGATCTCCATCTCCGACAACGGCACGGGCATCCCTGAGGAAGACCTTCCCACAATCTTCGAGAAGTATCGCCGGGTGCGCGGGACCACCGACATCGAGGGAGCGGGTCTCGGGCTCTATATTGCGAAAGTCATCATCGAAGGACACGGCGGGCGCATCTGGGTTGCGAACAACTCGGATCACGGAAGCACCTTCACGATTCTCCTGCCGGCACTGCCCGAATGAGCCGCCTTTTCCCTTGACGGTGATGGGCAGATCGAATAGAGTTTGCCTGCTCGGCGAGCGCCCGAAGAACGCACACGCGGGTGTTTTACATGTGTTTCCTGCCGCGGTCCTTGACGGAGGCCCCGTGACCGATAAGAAGATGACCTACAAGGATGCCGGTGTCGACATCGAAGCCGGTGAGCGCTTCGTCGAAAAGATTGCGCCCCTGGTGCGCAGCACCTTCGGGCCGGAGGTGATCACCGATATCGGCGGCTTTGGCGGGCTCTTTGCGCTCGAGCCCGGCAGGTACCGGGAACCGGTTCTGGTGTCCGGCACCGACGGGGTCGGAACAAAATTGAAGCTTGCGTTTCTGACGGGACGGCACGACAGTGTCGGGATCGATCTGGTGGCCATGTGTGTGAACGACATCCTGGTCTCCGGCGCCCAGCCCCTTTTCTTTCTGGATTACATGGCCAGCGGCAAACTGGAGGTGGATCGTCAGGCCGATGTCGTGCGGGGTATCGTCGCCGGGTGCCGGCAGGCGCGCTGCGCGCTCATCGGAGGCGAGACAGCCGAAATGCCTGATTTCTACACCTCCGATGAGTACGACCTGGCCGGCTTTGCCGTCGGGATTGTGGAGCGTTCGGAAATGATCGACGGCACGGCCATTGTGCCGGGGGACGCTCTGATCGGGATGGCTTCCAGCGGCCTGCACAGCAACGGCTATTCCCTCGTCCGCCGAGTCGTCACCGACGGGCTGCAGGTCCCTCTTGAGAAGACGGTGCCACCCCTGAAGCGCCCCATGGGGGAAGTCCTTCTGGAGCCGACGCGCATCTATGTGCAGGCGGTGCTCTCCCTGATCGAGCGTTTCCGCATCAAGGGGATGGCCCACATCACGGGGGGCGGGCTTCCCGGGAATCTCCCGAGAATGCTCCCGAAGGAGAGCGCTCTGCGCGTTGCCACGAAGAGCTGGCCCGTGCCCGGGATCTTCACCTTCCTCGCCCGGGAAGGACAGATTCCGGAGCCGGAGATGTTTCGCACCTTCAACATGGGTATCGGCTATTGCCTGGTGGTGGGCGCGGACCAAGCGCAAGCCGTTCTCGAAACCCTGAACAAAGACGGCGAGACGGCGTGGATCATCGGTGAAGTTTGTTCCGGGCAGGGGGAGGTGCTGCTGGTTTGAGCCGCTGTATTCGCTTGGGTGCACTGGCGTCCGGGGGCGGATCCAATGTCCAGTCCATCATCGACCACATCGAGTCGAAACGGCTTGACGCGCAGATCTCAATCCTGCTGTCCGACAATCCCGAAGCGGGGGTCCTGAAGCGGGCCGAGCGGCACGGCATCCCACGGAAGGTGATACGGCCGGCTGCCTTCGAGAAGCGCGCCGAGCACGACCGGGCCATGATTCACGCGCTGCAGCAGCGAGACGTGGAACTGGTCATTCTTGCCGGATACATGCGGATCATCTCCCCCGAATTTGTGCAGGCCTTCCCCAACCGGATCATGAACATCCATCCCGCGCTGCTGCCGGCCTTCCCCGGCGTGCACGTTCAACAGAAGGCCGCGGTCTACGGCGTCCGCTTCTCAGGCTGCACCGTGCATTTCGTCGATGAGGGGATGGACACCGGCCCCATCATCCTGCAGGCCGTGGTGCCCGTTGTTCCCGGCGACACCGGGGAGACTCTGGGTGCGCGCATTCTCAAGCAGGAGCATCGGCTCTACCCCGAAGCGGTCCGTCTCTACTCGGAGGGGCGACTTCGGGTGGAGGGACGGCACGTGCTGATTTCCGATCATCGGGTCGAGGCCGATCAGTGTTTGATCAACCCGCCGTTCGGTGGGACTGACGTCTCCTGATGCAGAGGCAGCCGGCCCTGGTGAAAACGCTTTTTCACATCTACGACGGCGCGGACCGCCCCCTCGTTTATACCAACCTCTACACGGTGCTTGCCGCCGGCCGTTTCGGCCCGAGAGAGCTCCGGCTGCATATTCTGGGCAAGCGCACCCTTCCTGCAGGAAAGATCCGCCGGACGCTGGACCGGGCATGGAACGCCGCTGTTGAGGACGCAGAGGCCCACGGGCGCAAGCTCTTCAACGGAAAGCTTTTCAGTCTCCAGCAGGTCGGTCTTCACGGCCGGAGGCTCGATCTGCTCCTGGGCGAGACCGACTACCGGGAACTCGTGGGAACCAATTACGCCCTGCCCGGACGCTCGGAGCCGCATGGGGAGATGCCGCTTGCCGACGGGCTCGCCGTCTCCGGAGTTGTGACGACCGCTGACGGGTACGTGCTTCTCGGACGGCGCAGCGACCGTGTACATGCTGATCGGGGCAAACTGCACGTCTGCGGGGGCCACCCCGATCCTGACGCGCTCGTGGTGCCTGAGGAGATCCTGACGTACCGCAATCTTCTCTTTACCGCCATGCGACACGAACTACGGGAGGAATTCCGCCTCTCGGCCGATGACGTTTCGGACATGGTCTGTCTCGGACTGATCCGCCACGGGGATACCCGGAAGCCGGAACTGATTTTTGAGATTACCGTCAGGTGCACGCGGGAGGAAGTCCGGAAGCTCTACCAAGAGGCGGTAGACAGGGACGAACACTGCGAACTCCTCTTTGTGCCTTCCGCGGGCGATGGGCTTCGGGGTTGTCTCGAAAAGCAGTATCAGGATTTCACCGTGCCCGGTCTTGCGGCTACGCTTCTTTACGGTATGGCCCGAGGGTTCTGGACACTGTTGGGGTAGCCCGGATATTGCCTGCCCGTCTGTGGGCGCGCGATAACGCTTGCTGCAGGATTCTCGCAGGGATGCCCGACAGGCGATCAGGTTCCGGCCGGCAAATGGAGCACCTGCCCCGCGTGGAGGAAATTGCTCGACAGGCCGTTCAGGTTCTTGATCGTCTTGACAGAGGTGTTGTACTTCCTGGCGATGGACCAGAGCGTGTCTCCCCGACGGACGCGGTAGCGGGTATAGGCGGTGGACGACGAAGAGACCTTCCTCACGGAGCTGAGCTTGGTGAGAGGATAGCGCAGAGGCACCTTCAGTTTCTGGCCGACCCGGATGCGGGAGACGTTCCGGATGCCGTTGAGGCGGGCGATCTTGCGGACCGAGGTCCGGTATTTACGGGCGATTTGCGATAGGGTCTCACCGCGTCGGACGCGATGGCGGGTGTGGCTCTGCACCATCACTTTGTATTGCGGAATCTCGTCCAATTTGGCCATCAGCAGATCTCCGGTGTCCGCGGGTACCCGAAGGGTGTAGCTGTAGTTCGGGGTGACCTTCTGACGCAGCGCCGGGTTGAGGGCCTCCAGGGCCCCCCCGCTCACGTTGAGTGCACCGGCGATGTCGGCCAGCTTCATCTGCTTCTGCGTGCGGACTTCGTCAAAGGACACAGCGGAATCCTGCTGCAGTTCGCTGAAACCGTATTGTTCCGGGGCATTGATAATATGGAGGGTGGCCAGCAGGCGGGGCACGTAACGGGCCGTCTCCGAGGGGAGCATCGGGTAGAGATCCCAGAAATTGTCGAGATAGTTGACCCGCTGCTGCCGGATGGCCCGCATCACGTTGCCTTCTCCGCAATTGTACGCTGCGAGGGCCGTCGTCCAGTCTCCGAAAAGATCGTGCAGGGCCGTGAGGTAGTCGATGGCGGCCCGGGTCGCCATCTGAAAATCCATCCGCTCATCGATCCACCGGTCGCGCTTGAGGTTGAAGCGCACGCCCGTGGACGAGATGAACTGCCAGATCCCCAGGGCCCGCGCGCGCGAAAAGGCTTTATCCTTGTAGCCGCTTTCGATCAGGGGAAGCCACACCAACTCCACCGGGAGCCCCGCCTTGCGAAGCTCCTCTTCAATGTAATCGCGGTAGCGGCCGGCGCGCCGGTATGAGTCGACGAAGAACTTCCGCTCCACTGTCTGAAAAAGCTTGATTTCCCGTTCCACGTAGGTGTTCAGCACGAGGGGTATGGCGCCGTTGTTGCCGACCTGCGACCCGCTGAGACGGGACGCGTAGATCTCCTGGATTCTCTTGGAAATGAGAAGCCGGAGGTCTTCCTTCTGCTGTAAGATGTTCGGGTCGCGGTCGGGGGGGATGCGGAGGATGGAAGCGTAACTCTGGTCCAGGGCGGCCATGGTCTCTTCGATCAAGCCCTGCTCCCACTGCTCCTGGGACGACTGGTAATAATCCAGTGCCTCGTCGATGAGCCGCTGCTCCGAAACCTCTTCGGTTTCCTCTTCGGCTTCAGGGCCCGCCTCAGGAGCATCGCTCTCCTCGCCTAACGCCTCCGTCAGCTCCAATGGCTGCTTTGAGACAGGGGGACTGACATGGGAACAGGCTGACATTCCTAACCAGACAGACAGTGCCAAGAGGAAGAAGAACGCGCGGTTCATAGGAGGGCCCTCTTTCTTGAAAAAGATGTTCGACTGAATTTGATGGTTGGAAACGAATTTATAGTTACATTGTGCAGTATTTCAGCTCAGATTTCAACCATTAAGTTGAGTATTACGTGGATGTGGTTGAAAAAAAAGGGTTCGAGGCGAAAGAACAAAGGGTCCAAGGGGTCGAGGGGTCTAGGGTTACGCTGCGCGTGCCCCGCTTCACTCTATACTTTGCCGTCTGCGACGGCTGCTACATCAAGGTATCTTGGGGTCAAGTGAAGAAGAGCGGGAAAGTCTATAGAGGCTGAAGGCCGAAGTCTGAAGGCTGAAGGGTAACCCTGAACTTCAGAAACGCTGAACTGCAAACCCGCTTCAACTCCTAGGGTCCTGCTTCGCTTCTCTTCACTTGGACCCTCGGACCCTTGAATCCTCGGCCCCTTCGCTCTTCACTTCCAACACACCCGCTCCGTTGATCCGGCCGTCGGCCAGCAGTTGAAGGGCCCGGTTGGCCTCCTCCAAGGGAAAAGATTCAATTTGCGGCCGGACGGGGATTTCGGCGGCAATCCTGAGCAGGGCCTCGCCATCTGCTCGCGTGCTGTTCGTGACCGAGCGGACCG
This sequence comes from uncultured Nitrospirota bacterium, assembly GCA_945786985.1. GTDB lineage: Bacteria > CG2-30-53-67 > CG2-30-53-67 > CG2-30-53-67 > CG2-30-53-67 > CALZGC01. Next base: position 1,478 of record CALZGC010000158.1, on the reverse strand, counting down.
TCTTTTCATGATAGAGGTGCTTGCGGTAGTCGAGCTCGGGAATGGCAGACATGGTGATGCCCGCCAGGGCGAGGGTGCCGCCTTTCTCCAGGTTCTCGAGGGCCCGGAGAACGAGGCCCCCTGCGGGGGCAAATAGGATGGCGCTGTGGAGTTTGCGCGGCGGTGTCTCTTCGGCCCGCCCGGTCCAGACCGCGCCCAGTTCTTCCGCCAGGCGGAGGTGCTCCCGGCCGCGACTGAAAACGTAGACATCGGCGCCCAGGTGGCGGGCGACCTGAAGCGTGATATGGGCGGACGCACCGAAGCCATACAGGCCGAGGCGCCCCCCGGGCCGCGCTTCGCTCAACCGCAGCGCCCGATATCCGACAATGCCCGCACAGAGCAGGGGGGCGGCCTCCGGGTCCGAGAAGACCTTTGGGATAACATAGGCGAAGTCTTCCGGCGCGACGGTCTGTTGTGCATAACCGCCATCGGTATGGTAGCCGGTGAACCGCGCCGCTTCGCAGAGATTCTCCGCGCCCCGGCTGCAGAACCGGCACGTGCCGCATGCCGAGTGCAGCCAGGCCAGCCCCACCCGTGCACCGATACGGAACCGTCTGGCGCCGGGACCGACGGCATCAACAGTCCCCACCACTTGGTGACCGGGGATCAGTGGGAGGCGGGGCAGGGGGAGATCCCCCACCACCGTGTGCAGGTCGGTGTGGCAGATTCCGCAAACATGGACCTGCACGCGGATCTCGCCGGGGCCCGGCGACGGCGCGTCGCACGACGCGAGCCGCAACGGATTCTGCGCCACCGGTTTCGGGCTATCGAGAATGAGGGCTTGCATGGTCAGCGCGACGGCGGAAGGGCAGGTTGGAGAAGCGTCCACCGGCCCTCCGTTCGCCGGATCAGATCGGGCCAGATGGCGGCAGTGTCTTTGTCAAAGAGGGTCGCGGTATCGGCGCGAAAAATGTGCCAGTCGCCCTGCAAAACCTCGGCTTCCAGCTGACCTGCAGCCCACCCCGCATAACCGGCATAGACGCGAAATCGCTCCCCGCGGTCCGTCTCGTCGGCCATTTCGGTGAGCAACTCGGCGCTGACGCTGACGTAGATGTCCGCAAAGATATGCTGCGAATCCCGGTGTCGCTGATGCGATTGAATCAGCATCTGCAGCACGGTCATTTCGACGGGACCGCCGATGTGGAGGGGCGCTTTGTGCCGCTTCAGTCCTACCACGTCGGGCCAGACAGTGGAGAGCGCCACTTCCGTGGGCCGGTTGACGATCAAGCCGGCCGCACCCGCCGCGCCGTATTCGACGAGCAGGACGACGGTTTCGGAGAATCTGGGGTCGCCCAGTTGGCGGCTGGCCACGAGGAACTTCCCTTTGTTGAGTTGCGTCGAGGGCGGGAAGCTGGGGGCGGCCCTTGTGGGCAGGCCCTGTGCGGGGGACGTCATCGGAGTGGGCGCGGAAAAGGCCCCCCCTGCCGGGAAGGCTCCCC
>CALZGC010000157.1 GCA_945786985.1 uncultured Nitrospirota bacterium | reverse complement strand
AGATAATCATCAAGTCTATTCCATGATCCATAGTATATTTCTTCAAGATGCAGATCGCTTTTCTTGATCAGGTTGTTCACTGCGCTTTCTTGATACGCAACCGCTTTTTCTGGTTTATCCGGATACGCTATTGAGTAAAGACCCTTGTGGTGCCACTTGATCAGGGGAATATGAGGACATCTCTTCTGCGCAATTTCGTTTACAAATTCAGGTTTCCCGTCCAACAAAAACATGGTCATCAGTGCCCGTCCACCCGGTTTTAATACTCGACTGATTTCGTTAAAGTAGTTCGACGTGTCATCAGGAAGTAAATGTGTAAACAATGAGTACGCGAAAACAAAATGAAAGCTTTCATCGGCATATGGGAACTTGAAACTTGCCGCGCTCTGTTTCCCCCGGGGGTAGTAAAAACTATTTTCTAAATCGACCAGCTGAAACTTACACTGCTTGTGGCGGGACGTAATATGCGCCTTCGCCCATTCAATAGCCTTTGGATAAATATCAAACCCATGATATTCACCATGGAAGAAATGCGGTTTTCCCACTAATTTCTCAGCGAACCTCCCCGTGCCGCAACCCACATCCAGGATGGTCTGATCCATTCTCAAACCGCAAAGAAGCCGGAAATACGGTATCAACTCCTGCGGCACGCGGTCAAACTCCTCGATAGGCCCAACGTGAGACCGCAAGGAATAAGGCGGTACATTCTGTTGATTGATCATCCGGGAAACAACGTCGACAAAATCAATACCACGTTTAATCACCCTTTTTCTCATCGTGTCACCCAGGCCGGCAACACTGTGCTTGTTCAATAAACTCAGACTAAGACCCATTCTCCACGCCTCCTTGGGTGGCTCCTGCAGCAGGATTCCGAAGCGGACTCCGGAGTGCGCCCGGTGTTATCGCAAATATCCCAGCCCCCGAAGCCGCTCTCTCAACTCAACATCTTCCTGGTCCGTCAACACCCCGTTCTGGGTCGGTGCTACCGTAGAGGCCTTTTCAAATCGAGTCGGGTTCTGCCGTACAAAATCATCGTCGATGAGCTCGGTGAGCACCCGCCCGTCTACATCCTCCGGAATGGCTTCGCCCATCAGGTACAGTGCAGTCGGCATGATATCGTACACCGATGCCTGGATCCTCTTGGTCACCATGGGGGCCCCGTAAGCCATAAAGAGGCCCTCCAGTTCATGTTCCCCCACCAAACGTGTGTTGCCAACTCTGTTATCATCAAAGATCCGACTGCCCAGTTCATTGCGAACGGCATACCCCTCATGCGTCTCCAGAACCAGGTCCGGCACATCAGCGTCCGCCACATCCCCGTAGATATCCACACCTTTGTGCACTGCCTTGACCACGGGTTCCCCTGTTTCCGGATCCCGCACGTTCAAAAGCTCCTCCCTAACACGCTCACAGACACTGTCATAGTCTTCTGGATCCACAACCCCGAGCGGTTCCCGCCCCTTGACATTGATATTGATAATCGCCCCAAGCAGCGAGAACGCCTGGGTGCGTTCCCAGTCCATGTCGTCGGATCGAACGCCAAAGGTCTTGGCACTAAAATTTCTTAGGTAATTCACCAGCCCATCAGGCAGGAATTCTTTAACACGGATAAAGCCAAAGCGGTTCAAGACACTATTGACGGAGGACACGGTCGTTTTCACGACTTGATTCCCCGTGAATTGCAACAGTCCTCGCTCTCGGAGGAAGTTGTTCAGATAAAACCCCTTCCGAATCGGCATGAAACCGTGATCGGAGACGATGAAAAGCACCGAGTCCTTATCAAAGTTCTCCAGTATATCGCCCACAATCTTATCCAGCATCTGGTAGTACCGGACACAATCGGATTGAAATGCCACAATCTGGTCCCACAGAAAGTGCTGGATGCGGTCCGGGCCGGTAAACACCATAAAGAATAGATCCCAAGGATCGCGTCTCAGATAGTGGTTCATCAAGTCTCTTAGATTCTCCGTGGTCTTGACCACTTGGCTTAAAAGCAGCTCACTGTCTTTTGAGAATATCAGCTCTTTTTCATCCAGATCTATCTTGTAGTCCGGAATCAGATCGAAAATCTCGTGTTTGCGCTCGGGCGGATAGACAAAATCCTTCTCTTCACTCGGCGTCATAAACCCGGCCACCATGATGCCCTTCACGGGATCGGGGGGGTAAGTACAGGGCACGTTGACCACAATGGTATTTCGTCCATTCCGGCTTAAGATGTTCCATATGGGTTCGGCATTCTGAGAACTTGATCTCGTAATGACATGGGTCTCGTATCCTTCCCTCCGCCTGAACTCAAAGACGCCATGCTTGCCCGGATTCTTGCCCGTTGCCAGCGACGTCCATCCGGGAGGTGTGGTAGGCGGGATGGTCGAGTGCAGGACCCCATGCGAGCCGCCCGCCATAATTTTGCTGAAATTCGGCAGCAAGCCTTTGCGGACATACGGCTCAACAACTCTCAGAGTCATGCCATCCAGTCCCAATACAAAGACTTTCATACCCAGAATCCCCGGTTTCAGAAGGAGAGTTCAACAGATCTGATGATCACAAAGCAATGCCGCAGGCCGATGCAAGACGCACGGACGGGGGCATCACTGTAGCAGTTGCTGCAATTACTCCCGTAAACTGCCGAAATATCGCTTTATTAAATTCTCGCACGACTCCCGGTTGCTGTAAAGAAAACTCTTCAACGCTCAACGGGCGTACCTCCGGCGGTCTTTCTCGATAATTTCTTAGCCAACATATTGAAAATAAAACGATCTTCAACATCAAACCCTAAACCGAAAATGAACCCCGCGCACAGAGCCAGGAACAGCGGAGAATACACAAGGATTCTCTGCACGCCGCTCATCTCCGGGAGAAACTGATTCACAATGAACAGAACGCCAAAACTCGCCACGGCTGCCAAGAAGCCCTTGTAATACTGGCGATTGTAGGGATGGATTCGGTAAAGGACCCAGACCGACCCCAGCATCACGACGTTGACGGTGATGATGGAGGTCGCCGTGGCCACGGCTGCTCCCACGATTCCAAAGGGAGGGATCAGAACCCAATTCAGTATTAAGTTCAGCAGCCCCGCTAGAAGGGTATGCTTCAGCACAAGACTCTGCCTGCCGGACATGGCCAGCAACACGGCGACCGATCCGACGCCAGCGTTGACCATCTGTGCAAACGCCAGAATCAGGAGGGGTACCCGGCCCGAGAGGAATTCCTGACCGAAGATACCCATGATGTCTTCGGACAGAAATGCCATCAAGAGACAAACCGGCAGGCTGATCCCGAAGACCCATCGGGTGACCGATTTGAAGAGACGGCCGAGCTTCACCATTTCCTGCCTGTTGTGCAGATCTGAGATCACTGGGGCAAATATCGAATTGAACGAGGCAAGGATAAGGCTGATCAGCAGCGCCGTTCTCATGGCAGCATTGTAGATACCGACCTCCTCGGGTGATCGAAAAAACCCGAGCATCAGCGTGTCGGTCCACAGCAAAAGAGAATAAACGAAAACCACGGCTAATAATGGAACGGAATATCTGAAAAGCTGCACTGGATCCCAGACAGCTTTCGTCTGGATCAAGTCGGGAAAGCATTTTCGAACAAAATAAACAGCGAGTATCGCCGCCAGAGCAACTGAGAGCACATGCGCGGCAACTACCCCGTAAAGCTCGAAACCGAGAAGGAAGAACAGAAGCACGAGCGCAATGTTCGCAACTGGCCAGAAAAGATTCTGGCCATACACCGTATACTTCATGGTCTGAAAGCCTTGCGTCGCGCTCAATGCAACAAGCATTAATGACAAAAAGGGAAGCGACGGGGCCAGATACTTGATGATGCCGCCCAGCTGCGGCTTGTCAAAAAACCGGGCAATCACCGGATCGCCCATCAGGAACAACACGATGCCGACCAGGATGCTTGCCAATAAGGAGTAGCCCATGGCCAGAACGATGACCCCTTTGACCCTTTGTTTGTCGCCGACACCACGATAGGCCGAGACAAATTTAACGAGTCCGGGTTCTAGACCGAGCCGTCCCAAAACACCGACAAAACTGATGATGGTCAGTCCGAGCATGAAGAGGCCGAAAGACTGGGCCCCCAGGAATCGCACGACAATGACGGTATAGAGAAACTGCAGGGCGCCCCCCATGATTCTCCCCGCAAAGCTCGTGCCCGCCCCCGTCGCAATACGTCTGAACTCGCTGCCGCAGACTTGAAAGTCCTCGGTCTCGTCTGCCGCCGCGTTCATTGTCGCGTGTGAGCCTGGCGTGGATTTCATGAAATGGTCTTTCTCTTAGAAGCTCAGTCGCTGCCGGTTACAGTGGCGTGCGCAACATTACGGCTTGACGACATTCACACCCTGCGGGCCTCTCCGAAGACGGTGAGAAGCTTTCCGTCGATAGTCCTTGAGTCCTCTGCGGAAATGATACGATGCCACCTTTTTGGACAAAAAGGGCACCGAAAAAGCCACCCATTTGACAGACTCCGACTTTTCGATGAGTGGGACAACCATGGACTGGATGGTGACGCGATTCAGAAAGATCGTGCGCACCAATTGTCGCAGGAAACATTGGAGCGAAACACCGACCCCGTCAGCCAGGACCACATTGCCGGAGCGTATGCGAACGGGCAGGTCGGGGACCCGCTCCTCCAGGAAGTGCCAGTTATATCCGTGGACGTAGCTTCTAGAAGATACGGATTGTATGGTCTCTGCATGATGATGAAAGCCCACGGCCAGCGGGTTGAACATCAGACGCATGCCGCTCCGCTGAAGGCGATGTCCCAGCTCCAAATCCTCATGAGAACCGGCAGGGAGATCCAAGAACATGCCGTGGCGGATCATGAAATCCTTTTTAAATGAGAGGTTGCTCACCCAGAAATTGGTGTAGTCCATCTCCTTCCCATTCACTGGAAACAATCCCTTGATCACCCGATCCCACCCCTTCTGAAAAATCGTCTGGGGCAGATTTTCAGACTGCTTCAGCCTCCCAACGATCGCAACGGACGAATCCGAATGCTCAGCATGATCGCGCATATGCTCTTCAAGAAGACGGGGCACCGGAAGAATATCATCGGCCAACATCAAGACAATGTGGCCTGCCGCCGCGAGAATCCCGGCATTGTGCGTGTGACCGCACCCCTGGTGCTTGTTGCCCACAAGTCGCAGGGAATAGGGCACGGTCTCTCGCATGCGTTGGATCATTTCCGGGGTACCGTCCGTGGATCCGTCGTCCGAAACAACCACCTCGAACTGGTCGGAGGGATAGGTCTGCCGAGCAAGGCCCTCCAAGACTAACCGCAGGACTTCCTTACGGTTGTAGGTAGAGATTTCGACACTCAGTTTCATCTCAGAGTCGCTCCGCTGAATGCGTGTGCGTCCGGGGCTCCGCAAACATGCGGCGGCCGTCAGCGGCCCCTTTGAAGAAATGATAGGCGATCACCCCCCGGTAAAGCTGGCGATGCATCGCGGCACCCGCCAGAGTGTTTTTCTCCGCCAGGTCCATGACCGGCCGCCAGAAGAGGGGGATAGTTACAATGTTGAAGCATACCATCCGAACCATCTGACGGATCAGCAGATAGAGGAGGTTGCGGTCCGCGCCGATCAAATTGTTCGGTCGTAAAAAGGTCTTCATGTGGTCTTTAAGCGTATGCCTGCTCAGAATATGGTAACGAACCGTGATCTCGGGCTCATCCACCAGTTCTCGGAATTCGTCCCAGTTCAGCCCCCGCTGATAGGCCCGCGCCATGGCACCGTGCAGCGTTTCAAGATGATAGTGATAGCCCAGCGCTTCTCTTGCGTAAAATAGGCGAAGTCCTCTTTTGGAGAGGCGGTATCCGAGTTCCACATCTTCGTGAGCGGCTGCCCCGGCACGGCCGCGGGCCTCACGGAACAAATCACTTTGCAGCAGGAAGTCCCTCTTACAGGAAACGTTGCACGCCCAGAATAGGTAATAGGGAAGCTCCTGGTAATTCTCGAGGTGTCTGAATTTAAAAGGATCCCACTTCGCCAGAAAGACCGATTCCGCTGCCAGTTCCCGTGATTGCAGAACTTTGCCGAGCACCGCCACCTCTGGGTCCGGATGACGTTCATGAAACCGCAGATGGGCGGCCAAGGCATCGGGGGCGAAGTGGATATCATCGGCCATCAAACAGATGATGGGGGCCTGCGCCATCCGGATGCCCCGATTCTGTGTGTAGCCGGGACCCCGATTGGGATGCTTCACATACGTCAGATGAAAGGGCAGCGCAGGCTGCATGGTCCGCACGACGTTCTCGGTCCCGTCCGTCGAGCCGTCGTCCACCACAATGACCTCGAAGGAGGCGGGATCCAGGGTTTGCTCAGCCAGATGGTTCAGCGTGATTGCAATTGTCTCGGCGCGATTGTACGTCGCCATGACAACGCTTATTCTGAGTGCCTTCCTTGTCATCTTTCGCCTCCTACTCGGTAGACTAGGCCGCCGGCAGGCGGAAAGATTCGGGTTGATTCCCTCGGGGGTTTATGAGGCGGTGCAGCCCCCCCGTAATCCCGATGTAGATCCACAGAATTGCGTAGGGCACAGCCTGGCGAAAGGTGGGATCGGTCAACCCGTCAAGCAGATAGCCAAAGAGCGCACAGAGAATCGCGAGAGCCAATCCCCGCACAAACAGGTCCTCGTGCCTCAGTGTTTTGAAGCAGCGGAAGATGGTGATCAGCAAGATACCGAAGAAAGCGATCACGCCGACGAGGCCGATCTCCGACGCGATGTAGAGAAACGCGTTGTGTACGGGAAGCCAATCCGGACCCTGGACCGCAACATCAGGGTCCTCCAGAGCCTCCAGATAGTTGGCCGCACCATATCCGAAGAGAAAGTGATTTCGCCAGATACCGGCGGCCGTCCAATTCATTTCGTAGCGTGCCTCCATAATCTCCACAGGTGCGTCGACAATCCGCGTATAGGCGTATTGGTACACTTTTGGATACGCGATGCTGACCCCCACAAGGATGGCCAGGGAGATCAGCAGGGCCCGCCGTTGTTTCCAGGCGAAGGCAATCACGGCCAGGGCGAAGAGGGACGACAGCCCGAAACTCATCCACGCCGCCCGGGAGAAGGTCACAATGAGCCCCCCCAAACCCATGACAAGGATACCGGCCAGCAGGAACTTGACGGCGGGTCTGTAGTGGCGCATCATCAGGAGCACGAAGGGAACGGGCAGCAGCATCAGGTAGAAGATCCCCAGGGTGTGGGAATTCATGGTAGTCCCCTCCGCTCGAATCTGCTCAAGACCGGGCACTTCATGCTGCTGTTCGAAATTCTCATGGAGCACGTTTGCTTTCGTGTTGCCGATGCCCACATTTCCGGTGACACGCTCATAAAGTGCAACGGGGCTCATCACCACCACGGCGGCCATCAGCAGGGCTGCCACCCAGGGCAGGTGCGGGCGTCGAATCTTATGGGCGATGAAAAAATAGATCAGGGCGTGTTTGATGTTGTAGACAATGTCGAACATGCCGAGTTCCTTCCGGGGCGCCCCGACGAGAGACAAGGCCTGGGCCAGGAGCAGCAGCAGAATGAAATAGTCGAGCTTGTTGAGGCGGGGAAGGGGCTCCTTGCGGGCGATGAAGATCTGAGCAAACCACACACCATAGGCAAGAACAAGCAGCAATTCCGCCAGGCCCAGCGAGATGCCTGCGGCCACCACAACGTCGTTCTGCACGAAGAGCCATTTGCCGAACCGGGCAAAGGGGATGTTGAAAATGAGCGCATAAATGAGGAATGTGTCGATATGGCGGATCGCCATCAGCGCCATGGACAGACAGATGATCCCGCCCGAGACGGCGAGCGCATAACGGAATTCCAGCGTCATCAGTTGCCAGACCAAAAGGGCAAAAACGGTTCCGCCGAAGGCGACAGCCCAGTATTTGGTATGAAAGCTCGATTTGATTTTGCTAAAAGGCGCCATGTTTAGTGATTACCCTCCAGATGGTCATGAAGATGATTTTCACATCGAGAAGAACGGACTTGCGATCGACGTACTCCAGATCGTAGGAGACAGTCTTCTGGAAAGAGAGCCTGCCCCGGCCATTGATCTGAGGCAAGCCGGTGATGCCCGGCTTGGCCGAGAATTTGCACATCTGGCGCGGGCGGTAGTTGGGAAGCATTTCAGGAATCTCCGGCCGGGGTCCCACCAGGCGCATTTCGCCGGTGAGCACATGCCAGAAGTTGGGCAGTTCATCGAGGGTCGATTTGCGT
>CALZGC010000156.1 GCA_945786985.1 uncultured Nitrospirota bacterium | reverse complement strand
TTGAAGGTTCGGACCTGCCGAAAATTGCCGTCATGACCTCGGCTTTTTTTGTGGCTTCGCTGATTCATATTCCGCTGGGGCCGGCCAGCGTTCACCTCGTCCTCAACGGACTGGTGGGGGTACTTCTGGGTGCCGGCGCGTTTCCGGCGATCCTGCTCGGCGTCTCGCTCCAGGCCATTCTATTTCAGCACGGCGGGGTGGCAGTCATCGGGGTGAATGCCCTGCTGATGGGGTTGCCTGCCCTGGCGGCTCACGCAATCTTCCGCTTGCACAAGCGGATGCCTGTCCCGGGGGGGACAACGCTCATCGGGTTTCTCGCCGGCGCAGCCGCCACGGTCCTTTCGGGCATCCTCCTGGCGCTCCTTCTTGCCAGCGCCGGGGAGGCCTTTGTGGCGGTGGCGAAGCTCGGGCTGGCGGCCCATCTGCCGGTGATGGTGCTCGAAGGGGCCGTGACAGCGGCGGCCGTCTCCTTTCTGGCCCGGGTCAAACCGGAGCTACTCTGAGGGCGTCATCGAGCGGGACAGCCCGGGAGCGAGATACCGTGCTGGTCTTGACAGACAACCTGAGTCGGTCGAATTCGATCTTTCACCGGATGGACCCGAGAGCGAAGCTCGTGGGATTCATCCTGGTGCTCGGAGCCATGGCATCGGTCCGTACGCTGCCGGCTGCACTGGCAGCCTTCGGGTTGGCGGGCTGCACGATTCTCGCTGCCCGGATTCCCTTGGCCGTGCCGGCGCGGCGGGCCGCGAGGGTGTTGTTCTTCCTGGCTCCCTTTTTTCTGATTCTCCCCTGGACGCATCCTGGGGGGCCGGGGTCCGGAGCGTATCAGGCGGGGGTCATCTGTCTTAAAGGGCTTGCCATGGTCCTGACCATCTTTCCCATGTTTGCAACGGCCCCTTTTCATGTTTCCATGAAAGCTCTGGAGCGCCTCAAACTCTCCCCGCGGTTTGTGACGTTGATTCTGCTGACGTACCGGTATCTCTCCCTCTATATTGCGCAGCTCGATACGGTGAGGATCGCCCTGCGCGCCCGCGGCTTCAAGCCCCGGCGCGATCGAAGAACCGTGAGAACCCTGGGCAACGTCATCGGATCCCTTCTCGTCCGTTCCTTTGAACAGACCGAGCGTCTTTACCAGTCAATGCGAAATCGCGGCTATGCCGGGCATTTCGGAACGCTCTACACGTTCCGGCCTCTTTCCCGCCGGGATTGGAGCAAGGCGGGCTTTCTGGCCGCCGCCTCGCTGCTGCTCCTCGTCCTGGACCGATGGGTTGCGGGGGGGGGCGGATGACGCCTATCATTGAGATCAGGGATCTTTCCTTCACCTATGAAAACGGCGTGGAGGCTCTTTGCGGGGTGAATCTGACCATTGGGGAGGGGGAGACAGTTGTATTCATCGGACCCAACGGGGCGGGCAAGAGCACGCTTCTTCTGATGATGCGCGGCCTCCTGGGGAAGCTCGATGGGCGCATCCGCATTGCCGGAGAACGGCTGGACCATCCGGGACAAGTGGAAGCCCTGGCGGGCAGGATCGGTCTGGTGTTCCAGAATCCCGAGGACCAGCTCTTCTGCCCGACGGTATTTGACGATGTGGCCTTCGGGCCCATGAACATGGGGGTTGCGCCGGAACGGGTCCGGGAGCGGGTCACAGCGGCGCTCAGGGCCGTGGGTCTTGCCGGTTATGAGGAGCGGGTTCCCCATCAGCTGAGCGGCGGTGAAAAGCGGCGGGTCAGTCTGGCCACCATCTATGCCATGGAGCCGGACATCCTACTTCTCGATGAGCCCACGAGTCATCTCGATCCCCACGCACGGCAGGAAGTCATTGCGCTGATTCAACAGTTTCCCGGCACCCGGGTAATCGCGACCCACGATTTCGAACTGATCCTCAAAGTCGCCGAGCGGGTGGTCCTGTTTCACAAGGGGCGGATCAAGGCGGACGGATGTCCCATCGAGGTGCTGACCGATGAAGCGTTGCTGAAGGAGAATGGGATGGAGATGCCGCTGGTCGTCCGCTACCTCATGGCCCTTCATTCGGGAGAGGTGGAGGCCCTTCACGAGCACGAGCATGAGCATATATACCATTATCATACGCACGAAGGGAAGAGGACCGAGCGATCTGTCCGTCACTCGCATATTCACAGCCACGATCACGATGTTGATCATACCCATGGTCATGAGACGGAATCCTGACTCGTTTTTGTTGTTGTTTTCTTGATTTTTGGACACGCTTGCGCTATAGTAACCTAACCTTTTAAAAATAAAACGGAATATCACTGTGGAGTCGTCATGGCCGAAGGGGATCTTTTGACGGGTAACTTCGCCGACAAGCCCTTTCCCGTGCTCTTGGTGGAGATCAAGGACGCGGCGAAAAGCGGTATCCTCATCGCCCAGAAGGGGGAGATCGTCAAGCGGGCCTTCTTCCGGAGCGGGGAACCGGTGGTTTGCCGCTCCAACGTGAAGAAGGAGCTGCTCGGGGAGATCCTCCGTCGACGGGGCGTTCTCTCCCGGGCACAGCTGGACGAGGCCATCCTGGAGTCCAAGAAGGAATCCATCGATAACTTCGGGCAAATTCTCGTGCGCAAGGGGTTCCTCTCCCCACAGGAGCTCTATGCCAAATCGAAATACCAGTTCATATCGATTCTTTTCAGCCTATTTGCCTGGGAGGAGGGAAGCTACACCTTCGAAGAGAAGGACGTGGACAGCGCCATTCCGACGACCCTGCCCCGTTTCCACCTGCAGTTCACCAAATTGATTTCGGAAGGGATCCGCTTGCTGAAGAAGGAGGATTTTGTGGACCGCCTTCTGGGAGATCCGGGCCAGGTGGTTCAGCGGTCCCTGCTGGAGATCCCCTCGGACGAGATGAGTTTCAAAGGGCAGGAGCAGACCGTCCTCGAGGCCATGGGCAGCGGTAAGAGCATCGAAGCGCTTGCCGATGCCGGGGTTCTGGATCCCTTCATGGCCAAGAAGATTCTCTACGCCCTCTCGTGTCTGGGCGCGGTGGTCGTGCAGCCTCCTGCGGCCGTCGACAGCACCGCAGCAGCCGCTGCGCTCGCCGGAGTGGCGAGCGAAGAGGCATTGCCCAGTCTGGATGAGTCTTCTCTCTCTTCTATGATCTCCGAGATGCAGCCCGATGAGCCCGACGCAGGCGTTCCGGCGGAGATGCCGGTCACCGATGAGGCGCTGGAAGATCTTTCGGTTTCGCAGATCGCCGACGAAGGGATTGAAGCGCATGACCTGTTGGCCCCTCAGGAAGGCGCTGCGGAACCCGTGTCTGAATTCGATGAGGCCACCGAGAAGATAGACGCAGCCGTGGCGCAGGCCGGCGAAGTGCTGGCTGAGGAGCCCCTGCATTCTCCCGACGACGTTCTGCAGGGGCTTCCGCAGGAGGCCCTCCTGGGTGAATCGGCGGAGACAGAGCCGATGCAGGGCGATGCGGCGGGGGAGGAGGCTTTTTCGGCGGCGGCCATTGATGAAGCACTGGTTTCGGAGCCCCCGGTTGACGCACCGTGGGCTCCTTCGATGGAATCGGTCGGCGAAGAACCTGCGGCTGATGAGGCCGGTATGCCAGGCGCGATGCCAGGTACGATGCCAGGTACTATGGAAGATGAGCTTGCATCGCTGGAAGCCGTGCCCCCCGGCGCTGCATTGGAGGCATCGGCCGGTGAAGAGCCGGAGTCCCTTCCGTCGGAGCAGGATGCCGCCCCAGCCATGGCCGTGGAGAAGGAAACCGGTGAGGAGGCGCCGAAGCCCGACGAGGAGCCGCCCTTCAGGCTGAAGTACCGACGCAGTGTGCGCCCTGCACGCAAGGGGTTTCCGCTGCTCATCGGCGCGCTGCTCGGGGGGATTGCACTGCTCTTTGGCGGGATCGCTTATTATTACTCTCAGCGGAGCGATCACGCCGCAACCGAAACGCCAAGCACGTCCGAGCAAGCCCAGGCTGTGGTGCCGCCGGCTGAAACCAAGACCGCCGCTCAGATTATTGAGGAACTCGCAGCCGAGGGGGTTGGAAAACAGCAGGCGCCGGGATCGGACACCTTGAAAACGGGCCAGCCAGACGACCCGGCTGCGACCGAAGCCGAGGAAAAGGTCGTCTCCGGCCCGGGGATCAAGATTGCGTTGAGCCCCGAGGGCCGGTCCAAAACAGGCACCGATTCCGAAGCAGGGAGCGCGCCGACCGAGTCGGCGGCCGGCAAGGGAGCGGAACCGGCGAAGGCCGATACCGATCCGAAGAAACCCGTTGCGGCGACAACCGAGACAGTTCCGGCGAAACCGGATGCGCCGGAAAAGAGCACCGTCGAGCCGGTGACGGTCACGAAAGAGGTGCCCACGGAAGGGGTGGCGCCGAAAGCGGCGACGCCGCCGGACGTTCCGGAAAAGAGCGCTGTCGAACCGGAGACGGTCGCGAAAAAGGCATCGCCGAAAGATGTGGCTGCCGAGCCCGCGTCCGATGCGTCACCGGCTACGAAAGAGAGCCCACCGCCGGCGCAGAAAACGGTCTCGGCCAAGGTGGCACCTCCAGCGAAACCTGCCACGGCGGCAGACCCGGGTGGGAAAGCCGTCGTGCCGTCGGCAACACCGTTTCAGGACTGGACAACCTATTATGACAAAGGTCTTTCTATCTTTAACGATGGCAATCTCAAGACAGCGTTTGCCACGTGGGCCGATGTCATTCGTGCCGCCCCGCGGGAGGCCTTTTCGATACAGATTGAGCTGACCTCGTACTTGAACTACGCGTCCAAGGATCTCAAGGCGGCCCTGCCCAATGAGAAGGTGTTCATTGTCATGACCTCTCTCAATGACAAGCCCGTGTACAAGGTGCTCTGCGGGGTCTATCCGGACGAAAAGGCCGCCGAGACCGCCCTCGCTGTGCTCTCTCCCTACCTCAAGGCCCAGAAACCGGTCGTGGTTTCCCTGGTTCGTCTGAAAGAAAAGCTCGCCAAATACGGGTATTAACGGGTAACAACCTCGAAACGCCTCAGTCTTTCAGGACGATCGGAACTTTCCGGTTGTGCCCTTTGGCCAGACTGTGGTATAAATTTCCTTCCGGATCCGGCGGCAGTGCCGCCACGGGGGTATCCATGAAGATCACCAGAGGACAGGTCGAACACGTCGCTCACCTTGCTCGTCTCGCCCTGCGCGATGAAGAGATTGCGGAGTTCACGGGCCAGCTCGACGCCATTCTGGCGTACGTGGACAAGCTCAATGAACTGGAGACGGACGACGTCGAACCGACCGCCCATGTCATTCCCATGGGCAATGTCGTTCGGGAAGACGCCGTTGGCGAAGGGCTTCTCATTGAGGACGTGCTGGCCAATGCGCCGGGCCGGAAGGACCGTTTCTTCCGGGTTCCCCGGATCCTCTGACACACAGGGAGTCAATCTATGTTTCGCAAGATCCTGAAGTCAAAGATTCACCGCGCGACGGTAACGGAGGCCAACCTCGAGTACGAGGGGAGTATCACCGTTGACCAGGGACTCATGGAAGCCGCCGGGATGGTCCCCTTTGAGTGCCTTCGCATCGCCAACCTGCGCAACGGAGAACGCTTTGAAACCTATGTGATCCCCGGTGAGCCGGGAAGCGGGGTGGTCTGTATCAACGGTGCCGCCGCGCACAAGGCGGGCGTCGGCGACCTGATTATCATCTTTCAGTATATCTACGCGGATGCGCAGGATCTCCGGCAGCATCAACCCACCCTGGTGTACGTGGACGGGTCCAACCGGATCGTTCAGAAGTAACCTCCCCCCGAAGGCGGACACAGCGGCTGCGGCCCACTGAAAGGGACTCATGGACCTCTTCCGATGGACAATTCACGAGGCCTCGGCGGCGTTGCGCGCGGGGCGCTGCACTCCGGCTGAGCTGATGGCGTCGGTCAATGGACGCATTCAGGCCGTGGAGGATAAGGTCCACGCGTATGTCAGCGTGGCCGGTGACGCCGCAGTACAGCAGGCCTCGTCCCTGAATGCTCGCAACGAAGCATCGCCCCTCTGGGGCGTGCCCATCGCCCTGAAGGACAATCTCGCAACACAGGGGATGCGCACTACCTGCTCGTCGAGAATCCTGGAGCATTTTCGCCCCCCTTACGACGCCACGGTGGTGTCCCGCCTCAAGGGAGCGGGGGCGGTCTTTTCCGGTAAGACCAATCTCGATGAGTTCGCCATGGGTTCCTCCACGGAGACCTCCTGCATGGGGACAACACGGAACCCCTGGGACCCGACGCGTATTCCCGGCGGTTCCAGTGGCGGCTCCGCGGCGGCGGTGGCCGCCGATGCCTGTCTGGCCGCGCTGGGATCGGATACGGGGGGGTCGATCCGCCAGCCCGCGTCGCACTGTGGGATCGTCGGGCTGAAACCGACCTACGGCCGGGTGTCCCGTTTCGGTCTGGTCGCTTTTGCCTCCTCCCTCGACCAGATCGGTCCTCTTACCAAGGATGTCATCGACGCTGCCATTCTCCTGAAGGCCATCGCCGGGCACGATCCCCGGGATTCCACGTCGGTCAATGTGCCGGTGCCCGATTATCCGTCCCTCCTAAACGGTGAGGTGCGGGACATGCGGATCGGTGTGCCCCAGGAATATCTGCAGGTGGGGATTCAACGGGAAGTCCGGGAGGCCGTCCGCAACGCGCTGGATTTGCTGGCGGGGGCGGGGGCTTCAATCCGGGAGGTTTCCCTGCCCCACACCGACTACGCTGTGAGTGCCTACTATATCCTGGCCACCGCGGAAGCTTCCTCCAACCTGGCTCGCTACGACGGTGTCAAGTACGGTTACCGCGCGGAGCCCGTCGAGGATCTTCTGGAAATGTATCGCCGGAGCCGGGCCGAGGGGTTCGGCCCGGAGGTCAAGCGCCGCATCATGCTCGGCACCTATGCCCTCTCCTCGGGATACTATGACGCCTATTACCGGAAGGCCCAGCAGGTGCGGACCCTCATCATGCGCGACTTCGAGGCTGCCTTCGACGTATGCGACGTGCTGCTGGCACCGACGTGCCCGACGACGGCGTTCCGAATCGGGGAAAAGGTGAACGACCCGCTGCAGATGTACCTGTCGGACATCTACACCATCTCCGTGAATATGGCGGGCATTCCGGGGATTTCCATCCCCTGCGGCTTCGATGACGGGGGCCTGCCCATCGGGCTTCAGGTTCTGGGAAAGCATTTTGATGAGGCAACGGTATTGAATGCAGCCTACGCCTACGAGCAGCGCACCGACTGGCACCGGAAGCGGCCGCCCCTTTAGGGAAGAGACAGATGGCCTACGAGACGATCATCGGTCTGGAAGTGCATGCCCAGCTGAAGACCCGCGCAAAAATATTCTGCGGCTGCAGCACCGAATTCGGCGGGCCGCCCAACGGACACACCTGTCCGGTCTGTCTGGGGATGCCCGGCGTCCTGCCGGTCCTGAACCGGGAGGTGGTGAACTTTGCCCTGAAGACCGGCCTGGCCCTGAACTGCCGCATCAATCCCTTCTCCCGTTTCGCCCGGAAGAACTATTTCTATCCCGATCTGCCAAAGGGTTACCAGATCTCCCAGTACGAACACCCTCTCTGTGAAGAGGGATTCCTGAACATTGATGTGGACGGAGAGCAGAAGCGAATCGGCATCACACGGATCCACATGGAAGAGGATGCCGGCAAGAACGTTCACGGAGAACCGGGCGATCCCTACAGCTATGTCGATCTCAACCGCACCGGCGTGCCCCTCATGGAGATCGTCAGCGAGCCCGACCTGCGAAGCCCTCGGGAAGCCGCTGCGTATATGCGAAAGCTCCGCACCATCGTCCGCTATCTCGAGGTCTGCGATGGCAACATGGAGCAGGGCTCCCTGCGGTGCGATGCCAACATCTCCCTGCGCCGCGTCGGCGAGTCCGCCTTGGGTGTCCGGACGGAACTGAAGAACATGAACTCCTTCAAACACGTGGAAAAGGCTTTGGAGTACGAGGTCCGGCGCCAGGCCAGAGTCCTGAACGAGGGCGAATCCATCGTTCAGGAGACCCGCCTCTGGGATGTTGAGCGCGGGGTGACCCTCTCCATGCGGGGCAAAGAGGAAGCCCATGATTACCGCTATTTCCCGGACCCCGACCTGGTGCCCCTGCAGGTGGATGCGGCTTGGATCGAGGAGATCCGTGCGTCCCTGCCGGAACTCCCCGATGAAAAGATGCAGCGTTTCATGACAGCCTACGGCCTGCCCCAATATGATGCCGAGGTGCTCACTGTCTCCCGGGAGCTGAGCGATTATTTCGAAGCGTGCAACCGCGCAGCGGAAGCCCCCAAGTCCGTGTCCAACTGGATCATGGGCGATCTGCTCCGGGAGTGCAAGGGGGACGATGAGGCCCTTGCGCACTGTCCCGTCAAGCCCGAAATGCTGGCCGGTATGATCCGGATGATCGAGCAGGGGACCATCAGCGGAAAGATCGCCAAGACCGTCTTTGGGGAGATGCTCAAGACGGGCAAGACACCGGAGGTCATCGTCCAGGAAAAGAATCTGGTGCAGGTGACCGATGAAGGTGCCATCGCCGGCCTGGTCGACCGGGTCATCGGGGACCATCCGGAGCAGGTGGCCCAGTATCGGGACGGCAAGGAGAAGGTCTTCGGATTCCTGGTGGGGCAGGTGATGAAGGCTTCCCGGGGAAAGGCCAATCCCGCCGCCGTCAACAAGCTGCTCAAAGAGAAACTCTGAGGGCGACGCCCTTTCGGTGCGGCGCCCTTGACGGTGCGCGATTCGTGATATGCCGTTCTCTATATGTTTGCCTGGTTTTCCTTCTGGCCCCGCTCGCGTCTCCCCTCTTCTCAGAGACCGAACCGCCCGGTTTCCTGGAGACCGCGCATTTCCGGATATTCTATTCCGATAAAGACCAGCGGTTGGCCGAGGCCCTCTCCAAAAAGGCTGAAACCATCTACAACGAAGTGGTGGGCGATATCGGCGTGGCACCCCGCGCGGGAATTCATGTTTACCTGGAGCATACCCACGAAGCTTTCCGGAGGCG
>CALZGC010000155.1 GCA_945786985.1 uncultured Nitrospirota bacterium | reverse complement strand
TCAATGGAGACGGCAAGTACGACCGGGACTATGTCTGCGTGGAGGACGTGGCCCGGGCCAACTATCTGGCGGTCAAGAAGGGCGACTGCGACTGCTTCAACATCGGCACCGGCGTGCACACCGATACGAATCAGCTCTATGAGAAGATCGCGAAGATTCTGGACTTTGACCAGGAAGCCCCCCACGGCCCGCACCGCCCCGGCGACCTGCGCCGCAACTTCCTCAATGTGGAGAAGGCCCGCCGAATGCTCGGCTGGCAGCCGCAGGTGTCTCTCGAAGAGGGACTGCAACAGACCGTGGACTATTTCCAGGCGCAGAGGGCAGAAGAGAGAAGTTAGAAGGCTGAAGGCTGAAGGCGAAAAGCAAAGAGCATTTTACCGCGGAGGACGCAGAGGACGCGGAGAAAAACAACTTCTTGTCTAAAGACAAAAGCAAAAGCGATTCACCACAGAGACACGGAGGACGCGGAGGAAAGGCAAGAGCGTTTCCCATTTTCCATTTACCATTTGCAATTTCCTAATCTGGGCAGGGCGCAAAGGAAAGCACCTCTTGGTTAAAGGCAAAAACGAAGTGCGTTTTACCGCCCGCCCCGTTAGAAACTGTATTTGTTTCTAATGTAGCCGAGCACGCAGAGATCGCAGAGAAAAGACACTACGTAGAATATCCCCTCTCCCCTGGGGGAGAGGGTTAGGGTGAGGGGGTCATTACCGTCTCTTGCCATTTCCCATTTACGATTTACTATTTCCTGATCTTGGGGTGATCCATTATGGGACTGTTTAACTTTCTGAAAGGCGGGCCGAAAACAGAGGAGACGCCCGTTGAGAAAAAAGGCGATAAACCCGCTGAAACATCTTCGGGGAACAAGGTAGTTGTTCTCGGGTTGGACGGCTTCTCCAGCAGCTTGCTGAGCCGGCTGATGGGGGCGGGGCGGATGCCCCGGTGCGCAGCCATCCGGAAGCAGGGAAGCCTCGTTCCGATGGCGAACCCTTTCCCGGAGCACACGGCCGTGGCCTGGGCGGAACTCCTGACCGGTGTGAACGCGGGGAAGAACGGCGTCTTCGGACATGAAGACTTCACACCCGGCAGCTATAGCACCCATCGCCCCGAGGCCGCGCCTTTCCGGTCCAAGACCCTCTGGGAGATCCTCGGCGAGCACGGCAAGCGGGCGGTTGTCGTCAATGCTCCCGTGACCTGGCCGGTGAAAGAGATTGCAGGGGTGCTCATCTCCGGCGCGCCCGGCGCGAAACTGAAAGAGGCCGTCCATCCGAAAAGCCTCGTCCCCACGCTGGAGAAATTGGGCTATCCTGAGAATGCCGGCGCGCCCTCTGCGGGGGAGACTCCCGAGGCTTTGATGCAGGGGGTGCGCAAGAGTTTTGAAAAGCGGCGCAAAGCAATCTCGCATCTCTGGGAGCATGAAACGTGGGATCTCTTTGTGGCTGCCGTCTCGGAGACGGAGACGCTGCACCGCGCATTTTGGGCAGCGTCGGAAGATCCGTCCCATCCGCACCACGGGTTTCTCATGGAATGGTATGAATTGGTGGATGGCTTGATTGGTGAGATGTATGACCGTACGAAGAGCCTGGGCGGGAGCCCGGCCTTTATGCTCATCTCCGACCACGGGTTTACCGGGGCGAAAACCCGCTTCTTTGTCAACGCCTGGCTCCGGGAGAAGGGCTATCTCTCCTTTGCCGGCTGGCCGCCGGCCTCTCTCGAAGAGATCGCCGATGGTGCGGCGGCATTTTGTCTGGATTCGGGCAGGATCTACCTCAACACCCGGGGGAAGTATCCCCGGGGCTGCGTGTCTCCGGGGGAAGAGTACGACCGTGTGCGGGCCGAGATTGCCTATGGGCTGCTCGATCTCACCGTGAACGGAGAGCACGTCATCGAGAAGATCTATACGAAGGAAGATCTCTTTTCGGGGCCCTTCTCCGAGGCCGCGCCTGATCTCGTCGCCGTGGCGGAGTCCGGATTTGAGCTGGACGGGGCCATTGATCACGAAGAACTGACGCAGATGGATGCCGTGACGGGGGTGCCGTCCTGGGACGATGCCATCTTCTTCATCAATCGGCTGGGCATCGTCAGCGGGAAGCCCCGCGTGCGGGACATCGCCCCCACCGTGCTCGACCTGCTGGAAATTCCAGCGAATGGCATGGACGGTGGGTCGCTGGTTTGCGTCGGGGCGGCGTGCAAGAAGCCCGCGCCCATCGGGGATGAAAAGGCATGGGGCAGGCCGAATATTGCTTGAGTCCATATTCGGGGTAACACAAGAAAATCGATCAGCGTCTCCCTGTTTATGGCAGTTTCCCTTCTCCCCTCCGGGGGGAGAGTAGCATGCGGTAAAGCGTGGCGAGGGGGAGACATGAAGAGGAAGACCGCATCGGCGTTTCCTGCCTATTGAGGTTCACCCGCTCTCCCTAAGCAAGTAGAAACTCAAGCAGCAGAGCAAATATAAAAATGGACCTGCAGACGCACATGACAGAGAGCCCGCAGTCCGCCCCCCGGCCGGACGGAAAGAACTGGTACGCCGTTCACACGCGCTCCCGTCACGAGAAGAAGGTGGACGGCGAACTCAAAGCGAAAGGGGTGGACGTATTTCTCCCGCTCTATGAGACGATGAGCCGCCGGCGGGACAGGAGGAAACTGATCGAGCTTCCGCTCTTCGCGGGGTACATCTTTGTCCGGATCGTGCCGCACCGGGACCGGATTCTGGAAGTGCTGAAAATCAAGGGGGTCGTCCGCATCATCGGCAAGACCCCCACCGAGCCCTTCCCCATCCCGGAAGCCCAGATCGAAGCGGTTCACAGAATGGTGAACAGTGACCTGCTCATCAGCGGCCACCCCTATATCAAGGAGGGGAGCCATGTCCGGGTCAAAGCAGGCCCCCTGCAGGGCGTGGAAGGCATCCTCATGGAAAAGCGCGGACGGCATCGCCTAATCATCTCCGTCGACATGCTCCAACAAGCCGTCGCCACGGAAATCTCCATCGATGAGGTAGAACCGGTATGACCCCGGAGGACAGTGGACGGATGACAGAGGACAGAAGGCAGACGACGGCTGACAACTCCTGCAAAAACATACCCTCTCCCCTAGGGGAGAGGGCAAGCCTGCCCCGTTAGATGTGCAGCATGTAATGGGGGGTGAGGGGGAATTGCCGTCCTCTGTTCCTCCGTCATCCGGCGTCTGTTTCACGCGCCCTTTGTGGTGCCGCTTTTTTGACTTCCATGTAACCCAGAGGGCGGAGCTGTGCACGCCCACTCAACAAGCGATCCCCATGGTCACCAACTTCCTCAAGAAAATGAAGTACGGCAAGCCCATCATCGTGGTCTCGGGGCTTCCCCGTTCGGGGACATCCATGCTGATGAAGATGCTGGAGGCCGGGGGTGTCGAGATCGCGTCCGACGGGATACGCACGGCGGACGATGACAACCCCAAAGGGTATTATGAACTCGAGCGGATCAAGGAACTGGACAAAGGCAAAGAGAAGGGGTGGGTCAAGGAGCTTCGCGGCAAGGCGGTCAAGGCCATTTCCTTTCTCCTGAAAGACCTGCCCGGCGACAACCGCTACCAAGTGGTCTTTGTTCACCGCGACCTTACCGAAGTCATGGCCTCGCAGAACAAGATGCTCGAGCACCGCGGGGTCCCCGTTGATCCTGAAAACGACGGTAAGATGCTGCGTAACTTCGAGAATCACCTGACCAAAGTGAAAGATGCCCTGCACAGAGACGATAAATTCGAAGTCCTCTATCTGAACCACCGGGAGGTTATTAATCAGCCCCAGGAAGCCGCAGCCCAGATCAACCAATTCCTCGGCGGACAGCTGGATGAGACCCGCATGGCCGGCGTCGTCGACGGCAGTCTGTACCGAAACCGCGCCGAGAGCTAAGAGCGTTTTACCGCAGAGGACGCCGAGGACGCAGAGAGAAAGACCATTCTTGGCTAAAGACAAGATCAAGAGCATTTCACCACAAAGGCACAAAGGACACAAAGGAAAGACAATACATGGAATACTCCCTTTCCATTTTGTTTTGTTGTTGTTTTTTGACAGAGAGGTGCTCTTCTTTGCGTACGTTGCGCGGTGAAAAGGTTTTTAGCTCTTTGAAAAAGAAAAGCCTTTCTTTGTGCCCTTTATGCCTTTGTGGTGAGATGGTTCTAGAGTGTTGCACTTAACAAAAGGACGACGCTATGTGGAATTATGATGTTCCGTGGAAGGATGGAAAGGCACCCATGAAAGGAATAATCCTGGCAGGGGGTTCCGGAACACGTCTCTA
>CALZGC010000154.1 GCA_945786985.1 uncultured Nitrospirota bacterium | reverse complement strand
GCCTGCGGTGGCCTCGGTCGCGACGCCTTGTATCCAGTGGCACTTGCACCGCTTCGCTACGAATACTCATGCAATATAAGGGCTTGCGCGGTTTCCTCAAGGCGCGCGACGGAGGCGTACCCCCTTCGGACCATCGCAGGGAGCGGATCCCAAGATACCTTAATGTATTAACCGCCGCTGGCGGCATGAATCAGAGTGAAGCGGGAGGATGGCCCGGTGAAGGAAGTCCTTCGCCGGGGAAAAGACAACGCAGAGGAGGGCGCGCTACGGCACTCGAATACCACCGTATTTTCGAATAGGGCCACCAGGTCAGAAAATCTTCTGTAACGCCGCATGTGGCAGACTATCCGTCTTCGCAGAATGCTACGCCGTGACAAGTCCGGACTCGTAATGGATTGACTCACGCAATATCCGGGCCAGCACCTGAACCAGTGACGATGGGGCCCCGGTTCGTGACGCTTGGTGCACGGAGGGTTGGCTCAATGCAGAAAGTTCAGCCTTTTTGAGGGGAAGACGGAGGGAGAAGTTCTTCAATGGCCGCAACATTTTCGGGGTGGCTCCAGTCGTCCGGTCCGATCACCTTGAGGAGCAAGGTGCCGTCGGAGCCGATCAGAAAGGTCTCGGGAACCCCAGTGGTGTTGTAGAGACTGGCGGCCTTCTGCTGCTGGTCGACGAGAGTGGTAAAGGTGAAACCGTTTTCTTGTATATACCGGTTGGCGGTTTCCGCGTCGGTATCGAGGCTCACGGCCAACATCTTGAAGGGGCGGCCCTTCATGAGCTGGTGCAGCCGTTCCATGGACGGCATCTCATCGCGGCACGGCGGACACCAGGTCGCCCAGAAATTCAGAAACACAAGCTTACCCCGGAAGTCAGACAAACGTGTTTTCCGGCCCTTCATATCCTTCAGAGCAAAATCAGGAGCGGGCTTCCCCTTCTCCAGGAGAACGACCTCGGCATAGTGCCCTCCCTGCTGGACCATATAGCCGAGAATCAACCCGAGGATCACAACCAGTGGGAGTACAAATTTTGCGCGCGATGACGCCACAACCGTTCCTCCATCTACCTCTGATAACGGCCCATCAACACGGCCTCTGCAAGCATGTGTCCTTCCACGGCCTTGAGAAGCTCCTGTTTCGTGGCCCCGGGCTTGAGTTTGACACCCGTATTCAGAGCGTAGAGTTTGAAAAAGTAGCGATGGGTCCCTCCGGGTGGACAGGGCCCTCCGTAACCGATCCGACGAAAATCAGTCATGCCCTGCATGGTGCCGTCAGGCCGTGTTTTATCCTTCGAAAACGATTCCACCAACCCCCGAGCGTCTCGCGGGATGTTGTACACCACCCAGTGCACCCAGATCCCCATGGGGGCATCCGGATCATCACAGATCAATGCAAGCGACTGCGTCTCATCCGGCGGATCCGTCCAGGCAAGCGCCGGGGATATGTCCTCCCCGTCACAGGTGTAACGGGAGGGGATCATCCCCCCTTCCTGAAAAGCGGAACTGGTCATCTTCACAGCCGGGCCTCCTTCTATTCCGGCACCGACGCTTCCCGATCCTGGCACGGCCAGCGGCAACCATACCACCGGAATCTGACATCGTGTGCCTTTGTTTACTACAATCCCAGGGAAAAAGCAACCACCTCAGACACCCCGCCAACGGACTCTTTATTCTTTCTCCGTTTCATGATAGAGTCATTGGCGTCATGTAGGGAGAAGGGAGGCCCTATTCTCGATGCTCAGGGAATGGAAATCAATTCGTAAAGCAAGACTCCAGCACTCTCGCGTCTTCGACCTTATGTGCGAGACGTATCTCTCCCCCCGAACCGGCGAACCCCACCCCTTCTACCTTCTGGAAACGGCCGATTGGACCAATATCATCCCCCTCACTCCGGCTAACGACGTCGTCCTGATCCGCCAGTTCCGAGCGGGTATTCGCGCTTTCACGCTGGAAATCCCCGGCGGCATGGTAGACCCCGCGGATGCCTCCCCAATGGAAGCGGCGCGGCGCGAGATGCGCGAAGAGACCGGCTACGACAGCGAACACATCGTCCTTCTCGGATCGGTCCACCCCAATCCCGCGATCCTGAACAATCGCTGCTCCACCTTTCTCGCGACCGATGTGCACCGTACCGCGAACCAGCAGCTCGACAGCGGTGAGGACATCGAGGTGGAATCGGTGCCACTCCGGCAGATACCCGAGTTGATTCGCCGGGGTAAAATCACTCACGGTCTGGTTTTGAATGCTTTTCAATGGTTGTGGAGCACGCCGACGAAGCTCGACAATAGGGCTTATAAGTCACTCTAACTCAAGGAGGACAAGTATATGAAGTTTATGCTGATTACCTTAATTATTCTAATGGCGCTGGGCAGTCCCGCCGCCTTCGCACACGAGGAAGACTACGAGGGACGGTGGGTACGGAGCAACGAGTACGAACCCAATGCGTTCACTCTGGCCATGGATAAGCTGGGACGGGGGGTTGTCAATACGGGGCTGGGGGTGCTGGAGATTCCGAAACAAAGCATCAAGCGAGCCGTCGATACAGGTCACCCCTACGGATACGTGGGCGGTCTTTTCAACGGCATCGGTTTCTTCGTGCTACGGGAACTCGCCGGCATCTATGAAATCCTGACGTTCCCCTTTCCCGTTCCCGCCGGCTACGCACCCGTCATGGATCCGCTCTTAGGGTATTTTCCGGAACCACATTCGAACCACTAGCTAAAGTCCCGGTGGGATCCGGGCCGGTGACTCGCGAGGTCACCGGCCCGGATCTCGTTACTTCTTCTGGCCTCGAATGGCGAAGTAAAGGGTGCTCTCACCCCGCTTGACCCAGAAAAGGGAGGGCTCCCCGGCTTTCTTGAGCGCCACGGCCGAACGGTAATCGTCTATGGAGCGGATCGGTTTCTGATTGACCTCCATGACCAGATCTCCCCGCTGAATCCCTGCGTCCGCCGCGGGGCCCGCCTGGTCCACCTCAACCACGACAACCCCTTGGGTATCCTCCAGTTTGAAGTACTCCGCCAGCTCCGGGGTCAGCTCCTGCACCTTCATCCCAAAATCGCCGGCCTCTTCCTGCGACACAGCGGCAACCTTTTCCTCTTCCAGTTCCTCGATCTTCACGCGAATGGTCTTCTCCTTACCCTCGCTCAGCACCCGCACGTCTACTTTCTTCCCGACGGGTGTCGCGGCGACAATAGTCGGCAGTTCCCGCATCTTGCCGACCGTCTGGCCGTCGAATTCGAGGATCACATCGCCCCGCTTGAATCCCGCCTTGTCCGCCGGTCCATCGGTCACCACATCGGCAACCAGCGCACCTTCCTTGCTGTCCAGATTCAAACTCTCCGCGATGTCCGGGGTAATGTGCTGTACCATGACGCCCAGCCAACCCCGGGTCACCCGCCCCTTCTCTTTCAACTGTTGCAGGATTTCCAATACCACATTGATGGGAATGGCAAAACCGATCCCCTGACCGCTGGAGATGATGGCCGTATTGATACCGATAACTTCGCCCCGGGTATTGAACAGCGGACCGCCGCTGTTGCCCGGATTGATCGATGCGTCCGTCTGAATGAAATTATCATACGGACCGGCCCCAATGACACGCCCCTTGGCGCTCACGATACCGGCGGTCACCGTCTGCTCAAGTCCGAAGGGATTTCCGATGGCAACGACCCACTCCCCGATCTGAAGTTGATCGGAATTCCCCACATGGACCACGGGCAGGTCATTCTTGGCATCGACCTTGATCAACGCAATATCTGTCTTCGGATCCCGGCCGATGATCTTGGCATCGAACTCCTTTTCATTGGAAAGCTTTACCTTGATCTCGGTCGCATTCTCAATCACGTGGTTGTTGGTCAGGATGTATCCTTCCTTGTCGATGATGAACCCCGAACCGAGGCTCTTGGACTTGAATTCCTCTGGGGGCACGTCTCCGAAGAACCGACGGTAAAACTCGTCACCAAAAAAATCCTCGAAGGGGCTGCGCTGCTGCGGCAGCTGGGGGTGGCGGAATCCCTCCCGCTTGATGACCTGAGTTGTGCTGATGTTTACCACGGCCGGTTTCTCTTTCTTGACAAGATCCACAAAAGACGCGGGAACTTTCGACGGCACCTGCCCCGAACCCGGCGCTTCGGAAGCTGCTTCCGGCTCCGCCTGCAAAATAGCCGGCGTCTCTTCTCGCGGCTTGAAAAAATCGAATGCCGCACTGGCATCGGGTTGGGTGCCACGATAGTCGGCATAAAACACACCCAGTGCAAAGGCCAGAAGGGCCACCAGAACCAACGAAAACCTTGTGTTCACCGTCATTGCCATCTCCTTGCTTCCGGTTAAAAGGACACTTGCACCGCGGTGTCGCCCCGATAGCTGCCGCAGTCATGGCAAAGGAAACTTAAAACCATTGCGACCCAAAGAGCAGCCCTCGCGCCGGAGCATCCGCCAATGCATATCCAGGATTGGGATTCGTTCGGGTAGAAAATAGCTTAAAAAGAGGAGTTTTACAACCGCTTTTTTGTCAGGATTCTGTTGACCGGGTCTGAGCGCACTTGCGCGAAAGAACGGGGCGGAGAGACACGCAATGTCCCGGCCCCTGTCCAGGAAAGGGGTCAAAAAAAACCTGCGCCGGTCGGCAAGAACCGGGCAGGCCTGTGTGGATCGCTGTCTTCGGAGTCCTCAGAGCCTATTCAACGGCCATGCGCTCAATGATGTCCGAGAGGGTCACATGAATGTCGTCGCTCGCCACAACCTCTTTCTCGTGGAAAGTGAAATACACATTGCGCCAGCTACTGAAATCCTCAATGGCCGAGAATATCTGCTCCTGCACGAGGGTCTGAATACACCTCGGGTCTGTCCGCCCCGCTTCCACGACAATTCTGCCGAGAGGCCCGCTGCCGGGATCCAGTTGCTGTCGGGCCAGCGAATCCTCCACATCGTCGTGTGACAGGAAACCTTTCTGGATCAGCATATCGCCCAAAGGCAGGGAATCGGGAGCCGTCGAATCAACGATATTGCCGTTCAGAAAAAGAAGGGTGCCTCTTCCCCTGTCTGCTTCAAGTGTGAGTTCACCTGTTTTGCGCTGCAGAGCGGTAATCAGCAATATATCTTCAAGGGTATACCCGTCCGCAAAATGTGCCATCCTCTCCTCCCTCTGCTCCCGATTATTTGAATTAATTATTTCATTCTTCCCTTGCCAAGTCAATTTTTTTCTTCAAAAAATTGACATTATAGGACAAAAGCTCAAAGCCCGGTTACACCATATATTGTGGTTGTTGAAACGGGCGATCATTTTGTAGTATTTTCCGCTTTACATGCCCCTGGAATTGTGATAAGAGTCCCCAAAACCAGAATGGGAGACCTGCCATGCGATTTAAAAGCATAGAGATTTCTGGCTTCAAGTCGTTTGCGGACCGGACCAAGATATATTTTCAGCCCGGCATCACCTCCATTGTCGGGCCGAACGGCTGCGGGAAGAGCAACGTCTCAGATGCCCTCCGCTGGGTCCTGGGCGAGCAGAGTGCCAAACAGATTCGCGGCGAGCGGATGGAGGATGTCGTTTTCAGCGGCACCAGTGCCCGGGCGCCTCTGGGAATGGCGGAGGTAAACCTGATCGTCACCGATCTCGATGTGGGGGTCTCCTCGGAATTTGCCGCGTTTGATGAGATTCAGATCACCCGGCGCTACTATCGCTCCGGTGAGAGCGAGTACCTGGTCAATCGGATTCCCTGCCGGCTCAGCGACATCCGGGACCTCTTCATGGACACCGGAATGGGGGCTAAGGCCTACGCCATCATCGGTCAGGAGAGAATCGCGGAAATTCTCAACGCCAAACC
This sequence comes from uncultured Nitrospirota bacterium, assembly GCA_945786985.1. Lineage (GTDB taxonomy): Bacteria > CG2-30-53-67 > CG2-30-53-67 > CG2-30-53-67 > CG2-30-53-67 > CALZGC01. Next base: position 13,219 of record CALZGC010000154.1, on the reverse strand, counting down.
GAAGGAGAGGCGGTTTCTCTTCGAGGAGGCGGCTGGAATTTCCAAATACAAGGCCCGAAAGGATGAAGCGCTACGCAAACTGGAGCGAACCCGGGACAACCTCTCGCGCGTGCGTGACATTATTGCAGAAGTCACTCGGCAGAAAAATTCCCTGAACCGCCAGGCCAAAAAAGCGGAGCGCTACAAACAGTACAAAGGGGAGCTGCGGGAGATCGAACTGCACCTGACCTCCCTTGACTATGGAGCGCTCCGAAAGCAATGGGAGGAATTGGAAAGGGACTATGGAGCGAGCAAAAACCGCGACGTCGAGCTGACAGCCCTCGCCGCTGCCACCGAAACCCGAATCGAAGACCTCGAACTGGTCGTTCTGGATGCCGAGAAACAGCTCAACGAACTTCAGGACCGAATCCGAGGGATCGAAGCGGATATCTCCAAGGAAGAGAATCGCGTGGAAGTGTTGAAGGGACAGGTCTCACACCTGAACACGCTCGCCGACAATGCGAATCGCGAAATTGAGCGCCTCGGGGAAGAGGTATCCGATACCGAAGCGGGGACCCGGCAGATGCAGGAGGAGCACCAGAGGCTTCAGGAAGAAGTCGCGGAGCGAGAGGAAGGACTGCGCAGCCGTGAAGCAGCCCTGCACAACCATCTGCTCCAGCGGGCGGAACGGGAACGCGATCTGGAAGCCGAGAAAGGGGCCCTTTCCGGTCTGATGCATCAGACGGGGATCCTGAAAAACCGGGCGGAAAACATGGAGCGGGAGCGAGATGTCCTTCGGGAACAGCACGATGGTTCGGACCAGGTCAGGACGGAGTTCAGCCGGAAACTCGCCGAAGCCCAGAGGCTCCACGCCGAGAAGACCGAGAGTCTGACCGATCTGGAAGCGACCGTCGCACGACATCGTTCTGAATACGAAAGCATCCGGGGCGCCCTCGAAGAGAAGCAGGAAACCCAGGCTTCGATTCTGGAGAAGCTCTCCCGTCTGCGTGAACAGATCGGGCAGGACCAATCCCGTCTCGCCACCCTAATGGAGTTGCAGGAGAATCTGGAAGGCTACGATGAAGGCATCCGCTCGCTCCTCATGCGCTCTGCCGACCAGCCGTCGCCGGACGAACTGCCGCACTTTCATTCCCTGGTGGCCGATATTTTCGACACCGACCCAAAATACGAGGTGGCCATCGAATCGGCCCTGAGCAGCAGATATCAGAGCCTCGTGGTGGACAGCGCCGAGGCGGCGCTCCCGGCGGTAGCCTATCTGCGGGAGCGAAAAATCGGCCGGGGCTCCTTTATTCCGCTTGCGCCCAAATTGACTCAGCGGCCACCCTTTGTGACGCGCGACGAATCGGGCGTCATCGGCCACGGCATTGATCTGGTTCGCTTTGATCAGAAGTTTCGTGAGGTGGCCGATCTCCTCCTGGGAGATGTGGTCATCATGGAGGACCTCGAACAGGCCGTCCGGCTTCACCGGTCCAACGGATTCCGCAGAACACTGGTGACGTTGAACGGCGAGGTTGTCGATCCCACGGGAACCATCGAGGGCGGCGCCCGCAAGAAGAACACCAGCGGGTTCATCCGCAGAAAACGGGAGATCAAGGAGCTGCACATCACCCTGGAGGCCCTCAAGGAGCGGCTGCGCCTGGCGGAAGCGGAACGGGACGGAATGTATGAAGAAATCTCACAGATCAAGGCCCGCCTGAACAATTCGGGACAGACCCTCCAGGTGCTCGACGCCAAACGGCTTCACTTTGCAGAAGAGAAAGCCTCTCTGCACCATGAGATGGAGCATACCCGAGAGAGGATTCAGGGCCTCTCCCAGGACAACGAGCGGCGGATCCGCGAGATGCAGACACTCGAGAAATCGCTGGGCGCGTGTGGGGAGGAGCTTCGCCATCTTGAAACCGCGCAGGAAGACAAGGGAAAAAGGCTTTCGGAGGCAGCCGCAAAGCTCAACACCTTCAGGGAAGAGATCGAATCACAACGCAGGGCCACCACGCAAGAGCATGTACAGATCGCTTCACTCCGGGAAAAACTGACGGCCCTTCTGGCCCGCATGGATGCCAACTGCAACAAGATCAGCAATCTACGGGACCTGATGGCGGCGCGCAAGCTGGAGATTGAGACTGCCGGCCGGGAAATCGTTCAGGTCACGGATGAGAAGGAGAATGCCGAAAGGCGCATCCTCTCCCTGATGGACACCAAGGAAGAAATTGGAACGCGTCTGACCGAATTGAAGGAGGCCTACGAGACCAAACGGATGGAACTTCACTCGGAGCAGCGCGCCTTTAAGGAACTGCGGACAGAGATCGAAGAGCTGGGCCGACGGCTTCACGATTTCGAAGTGCGCCGCACCGAACTTACAATAAAGAAGGACCATATTTTCACGCGAATTCAGGAGAAATATCAGGTCTCTCTGGACGACATTCGGTCCACCTATGAACACCGGGAGATCGATCGGCCTGCGGCCGCCGAACAACTGGCCGCACTCAATCGAAAAATCGATCAGATGGGTCCTGTGAATATCATGGCCATTGAGGAGTACAACGCCCTGGAGGAACGTTTCCGGTTCCTCAGCACCCAGGAAACCGATCTGAACGAATCGGTGGACAGCCTCATGGCCGCCATCCGCAAGATCAACCGGACCTCCCGGCAGCGATTCCGGGAAGCATTCGATGCCATTAACCAGCAGTTCAAGGAACTCTTCACGGAGCTTTTTCAGGGGGGACAGGCGGAACTGAGACTGGAAGAGGGAGAAGACATTCTCGACGCGGGCGTCGAAGTGATCGCCCAACCGCCGGACAAGAAGCTACAGCATCTCTCGCTGCTGTCGGGCGGGGAGAAGGCCCTCACGGCCGTGGCCCTCATCTTCGCAGGCTTCCTGGTCAAACCAAGCCCGTTCTGCCTCCTGGATGAGGTGGACGCCCCACTGGACGACGCCAATGTGGAGCGCTACAATCAAATGTTATCCCGCATGATCCGGGATACGCAGTTTATTGTGATTACCCACAATAAGAAAACCATGGAGTTTTCAGATGCCCTGTACGGCATTACCATGCAGGAGGCAGGGATCTCCAAAATGGTTTCGGTACGGTTCAACGACGGCCACGAATCACAGAAGACCGCCTGATCCCGGCATGGTTTCCCACCGTTCGAACAGAGTTCCTACCTTAATCGTCTTTCGCGACGCCTGCTTTTGCGGCTGGAATTGCCGGACATGCCAAAAATAATGGACAAAAAGATCGTCCGCCGTTTTGAGGAGATCGTCGGTCCGGAGAACCTCGACATGTCCCCGGAGGGGGCGGTCACCCATGCCTACGATGCGACCCGCCTGCACCACCGGCCGGACCTCATTCTCTATCCTCGCACCACCCAGAACGTGTCACAGATCCTTGCGCTATGCAACCGCCACGAAATCCCCGTCTGTCCCCGGGGCGCGGGGTCGGGATTCGCCGGTGGATCCGTCCCCATCCGCGGCGGGGTTGCACTGGTCATGACACGCATGAATGAGATACGCGAGATCCAGACAGAGGATCTGCTCGCCGTGGTACAACCCGGTGTGGTAAACGGGGCGTTTCAGGGACGCGTGGAGGAACTCGGGCTTTTCTACCCACCCGATCCCGGGAGCATGGCCTTCTCTACCCTGGGGGGCAATGTGGCCACCGGAGCGGGGGGACTGCGATCACTCAAGTACGGCGTTACTCGGGACTATGTGCTCGGCCTGGAAGCGGTTCTAGCGGACGGCCGGATCATCAAGACGGGGGTACGCACGTTGAAAAGCGTCGTCGGCTACGACCTGACGCGGCTCCTTATCGGATCGGAGGGAACGCTGGCCGTGGTGACCGAGATGACACTCAAACTGATCCCGAAACCGGAAATGCGCCGCGCCGCGTTCGTGACGTTTCGAACCGCGGCGGATGCGGGCCGCACGGCGTCTCGCATCATCGCCTCCCGCATCATCCCGAGCACGCTGGAATTCATGGACAGCGCGTGCATGCTGGCCGTCGAGGACCACCTGCACCTCAACCTGGCTGCACGGGATCATGCCTATCTGCTCATCGAGGTGGATGGAAGCCCTGAAGAGACAGAGCGGGAAATCCGAAAGATCGAGGGTCTCTGCCGGGCATGCTGCGCCCGGGAGGTCCAGGTCGCCCAGGACCGGAAGGAACGGGAACGTCTCTGGCAGGCACGGCGCACGATCTCGCAGGCCATCAACCGTATGGGACTGCAGAAGGTCAACGAGGACATTGCCGTCCCAAGAAGCCGCATCCCCGAGATCCTTGCCTTTCTCTCCCGGCTCGCCGAAACCAGCAACCTGAAAATACTGACCTTCGGACACGCCGGCGACGGCAATCTTCATGTCAACATACTGGTCGAACCGAAAGACCTCCCGAAGGCCCACGACGCCGTCAAAGAGCTCTTCACAGAGGTGCTTCGCCTGGACGGTACATTATCGGCCGAGCACGGCATCGGCCTTGCCAAATCGCCTTACCTCGCCATGGAAGTATCGCCCGGTTCCCTCGAACTGATGCGTCAGATCAAGAAAACTTTCGATCCGAAGGGAATACTCAATCCCGGAAAGATCTTTGCCGAAACCCCATGATCGGATCCCTCTGGGACCTCTGGAGACCTCTCATGGCGATCACTCATGCGATATCCGGATTGATCAGGAGGCCTCGAAGAGTGCCCGCACGAATTCCTCGGGGTCAAAGTCACGAAGATCTTCCATCCCCTCTCCGATCCCGATCAACTTCACAGGCAGGCCCAGTTCTCCCACGATGGCTGTGACGATACCCCCCTTGGCCGTGCCGTCCAGTTTGGTCAGGACGATCCCGGTGACACCGACCGCTTCGTTGAAGATGCGCGCCTGGGACAGAGCATTCTGACCCGTCGTGGCATCGAGGACCAGCAATACTTCGTGGGGGGTGCCGGGGATCACCTTGTCCATGACCCGCTTCATCTTCTTCAGCTCTTCCATCAGGTTAACCTTGGTGTGCAGCCGGCCGGCCGTATCGGCAATGACCACACCGGCCTTCCGGGATTCAGCCGCTTTCAAGGCATCAAAGATCACCGCCGACGGGTCCGAGCCGCTCTGGTGGCGGATCACATCGGCACCGACGCGGCCACCCCAGATCTCCAGCTGCTCCGCCGCCGCCGCCCTGAAGGTATCCCCCGCCGCCAGAAGCACGGCCTCGCCGGCCTGGGTAAACCGCCGGGCCAGTTTCCCGATGGTGGTGGTCTTGCCGACGCCGTTCACGCCGACGACCATGATGACAAAGGGATCCGAAGCCGGGCGCTTCAATTGATGGCCATCGGCACTCAGGACGCCCAGGATTTCGTTCCGAATGTAGCCCTTGATCAACGCCGGCCGATCAAGGTCCCGCGTCTTGATTGCCTCCTCAAGCTTTCCGATCAACGCCATGGAATGCTGGACACCGATATCCGATTCTATGAGGATCTGCTCCAGCTCCTCGAGTACCGCGCCGTCAATCTTCTCCCTGCTTGAAAAGAGCCGATCCATTCGCCCGATGAATCCGTCCCGGGTCTTCGAGAGACCCGAACGCAGCCGCTCAAACAATGTCGGTGCGGTGCGCTCCGCCTGCGCCTCCTCTCCTACCGCGGGCGTCGGCTCCAATCCCAACTTCGCGGTCACCCCCGGTTCTACAACCGCTTTCGCCCCCTCCTCAGCCGCTGTCGTCTCCGCTGGAGGTTCATCGGTTGGCACGACCGTTGCCTCCTCCGGAGGCAGCGCAGGCATTCGCTGTTGTGCGGATAATCTTTCGTCCGCCCGGACAGGCATCGACGCAGCGGCGGCGCTCTCCGCAGCTACTTCCACCTTCTCCAGCGGCTCTGAGGCTTCCCCCATCAGGGCTTCGGCTTCAACAGCCGGCACGGCCCGTCCCTGCGCTTTCTCTTCAAGGTAAGCCTTCGCCCAAGCCGTAATCTCTTCGGCCCGCTTGTCCTGTTTCCTCTTAAACAAACCCATCGTCTGCCGTCCTCATATCAGGTTCATACAATACCGTCGGACACCAGTGTCCCGAGTATCTCTCTCTCCCGCCGAGCCATCCGCTCGGCATCCTCTCTGGAGCCCTCATGGTCATAGCCCAACAGGTGCAGGGCGCCGTGAACCAGGAGACAGGCCAATTCTTGCTCAGTGGAATGCCCGGCCGCAGCGGCCTGCCGGGTAGCCGTTTCCATGGAAACGACGATGTCACCGAACATCTCAGGGTTGGGATCCGGGAAGGCCCCTTCATTCAGGGCAAAGGCGAGTACATCGGTGGCAAGGTCGATGCCGCGATACGCACTGTTGAGTTCGCGCATGACGCTGTCGTCGACCAGCAGAACACTGACTTCTCCATCTTTACGTTCGGTTGCGAAGGCTTTTTTCAAGACGGACGGTATCAGCCCCCTGGGAACCTCTGGCACCCGTCCCCGTCGGCTGAGCCTGACTTTCACTCTTCGATGGCCCTCCCCGATCCTCTTCCAGCTTGACTGAAGGGTAGTCAATCCTCTGGTGGTAGATACTGGTCAGGATCGGCATCATACCCTTCTTGATTTTCCTCAGATCCTTCAGCGTCAGATCACATTCATCGAGCTGTCCGTCGAGATAGATCCGCTCCATGATTTTGTTGACCATCCCTTCTATCTTGGCCGGGGTCGGATGGGTCAACACGCGGGAGGCTGCCTCGATACAATCGGCGATCATGACAATCCCGGCCTCCTTGGTCTGCGGTTTCGGGCCCAGGTAACGGTAGTCCTCTTCTTTGGTTTCCTGAATGGATGGGTCTTCCTGCTCCTTGGCCTTCTGGTAGAAGTACGTAATGACACTCGTACCATGGTGCTGCTGGATGATGTCCGTAATCACCCTGGGCAACTTGTTCTCCCGCGCGAGTTCGACGCCGTCCTTAACGTGGGAGGTGAGGACCAGCGTACTCATGCTCGGCGTCAGCTTGTCGTGCCGGTTTTCAACATTGATCTGATTCTCCACGAAGTATTCGGCCTTGTGGATCTTCCCGATGTCGTGATAGAGCGAACTCACCCGAGCCAGGAGCGGATTGGCCCCAATGGCTTCCGCGGCCTCCTCGGAAAGATTGCCGACCATCAGGGAGTGCTGGTAGGTCCCGGGTGCATGCACCAGCAGGTCCTTGAGAGTCTCCTGGTTGGTGTCCGAGAGCTCCAGGAGGCGGATGTCCGTGGTAATCTTAAAAAGACCCTCCAGCAGCGGCACCATCCACGACACCAGAACCGAAGCAAGAAGCCCCCCGGAGAGGGCGAAAATACCGTCGTACAATCCTTTGAAGAGCGACAGCTCATTGTGCACCATCGAGATGGAGAGTGCCGCCAGTACGTTGGCCACCCCCACGATCAGCCCGCCCCGAAGCAGCGCACTGCGCCGGCGACAGTTCTGAATGCTCAGGGCGGCCGCAAAATTTCCAACCAGGGCATAAAGCGTGAAAGTCAAATCCTCCCGCAGCATGACCCCTGAGAGGATGCTGATGATCAGGATCGGCAGAATGAAGATGCGCACTTCAAACAGCACACCGATGAGCATACCGCATACGGCAAAGGGGATGGCATAAAGCACGGAGCTGGGTTCCACGAACTCGAGATTGGCCATGAGCCCGCGGGCAATCCAGTAAAAAGCCTTCACCAGAGCCAGGGAACCCACGATGATCAGCCCCAGCAGGCCGACCTTCTGTAAGTCTGTGGCAATGGCTGTCTTGAACCGGTTAATGTAGATCATGAAAATGGACAGCAGGATTGCGTTGAAAAAAAGCAACCCCGAGAATACACTGAAGGGGTTGTTCTCCTTCTGCGCGGCTTTCAAAATGTTCAGCTTCGCCACGTGGTCTTCGGTGATCCGCTCCCCTTCGCGAACGATCATCTCCCCCTTCTGTATCTTGAAGAAGACCGTCTTCACGGCGCCCCGTTCCCGGATCTTCCGAAGCTCCGTTTCATTGCGGTTGAACGTGAGGTTGGGAACGACCAGCCCGGCGGCAACCTCCTTCACCGCCAGAACAGTCTTTGGGTCCATGGCGTCGAGCGAAGCATCGGTATAGGTCCGGATCGTCTCGCGCGCGGCGTTCACATCGAGGAACACGCTCACATCCTCTATCTGCTTCTCAAACGTCTCACCGATGCCGCGTATGATGATCCCCTTGTCGGCTTCCTTTGAAAGCAGATTCGGTGTACCGACCACCCCGCGGGTCATGACCATTTTCAGGAGCGATCCGATGCCCGCAGCCGTTTCGGGTGAAAAGGCCTCCAGCTCGAAGGCCTCTCGGGCCTCCTTGGAGAGGTCCGAGTCAAGAAGCTCCTTAAACGCACCGTAGCTCTCCTCGAAAAGCTCTGCTTCCGTCTTTGGCGGCGTGTCCTCCAAGTCCTCCGGAGGAGCTTTCTCCGCAGGATCGAGCGCTTCGTGCTCGGCGGCCGCACTCTCCGCCCGCATCTGCTTACCCACATAGTAGCGGTTCATGAAGGCAAAGGCCTTCTGCGTATCACGCTGAAGGGTGTCCACAATTAACAGATCAAAATCATAGACGGAACGGGCGGACTTGACCACCTGCAGACGTTTCTCCTCGGTCGCAGCGAGATCGGGGACATCAAAATCCCGGGGGGCTTTGATATTCTTGGGGCTGATGCTTCCAATCTGGTACCGTGCTGGAACGAACTGCATGTCGGGCAACACGAGAATGCTGAGCACCAGCACAACACCCACGGCCAGAAGGCCCTTGAGAAACGCTGTGTTCTTATAAATGGGAGTGCGCTGTTTTCTACCCGCGGTGCCCAGACCGAATTTCTCCCGCCATCCTTGCATGCGCGAGGCACTTCTTTTCTTTGCTCTTCTTTTCTCAGCGGCGTTGCTCATTTTCTGTCCTGTTCCTCGGCATGGCGCTCATAGGCACGAATGATGTCCTGAACGAGCTTATGGCGTATCACGTCCTTGTTTGTGAAGAAGGAGATGTGGATCCCTTTGATGCCGCGGAGGATCTCCTTTACTTGGATCAAGCCGGATTGCTTGTCCTTGGGAAGATCGACCTGGGTGATGTCGCCCGTCACCACCACCCTGGAGTTGAAACCGAGGCGGGTCAGAAACATTTTCATCTGCTCGACCGTTGTGTTCTGTCCTTCGTCCAGGATAATGAACGAATCGTTCAGGGTGCGGCCGCGCATATAAGCCAGCGGCGCAATTTCAATCGTACCCCGTTCGATCATACGGTTCGCCCGATCGGGCTCGATCATGTCAAAAAGAGCGTCGTAAAGGGGATGTAGATAAGGATGAATCTTCTGATACATATCGCCCGGCAGGAATCCCAGATGCTCGCCCGCCTCCACTGCCGGACGGGTCAGAATAATCCGACCCACCTCCTGGTTGACTAGTGCAGAGACCGCCAGAGCCATGGCCAGATATGTCTTGCCGGTCCCGGCTGGACCGATCCCCAGCACGATGTCATACGCCTGGATCGCCTCGATATATTTCCGCTGGGCCGGCGTCTTCGGGAAGATCACCTTCTTTCGGGACGGTACCCGTATCCCACCGGTGAAAAGCTCTTTCAGCATCACCTGCCCGTGATCGGCCAGAGCACGAATGGCAAATTCCATATCTTCGGTCCGGAGGGCTCCTGTCGACAGGGACTGATCCAATTCCTCAATGGCAGAGCGCGCCTGATCCACCCGGGCCGACTCGCCCCGGATCTGGAGCTTCTTACCCCGGGCGGAGACTTTGATCTTGAAGAGTTTTTCGAGCAGATTCAGGTTTTCATCGTTCCGCCCGTATAAGATGGGAAGATTGGCTGGATCTACGCTTAAAAGGGCCTGACCGGCCTTCTGCGGCATTTCTTGTGGGGCCTCCTGCAACAGAAAGAAACTCCTCTTTTCGAATGCAGCCGGGCTGTTGGCAGATCTAAACATCCCCGACATGTGTCGACAAATATCCTGCTGTTAGTCGGGCTTATTATACCTTTCGAGAGAAATGGAAACAAGGGAAAAAGGGGAAAGACGCGACCCGCAACCGGTGCCCCCCGTGCCGGTCTGCAGAACGCGGGGAACCCGCCGCAAAGGCAAGATAGGATATCACTTGTAGGACCACTGGACAACCTGGTATCGATTGTCCCTTAATGCACGGAGCATATTGCTCGCGTCATACCGTGCTGATGCAGTCTCCCGGACGGCATACCGTATGCCAGCCACCTGGTTCGTGGAGAGTGCAATCAGAGCGCCGTTCAGTGTAGCGTCCCCCTGCAGTGTCACCTCGAGTTGCTGATCGTAATTGCTGTCCTGCGGAAGCAGGACGATAAGACCATCGTAACGGGCCGTGCCTTCCATGACCAAGCCGCCCGCGTACTGATTCTGCAAGACACCGCCGCCGTATAAAACATCGAGGATCAAAATCCCGCCACCGACGGCACCATCCTGCATGACGAGCTTGCCCTTGATGTAGCTGACTTTCGGGTTGTTGATGCTTCCCAGAAGTGTGGTGTTCTGGCTGGAGCTCACAATGGTCTCATCGGCCTCTGCACTGGGCGTCATGCCATTAATTAAACGCCGCACGAAATCGCTCAGCTCCTCAAAATCCGGCTGATAACGGTTCTCGATGATCCCGTCGGGAAGCACTCTGTTTGTTTCGACCGTGTGAAACAGGTCATCATTCGTGTCTGCGAGATTATCGCTGATCACCATGCCTTCCTTGTCTGTCCCCCCGTCAACGACTCCCTGCCACGTGGAAGGATCGTCCGGATCCCCGAAATCGATCTTCGTGTTGGAGTTCTGAATGGCGAGCACCGGATCCGATTGGCTGGGATCGGGATTGATCAGATTTACGGTGCCGTCGAAAAGGCTGGTGGTGTCACGGAGTGTCAGCTTCACCATGTCTTCTGTGCGGGTCGTGTTGCCAACCTGGGTGTTGAGTCTTGCAAGCAGGTAGACAAAGCCGTCTGCATCGCGCGCCGCATTGCCGTCCTCACTGGACTCCCCCTCGTTGTCCTCCAGATGGATCGTGTAAACATCGGTTGCGTTCAACGTGCAGAGGGTGTTGATTGTTTCACCTGTCTGAATGTCATTGTTTCTGAGAAGATAGGCATTCAGGACAGGTGTAATATCATCGAAATTTACATCAAAATTCAAAAGGTCGTCCACGTTTCGGAACAACATGGGAAACGTCATGTTTCCCACGGGTATGGACAACATAGTCCCGCCCCCGTTCGTCCCGTAGAGCAGGTCGGCCAGAGAGGCCAAAGCAATGTTGACACACCCATCCGACGCAAGCAGCCTTGCGTCAGATTTGTAATCGTTACCAGCGATCATCGTCTCGATGGTGGTATTGGTCATTGCATTGACGCCCAGAACCGTCAGCGAGACCAAGGCCAGCATGGCCGTCACCAGGGCAAATCCCTCTTCCCTGGAGGGCTCGATCCGTCGTTTCTTGCTTCTTCCTTGCTGCCAGATCGTGGTCATGAATTCCTCAAAACGACCCTGCTCGTCAGTACAATCTGCCGGTAGCCTCCGTTGGTGTTGTATCGGGGGTCTACATGGCGCGTCCGTCCAACGATGGTTATCGTCAAGGTGTCCCCGTTTCGTTGAAACATGGGCAGGTCGAGATTTCCATCGCCATTGACGTCCTGCAGAAAGTAGGCGACGTATTCGTTGACGGAACCTGCCGCGTTCTGTATTCCGATCCGTTCCGACTGCATTTCATTTGTGAGATCACCACCTGTACTACTTTTTCGAAAATAGTATTTCTCGCCATCTATTTCGATGAGGGGAAAGAGATCATCTCCTGTATTATCGTCTGTAGTAAAGACTGTTACATCCTTTGCTTTTCGCAACTGATTCGTGAAGTACTCCATGGCAACGCGCGCGTTCTGCTCCATTTCGGCCAAGTCTTCCTGAAGATTGTATCCCCGGCTTTGCGAGATCATGAAGCTGACCAGCCCGACCGTCACGATCCCCGTCACGGCAAGGACAACGAGAATCTCAACCAACGTGAAGCCTGTTTGGTTCCTATCGTAATGTAATCGTTCTCCGTCGGCCATCATCGTCCTCACTGAACCACATCTCGAAAGCGAAGCTGATGGTCGTTCGACGGGTCGTAACGGTTCGGCCAGCGGACCTCAACATCAACGATGGCGAAATTCGCTCTCATATCCACCATCCGGTTCCATCTGTACCGTCCGCTGTATGGATCGTTTCCGATGGTGCCTGTGTTCGCAAGGGCGCTCAAATCAAATGCTTGAGGGTTGGCCGGATCATCGTTGCCGGAAAACAAATTCGTGAAATTTTGATCGGCAATCCCCACGTCTCTTGCAACCGCCACCGCCTCCTCGACAAGTCCCGTGCCGATGGCCGCTGCGATGGTCATGTCTCGATTGAACGCGTTGGCCTTGACCACCTGAACCTGGAGCCCCGCCAGTCCCAGCAAACCGAATGAGAGAACGACTAGAGAAATGAGAAGCTCTATCAGGGTGAACCCTGATTCATTATCATGTACACTGATCGCGTCGCTCAATCCGAATTCCCCCACCATTATTGACCACAATGGCGTATGCCTTGAGATCCCCGTCCGAATGACAGACTTCCACAGTCCTACTCGCGTAAGCCGTACCGTTCGAACCAAAGGTTATCGTCAATGGATTGCTGGAGATAAAAGCACCTCTCAGATGAGACTCGGCAGACAAATTCAAAACCTGAGTTCCGCCCGTCGCGTACGAAATCGTCATGACGCCGGAACCGGCATTTGTAAAGACTGCAGGCACACTTGCATTTTCTTTTATCGCGGTCATCCGCGCCTGCTGAAGACGACCGTAAATCTCCCGGGCCGCTGCTTTCGTCTTGCTCTGTTTGGCGAATCTTTCGAGCGACGGCCCCGAGAACGCCAAGGTCAGCGCAATTATGGAGACGGTTATGATCAACTCCACGTAGGTAAAGCCCGAATAACCCAGTTTCCGTCTCACTCTCTTCCCTCAGCACATTGCAGACAACCCATTCATAAATAGAGTCGCTGCAAACATACACGAAAAAAACAAACAATTATTCGCCATTATTTTGACATACCATATGGCAAACCAAAAAAAGAACAAGCAAAACTTTACCACAAACAGTGAAATAAATCAACATCACGTAGGAAAAATCTGACAAGCCAGGATATGCTATATCATACTATTTAGGACTTTTTGAGGCACTATTGGAGCTATTGACTTATAAGTTCGCCGTCTTGATACGCCTAATT
>CALZGC010000153.1 GCA_945786985.1 uncultured Nitrospirota bacterium | reverse complement strand
TGCCTATTTTGGGGGCAAAAAGAGGCCGCCTTCCGAGCCGTTCATACAAAATCGATCGCGGAGGGGGCCGTTTCGCATCTCGTTTTCAACTGAAGACGGGAAAGGGCGAACGGTCTTTTCTATATTCTGAAGGGGGGTGAGAGCCGGCAGGGAACATGGGGGTGTGTGAGTGAGTGCCCATCGGGAGATTAGAACGGGCACGAATTAGTTTCCAATTCGGAAACTAATCAACAGACACGAATTGCAACTTGATCGTACGCCGCAACAACGAGACGAGGAAGCAACAAAGGTATGTGAAGTTATGGCGCTCTGTATAGGTGATGCAGGGCATCACGAGCAACAAAGAGGGAAGCGGGGGGCGATAGGTTTTAAGCCTCAACATTAACCCAAAGCATAGAAAAGGAGATATTTGTATGAAAAAGATGACAACCTTTTTTACGATTCTAACGATTGCGGTCGCGCTGGCCGTATGGGCGCCCAGCGCCCAGGCCAACCAGGGTTTTATGGCCCAGCTTAGTACAGACTGCGCCGGAACCGCCGAGACTATCACGTGCGCGACTTGTCACGGCACCGGGGGTTTTGTCCCGTGTATTGCGACGAATTCCTGTACCCCGATGCAAAATGACTTTCTGGCTGGTAACAATTGTTTCGCCTGTGCTGACGTGACCGCCGGCTGTGGCGGCGGCGGTCCTACCTGTGGCGACGGAACGTGTGACTCCGGCGAGACTGCAGTTAACTGTCCTGCCGACTGTGATACTACGACGGGTCCTGTCTGTGGCGACGGAGCATGTGACGCCCCTGAAAATGCAGACAACTGTTCTCAGGACTGTAGTGCGCCACCGACCGGCACCGTCCAGGGTTGTCTGTTCGATCCGCCAGCCAGCCACACCGACGACGAAAGCGGCTGCAAGCATGCACCCGGCAAGAACAGGCCGTTTACCAACGGCTGCGCCGGCTGCCATGGCCCGGACCTTAGAGGTCTCATCGCCCCCTCCTGCTACACCTGCCACGGCAAGGAGTGGGATGAGAGGGCACCTAGCGGTGGCGGCGGCACGATGAATGGCTGCCGATTCAACCCGCCGGCCACCCACACCGATGATGAAAGCGGCTGCAAACATGCACCCGGCAAGGAGAGGCCCTTCACCAACGGCTGCACCGGCTGCCACGGCAGTATGTTGACAGGCCCTGACACCGGTGGATTTGCACCTTCCTGCTTCACCTGCCACGGCAAGGAGTGGGACGAGGGAGCCCCCGGAACGGGCGGCGTCCGCGACCATGACGACGACAGCAGTGACAACGACCGCGACCGTGACCGTCGCCGCCGTCACACACGTGGAAGCAGAAGATAGTTGGTTCCGAAAACCGCGTAACAAGAAAGGGGAGCGAAAGCTCCCCTTTTTTTGTTTCGCCCCATGCACCGTCCGGGCGAGCATCAAGGTTGTCGTAATGGCCCCCCTTGGGCTAAAGTACGCATCTCGTGCGCGAAACCACCCATCTCATATGTCATTGTTTATTCAACACTTTTTTGACAGCCGGTTAACCGGCTGTTATCTTGAGGTTATTTTAGTCTCGCCAGGTTCCGTCGTTGTTGGCATTCTTATTGCTTATTCTTAGGCATCGTTGGGGGGTTTTCCCTGAATAGTGATCTTTTTGACAACCCTCCAACCATTCGGGGCGAAAAACAGGCGGCCTTGCGTCCTAAACTGATAACTCAACCGGGAAGGGGCCGGTCTCGGATCTCGCGTTCAACTTGAGACAGGATCGACATAAGGTCTTTCTTATCATTCGAAGAGGGATGAGACTCAGCAAGAAACATCTGGGGACGAAACCGGGTAATCCACAGAAACGGAAGACTGCTTGAGGAGGGTTTTATGAAGAAAACCACGATTATTTTATCTTTTGTCCTCGCGGCGTGTTTGGCCGCGTGGGTGCCGAACGCGAGTGCCTTCTCCGACTTCGGCTTCTTCGGAACCTCGGACAACTGCCGACAGTGCCACACCAATGTCTTTTCGCATTCGGGAGACCCGACCCATGTCACCCACGCCGCTGCAGTCGGCAACAAATGTTATGTATGCCACGATGATCCCGTATCAACCTCCCCTTTCGTGACTCCTGCGCCCACACCGAACTGTGTCCAGTGTCATAACGGTGCGGGCCTGAGGGAGCATCACAGAAACGCCGGTTTCCACCCGTGCGCAGGTTGTCACGCCAGCCCGGAGACGCCGGACCCGGAGAACACGATACCGCCTGGTTATCCAGGAGGTACGAATCCGGTGGCAACGATCGCGCTCGACCCCTGTGACGGGTCCGAGGAACAGTTTGGACCGAACACTCCGTTCAGCGATGGGTCCTTCACCCTGAGTCTCGATAACGACGGAGATCTCCTCTATGACATGGACGATCCCGACTGTAATCCAGTTATCGATCCCTGCGCAGGTGTGGACTGCGACGACGGGGACGTCTGCAACGGGACCGCGACCTGTGTGGACGGTGGATGTGTTGCGGGAACGGCACTCGACTGCGATGACAACAACCTCTGTACGACCGATTCCTGTGATGCCGCATTAGGCTGTCTCAGCGTCTTTGTGACGTGCCCGGGCGGCGCGTCCTGCGATCCGGCGACCGGAAGCTGTGTGCCCGATGACCTTTGTGCCGGAAAGCTTTGTGATGACCAGGATGCCTGTACCGACGACTCTTGTGTCGGGGGCAACTGCATCTTCACGCCCATCTCGTGCGATGATGGCGTCGCTTGTACGGTCGACTCCTGCGATGCCGGTAATTGCGTCAACACGCCCGTTGACGCGAGCTGTGCCGATGATTCGTTCTGTAACGGCGCTGAAACCTGCAACCCGGCCAGCGGCTGCGAACCGGGATCGGATCCGTGTCCGGACCAGGACTGTGACGAAGTCGATAAGTGCGTGGCCACCGGTGGGTGTTCCGTGGACGATGACTGCGCCGCGGACGAGGTCTGCGACACCACGAAGGGAGCCTGCGTTCCTGCACCGCCCATGACCGGTGAGGAGCTGTGGACGGCCAACTGCGCCGGCTGCCATTCTGCCGGGAAACCGTGCCGCACGGCGGATCAAATTGATGCGGCCATTGCCGGTAATGTTGGCGGCATGGGAAGCCTCAACCTGGACGCGGCCCAAATCCAGGCCATCGCGGACTTCCTCGGTACCGATCCGAGCTGTGACGACGGCGGAAC
Organism: uncultured Nitrospirota bacterium; assembly: GCA_945786985.1. Classification (GTDB taxonomy): domain Bacteria; phylum CG2-30-53-67; class CG2-30-53-67; order CG2-30-53-67; family CG2-30-53-67; genus CALZGC01. The sequence goes on along the minus strand of CALZGC010000153.1, from coordinate 3,992 downwards.
ACCGACCGGTCCCCCCGACGATCATACCGATGATGAAAGCGGCTTCCTGCACAGGCCCGGTAAGGAGCGTCCCTTCACCAACGGCTGCACAACCTGTCACGGTGACGACCTTCGGGGCGGCTTCGGTCCCCCCTCCTGCTTCACCTGCCACGGCATGGAGTGGGATGAGAGAGGCCCCGGTACGGGCGGCGGCCATGACGACGACAGCAGTGACGACGGCAGCGATGACGATGACAGACGTGACGACCAGAGCAGCGACGACGACGGCCGGTACAGACGAAGATAGTTAGCTACGAGAACCGCCCCAAAAGAAGGGGAGCGAAAGCTCCCCTTCTTTTGTTCTCAGCACGCCGTCCGGGCGCGCCTAAATTGTACCGTATCAAGTTTGTAGCAATACCCCCGCCTAATGCAGCACATCCGTAACAAGCGGGCTTATCCCCTCAGCGCAGCTGCCCGGAAAGCCATCACGCACACCGTCACCGCGGCGATCAGACTCACGAGTTCTCCCGCACCGGAAATGCTCGGATTGAAGACCCCCGTGAGCGACAGTGCCAGGAACCCAAGGGCCCCGCTCACCAGCGCCCCGATCCATGTTCCGACCTCTTTCAGCATCTCAATTACTACCCCCTCTCGACGGATTCCCCGTGACGTCTTCCGCTTCCCTCAGCGCTCCCTGCGGCCTATACGAACCCCTCTTGGTTTCAGGACAAAAGTATGGCTCGCAGGCAATGGGGTCTCAAGCTCTCGAATTGCGAGAAGCGTTGGACGGAGGAATCCTTTTCTCACGCATGCCTCAGTAAACCTCCTCGGGTCCGAGGACACAATGAGGGAAAGGGTGTATTCGCTGTCGGGTGAAGCCGGTATTCTCGTGGAGGGAAGACCTGACAGATGGCAGAAACATCGGCCGGCGGGGCCTGCTATGCGTGCGGAACCCTGTGCAGCGAAAGAAAAGCGGCCCGCCCCATCGCTTCTTAAAGTTACTCCAGCAGCTCACCCAACAGGGCATTCTTCACGAGATCCGCGGTGCTGTGGGTACCGAGCTTTCGCATAACCCGTGTGCGGTGCGTGTCGACGGTCTTGCTGCTGATGCAGAGCCGCTCCGCGATCTCCCGGTTCGACAGTCCGGAGACAACCAGGGAGAGCACTTCGCTCTCCCGTTTTGAAAGCCCCCGGGCCGCTCCCCACTGAAGCAGCCGGCTCGAAGCAGGGTCCAGCGCTTCCAGAAGATCGTGAATTCGTCCTGTCTCGGGGCTCACCTCCCGAAGGGTATGGACCGTCACCGGTTTTCCGGCATACTCGGTTCGGATCGCACTCACGGAAACCCTTTTTTTTCTGCCGTCGGCCTGCGAAATGCAAAGGGATTGAACTTTCTCCGTGGATTCGGCCGCCCGCCCGGAAGGCTGTGCCGGGCCTCCCTCGGGTGGCGAGAGAATCTGGGCCGCGTGCATCCCGATCAGCTCCTCACGATTCCTGGCGCTGACTCGCTCCGCATTCCGGTTGGCTTCAATGATGATCCCCGTCTCCTGGTCCGTGAGAAAGATCGCATCGTGGAGTGACTCGAAGATGATTCGATACTTGTCAACCTCTTCCTTTAGACCAGCTTCCCGCTCTTTCAGTTGGGTTATATCGACGATATTCACAAGCACCAGAGACAGGCTCTCTTCAAATCCGGGCGGAACGGAGAGCTGCAGGAGGATATGCTTGATCCCACCCTTCAGGGAGACGTTCACCGTTTCCGTCGAGAAGACCGTCCGGCCTTCTCCCAGCGCAATGAGCTCCTCCCGAAAGGTATCATAGGAGACCTTATTGAAAATACGGTGAAGTCCGCAGAAGAGCTCCTCCCTGCTTGCGGCCTCATAGAACTGGAGCGTATAGTCATTGACGTTGATGATCCTGACCTTACGGGCCAGCGAGAGGACCTCTTCGGGACGGTTTTCGAAGTGCGCCCTCAGGGGAACAGCTCTTTTCCGGAACCGGTCGAGGTGTTTCTTGACGGCTGAGAAGTCTTCTTCCCAGATCGATACGGGAATGCTCTGGAGGATGCGATGATACCGCTCTGCCAGCGGCGCAGGGATCGAGTACGTGCCGTTACACGGCCGCCACACATTGTCCTTTGTTTCTGCTTCGTTCGACGCTCCAAGATCGTCGCGACCGGCACCCCCCTCCCCGCTGCTCGGTGCCATGGCGTTCCCCCCCTCTGATATGATTGTCAATTTAACCACAGGTTGGCGGCCGCGCCAAGTGAGGCGAATATATATCGGTTGGTCTGTCGCCTTTTTGTATCAGGGAACGTGATGCACGGGTGAAGAAGAGCTGAACCGGCATGTTACAGGAGCCTCCTGGTTCTCGACGGCCTGACCTCTCTCATGACGAAACGAAGCCGCTGGAATGCACCTGCCCCTGTTCCGTTTGTCGCCCGCCTCAATTTGAGTTGACGCCGGCATGCAGATGCGTTACCAATGAGACCATGAATCAGTCCGAGCGGGCCAGTGTCGAATTCGAAATTCTCTGGAAGAGTAATTACGCTCGGCACCGGGACCGGTATTTCTTCCCACGGATCAATTTCTGGCGCGATATCCTCCCGGGCCACACGGCTCGGCTCCTCCCCTCCATGCAAGAGGGGGAGGCGCGGGTAGAGGAGTTTGGCGCCGGGGTTCTGGTCCCGCCGTACAACGATCAACTGGTGGTAACCGTCCGGCACGCCCAGATTAATCAGCAGTTCCGGGACAATGGCCCGACCGTGTTGCGGCCCGGCCGTTTCTATCCTCGCGGGATGATCGCTGCACCGGAGACCTTCCCGGAAGAGACCCGTCCCTGCCGATACCTGGGAAACAAGGGCGCTTTGCTTCAGGTCGATTTGAACCGCCCCCTGGCGGCCTACCCCATCACCCTCGGGGCCAAAGTGGTGAAGTCCCTGGACCCCGTCACAGAACGAGGCGGCGTCTGCCATGACATTGCCTACACGATGACCGATGACGGTCCCGGGGTGCAGGCCTGTGTGCATCATCTCGACACGGACTTCTTTCACGGTGCGCCCTTCGGCCGGGACGATGACGGTGACGATGCCGCCTTCTACAGCACCCCCCGCGTGGTCGAGCAGATCGATGCTGCCGCGTCGCGGGCCATTGCGGAGATCTACGGCCGGATTCTCAGACCCGGCATGCAGGTCCTCGATCTGATGAGCGGTTCTCATTCCCATCTGCCCGAGCAGGTGGAGGGACTTAACGTGACCGGTCTCGGGTTGAATCGGGCGGAGATGGCACAAAACGGACGACTTTCGAAAGTGGTGATCCACGATCTGAACAGCGACAAGCCGCTCCCCTTCAACGACGGCGCCTTCGAGGCCGCCCTGTGCTGCGTCTCGGTGCAATACCTCACCGAGCCCATCCGGATCTTTCAGGAAATCTCGCGGGTCCTCAAACGGGGGGGCCCCTTCATCGTCGCCTTCTCCCACCGCTGGTTTCCGCCGAAGGTCATCCGTCTCTGGACCGAGCTGCATCCCTTCGAGCGCATGGGGCTGGTGGTCGAGTACTTCCGAAAATCGGGTAGCTTTAAAGATCTACACACCGAATCCGTTCGAGGCTACCCCCGACCCGATGCGGACCGCTACTTTCCCCAGGTGACGCTCTCCGATCCGGTTTTCGCAATCTGGGGCAAGACCCTTTTGTAGGGACACCCCCACTTTTCTTGCTATGCGAGGCCATGAATGGGTCGAATGCCCCACATATGTGCCAATTTTGCTGGGTCTGCCCCACCCTGACCTATCGCCTAATCGTGACGGCTCCTCTCCCCGGCTCTCGTTTCTCGGGCTTTTTGGAGGAGATCAAAAAGAAATCGTAACTGCTCAGGTTGCTTCTATTTTCCCGCAGGACAAGGCGTGAGGAGCGCAAAACCGGAGGCGTATTTTTCATACGTTGAGGATTTGAGCACCGCAACACCTCAAGATACCTTGTTTTAGTAGCCGCCGAAGGCGGCATGAATTATCTAAAGCG
>CALZGC010000152.1 GCA_945786985.1 uncultured Nitrospirota bacterium | reverse complement strand
CCCCCCGGGGGACCCCCGGTTGGTGGGGGGTCCACCCCCCCCCCCACTTTTTCAAGATTTCCTTTAGCGCCAGGCGCCCCTTCGGCGTGGGGATCAGTTTAGAGGTAGTCCGGCTGCCCGGCGCATGATCAGGAGCAGATCGGGAGGATGCAGCGAGGTCGAGAAGCATGAGAGACGGATTCGAAGAATCTCCGCAACACCCATACCGTGAATCTGCACAGATGACTCTCCGGAGCTCCTGGTATCCCTAACGGATTGAAATCTATAGAGGTTGGCGAAGTGGTCGGATTCAGGAAGGACAGCGTATTGAAAAATTCGAATCCCGGAATATGGGAAAACTTTTTCTCTTTTTCATGAGAGGGTGTCCAAAAAGTGGAAAACTTTTTCCTCCACGGGTCTATACAATTTTTCGCCAATCACTGGCCCGTCATCGGTCTGTCGCACCGCAGGGTGCGGGTCTGGTTTCTCGCGCGCACGCGCGTCGCGCGTCCCGTCGGCCAAGCCTTTCCCGGTTTGGGCAAGTCCCCTGTGGATCACCCGCCATTGAGGTATTTCTTCACCAGGTCCAGAAGGGTATGTGATTGAATCGGTTTGGCGATGTAGTCGTTGGCGCCGAGTGCCAGTCCCCGTTTCATGTCTTCTTCGGCGCCCTCGGTGGTGATGATGATGATCGGGATTTCTCGCTTCTTGTCGTCATTGCGGATGAGGCTGACCAGCTTCAGTCCGTCCATGACCGGCATGTTGATGTCTGTCAGGATCAGATCGAATTCGCGGTTTGAAAGCTTCTTCCACCCATCCACACCGTCGCTGGCTTCGACCAGGTTGCAGTCCGGGATTCTCTTCAAAGAGAACTTGATCAGCTGCCGCATGGTCGGGGAATCCTCCACGATCAGAATGTTGTGTTTGGCCATGCTCTTATCTCCTCCGTTTCGTTGAATTCTAAAATCAGTCATTGCACGAGCCGTCGCCACGGCAGGGACCCATCACTGTGCGTTCTCATGGGGCGCTTCGCTGAGCAGACTCAGGAACCCCTGAATGGTCGACAACTTCCGCTCGGATCTTGAATAGAGTTCTGAGCTGTAAATGGCAGTCGCTGCGTGCCCGGCCAGGAGGTTGAACAGCTCAAAATCGATACTCTGGAAACAGTCCTTCTGGCTCAGCAGGTTATAGATGACCAGAAGTCCAATGACCGTGTCGTTGATTGTCAGGGGGACGCAGGCCATGGGCTGCTGCAGATCCACCTCCTGATGGCGGTCCAGGTTTTCTGAGAAATAGGGGTCGCCCGTTCTGGCCACCTGTCCGATGAGACCGCTGCCGACGGGTATGCGCTCGATCTGGCCCGGCTCAATCCCCTCGGCTGCGACGGTGGCCATGGTCTCCTGCTTTTCATCCAAAAGCATAATGCAGAAGGTCTCTGCGCCCACCAGATTTATGACGATTTCCAGGATAATTCGGAGGACCTCGCGATGATCGAGGGTTGAGTGAAGCTGATGGCTTGCAATATAGAGGTTGGCCAGGTTGTTGTTCTCTTCCTGGACTTCCACATAGCGGTCGGCGAAATCCTGGTTCTCTTTCTCGATCTCCTCGTGTTTTTTCAAGAGCCTCTCTTTGTCCTGCTCCAGAAGAGCGACGCGATCTTCCAGATAGGACACGCGCTCGCCGGTGCCCGAGGCCTCCCCTTCGGACCCCACTTTTTCTTCCAGCTGCAGCACCTTGTAGCGAAGCTTCTCATTTTCGACCATTAATTCTTTGGTGAACTCCGCCCCCTTGTAGAAGATCTGGAGGAACTCCTCCCCTCTGTCCAGAGCACCACTACCTGGCATTTTTCTCTCTTCCATTCGATGACTCCTCATCGCTGTGATTGAATATGGATGAAAGTGTGCGGGCATCCATCTGTTCCGCCTCACTTTCATGGTAGTCCGGCATCTTTTTTGGATCAGTGAATATTGACGGGTTAGCCCTCCCTGGGAACACAGATAGACCAGATCCTCCGGGCAATCTTGTCCAGGGGAACGACTTGATCCACCGCGCCGGCCCTGACGGCCTCCCCCGGCATCCCGAAGACAATCGCCGTCTCTTCGGACTCGGCGATGGCTCTACCGTTGGCTGCCTTGATCGCCCCCATGCCGATGCGACCGTCATCTCCCATCCCGGTGAGCAGCACCCCGAGCACCCGTTTCCCGAAGAGCTCTGCCGCCGACTGCATCATGGCATTGACCGACGGCGTATACTTGTCCTCCGGCGACGGCGGGGCCAGGGCCACGACAATTCCGGCAGACGCTTGCCTGAGGACCATGTTGGCCCCTCCCGGCGCAACCAGCACGCGGCCCGGCAGCAGGATATCCCCTTCTTCCGCTTCTTTGACGGGCAGTCGGCACGAGTCGTTCAGACGCTGTGAAAAATAGCGGGTAAACTTGGGCGGCATGTGCTGAACCACGGTCACGGTTGCCGGGAAATCCTCGGGCAGCTGACTGAGAATGGTCTGCAGCGCCGGGGGGCCACCGGTGGAGGCGCCGATCGCCACCAGATCGATGGACGACCCCTTTTGGGTCGGCGAGACCGGGCAGGCCGGGGCCGGAATTTCCGGAGGTTGCCAGACAAGTCGCCGTTTGACGTTGTCTATCCTCAGGTTTCGCAGTATCCGGATTTTCTCGATCAGGACGTCCCGGATGACGTTCAGCTCGGGCGTAATCCGACGGGTGGGTTTGACGATGAAATCGACCGCACCCAATTCAAGGGCTTTCAGGACATTCTCTTCGCCCCCCTCTGAGCTGACGATGATGGTGGAGGTTGGCTGCTCCTGCATGAGCCAGCGCAGGAAGGTGTAGCCGTTCATCTGCGGCATCTCCAGATCCAGCGTGATCAGATCGGGCTTGAGACGCAGGGTCATGGGGATGGCATCCGTTCCGTTGAATGCCGTTCCCACCACGTGCACGCCGGGGATGGCGCTGAGAGTGCTGGAGATGAGGCGCCTCAGATAGGCCGAATCATCGACCACCAGAGCCCGGATGGTATCCGTTGTGCTGTGGACTTTCACTGGTTTACAGGGTCCCCATCTAATAAGAACACCGGCGTCTCAGGCTTTCTGATAGACCATGTCGTTCTTGAAATGTTTCAGGCTGAACGCGGTCGAGAGGTTCATGAGCGACTCCGAGTGGCCGAGCAGCAGGTAACCGCCTGTGTCCAGCTGTTTCTCGAATTCGGCGAT
>CALZGC010000151.1 GCA_945786985.1 uncultured Nitrospirota bacterium | reverse complement strand
TTGCCGATGTCGATTTCATCGACCCCCGATTCGATATGGACGAAGCGCATGTCCGCGAGATCGACGATGGGGGTGCCGCCGCTTACGTTGCTCACCCCCGAGGAGATGATCTGACCCTCCTCAACTTTCTTCTGAAGAATGATCCCGTCCGCCGGTGCCCGCACCACCGACTCGGCGAGCCGCTCCCTGGCGCGGTCCAGGACGGTGGCCGTCTGCACTACCTTTGCTTTGGCGACGGCCAGGCTCCGTTCGCTCTCGTCACGCTCCTCCGTCGAAATAAAACCTTTCCCAAAGAGTTCCCTGCGGCGCTTGAAGGTCTGTCGGGCCTGTTTGAGCTCCGCCCTGGCAATGTCGAGCTCCGCCTGCGCTTTGGCAACCTCGGCCCGTTCGTCCTTCTGATCGAGCCTCGCTATCAAGTCGCCCTTGCGGACGAAGTCACCCTGCTCCACCGGCAGCTCTTCGATCTGGCCGCTCGCCTTCGATTTGACTTCGATCCTGTCGATGGGCTTTACCACCCCATCGGCCGTCACCGTGACCCTGAAGGTCCCGTAGGAGACTGTCACTTCCTTGTACCGGGGCTCGATCTCCTTGGAGTCGCTCGGCCTGGTCTTCGAAAGATAGAAAACCCCTCCGGCAGCCAGCAGCAGGAGCAGCACACCTATCAGGGCATATTTCAGAATGCGCATCAGCCGTCCTTCTGAAAAGTTCTCACAACGAAATTCGTCCAGAGCATGAAATAGACCGGACCGTCAAGATAACTGCCTCTCCTCCTTCGTATTCAATCCTATGGCACCATATTACATCTTTTTCGTTAAATAATCATCTGTCACAGGAAGCATCGGAGGCAGGTAAATGTTCGTGGGATGTTCATGTTGCCGGCGGCCAGGATCATTTTGCTCCCGGTTCAAAGGCAGGGTGTGATTGTGGATGCCCTTTCTCTTTCTTCTACAGCGCCCCAATCACAAAAAGAACCGGCCAATAATCTAAGAAAGACAGATGCCGGAATCCGCGTTCTCAGGCCGCCGGTCGGCTCCGTTTAAAGCGCAGCTCCATCTGCACCATCACGCGTTCTATCTCTTTTGTGGACAACCCATCGAGATAGCCGAAAAGCTCCGCCTGTGCATCGCCGCCTTGGGCCCGCAGCAACGCCACAAAAAGCTTCTTGTCCTCTCCCCCGCTTCTGATATCGCAGATTTGCCGAAGGGTCCGCAAGACAATGCTCCCGTCCTCTTCCGGCACCAAGAAAGCTTCCTGAGGCGATTTCTGAGCGATTAAGCCTATCAGGTCTGGGTTTGCAATCATGCTGACTCCCCCTCCTTGCTCGCCGTCACACCTCTAGCCGAGGACCTCACACCCCACCCAATCATCTCAATAAGTCTGCCTCCATTAATAGCAGCAAATCGCCGTTTGTCAAGGACGTCACCGGGAAAACGCTTGCAATCCAGAAAGGGAACCATCGTCATGCCTGAACCGAAAAGGGAGACAACCGAACATCAGAAACAGAATGCGCTCTAGAACAAAGCTGCGACAGGGTCAGGGCAAATGAGTTTGCCATTGCGGGGCGAGAATCATCGTTATTGACTCGCGGGAAGAATGATGTAACATGGCGTGCCAGCGGATGCAGGCAGACTCATTGCTGCGAGGAGGGGCATCCTGAGACAAACCTGATGGGGGCCGGCAGAGTCGGCTCGCCCCACGTGGCAGGAGATTCCTATGTTTCAATATCAGCAGAACCGGCGTTTCTTCGGGCAGATAGCGGACGGACTTGAGGGGATGGGATCGGAGGAACTCGCGGGGCTCGGTGCCGCCGATCCGGCGCCGGTTTACCGGGGCGTTCATTTCAGCGCGGATCAGGCCGCGCTCTACCGCATCAACTATTGCTCCCGGCTCATCACCCGTGTCCTGGCCCCGCTGATCAGCTTCCAGTGCCACAGTACGAAGTACCTGCAGAAAACCGCGAAATCAATCCCCTGGTCGAACCTGTTTGGGACCGACCAGACCTTCGCCGTCTTCGCAACGGTGTCCAACAGTGGCATCCGGCACTCCCAGTACGCGGGGCTCTGTTTGAAGGATGCCATTGTCGACACCTTCCGGGAATCCTGCGGGCAGCGACCCAGCATCGACACCCGCGCCCCCGACGTCTGGATCAATCTGCATATCGAGTCAAACCACGCAACCATCAGCCTCGACGCGTCGGGCGGGTCGCTTCACCGGCGGGGTTATCGGCAGGACAGCGTAGAAGCGCCCATGCAGGAGACGGTGGCCGCGGCCATCATCCGAATGACAGGGTGGGACGGCGCGCAGCCCCTGGTCGACCCCATGTGCGGGTCCGGGACGTTGATCACCGAGGCCTTGATGGCCTATTGCCGGATTCCCCCGGGATACCTGCGCCCACGCTTCGGGTTTGAACGGCTGCCCGATTTTGATCCGGGTCTCTGGCAATCGGTGAAAGCGGAGGCCGACGGCGCCGTCCGCCCCCTGCCCGAGGGGTTGATCGCCGCAAGTGATATTGCCTCGCAGGCGGTCAGCGCGGCGACGATGAATGCCCGAAAAATTCCCTTCGGCGACCGGATCCAATTCAACGTCACCGATTTCCGAAAGATCGACAAGATCGAGAAGTCCGTCATCGTCTGCAATCCCCCCTATGGCCTTCGCCTGAAGCACGAACGGAAGGCGGGCGAGTTCTATCGGGAGCTGGGCGATTTTCTCAAGCAGCGATGCACGGGTTGCACGGCCTTTATTTACTTCGGCAACCGGGAGTGGATCAAACGCATCGGTCTGCGGGCCTCCGCGAAAAGACCGCTCAAAAGCGGCGGTCTTGACGGCAGGCTGGTCACCTATGCGCTGTATTAAAGGACGGGCAACTCCGTAAGCATTACTCCCTGCGGGTTATGAACCGCCGACATACACCTTGTCACCCTCTCCAGATTTTGGGGGCGGTGGTCGTTGTTATCCTCAGCGGAAAAACCAATAGCGTCACACCCCTGAAGCACCTCATCAGAACATGAACCTTTCAGGCTGGAACGACCCATGCCTGATTAATGTTTTCATTCCCCATTGAAACAGCGGCCACTGTCTATGACACCCTGCTCCGGATATATGTCTTATCGCACATTTGTGTGTTGAATCGCGGTTTGAACTTGAGTATACTTCGATTTGCCATGAAAATTCAGAATGTTATCGGTTCCCTTAAAGACCTTTTCACATATCGCTCCAATATTTCCAATGCGGATTTTGGTGAGAGGCGATACAAAAGTCTGCAAAGAACTTTTATCTTCAGGATGGCGCCACTGATCCTGGTCCCGCTGTTCATCCTGATCTTTGCAAGCTATTATTTGCTGCAGAATCTCTTTCATGAGGAATCACGGCAGCAGTTGGCCTGGGACATAGAAAATGCGACGAACTCTATTGAATATTTCGTGGATGTGAAGATTTCTGCTCTCCGTTTCCTGGCCTCCGGTCATCGATACGAGCATCTGTCGGACCCGCAGTTGCTGGCCAAGGTATTTGCCGGATTCAAAAGGGAATTCGGTGTGGTGGTCGATCTCGGCCTGATTGATAAGCACGGGATCCAGCAGTCCTATGCGGGGCCTTACAATCTGCAAGGCAAGGATTACGCCAACCAGGAATGGTTCCATAAGGCGGTGACACGGGGAATCTATGTGAGTGACGTGTTTCTGGGTTATCGGAGATTGCCCCACTTTGCCATTGCGGTGAAAAACGACGAACCGGACAAGGAGACCTTCTGGATTCTAAGGGCCACGATTGACATGGAGACCCTGAACAGATTGTTATCATCCATCAAACTCGGCAAAGACGATGATGCATTTATCATTAATCACAGCGGGACCCTTCAGACGCCTTCTCAACACCATGGAAACGTGTTGGAGCAGTACCCCATCCCGACCCTTGTGCGCCAGCGCGGCACCACGATTGTGGATATTGATGAAAAAGATCGGCCTCCTTATGTTTTTGGTTATGCCTTTATCAAGGATTCCTCCTGGATCCTGTGCGTAGTCGAAAAATCCGGTGCCGGTTCCAGGATCGCCGCAGTGTTCAGGACTGAATATTTTGCTCTTCTTGCGGTAACCGTCTGTCTGATCCTCATCGCGTCCTTCCGCATGATCCATGTCATGGTTAACTGGATCAAAGAATCCGATCAGAAACGGGAGGAGGCGCTCAGGGAGGTCGAACATGCTACCAAGCTGGCATCCATCGGCCGGCTCGCCGCGGGTGTCTCGCACGAAATCAACAATCCCCTTGCCATCATCAATGAAAAGGCCGGCCTCATTAGAGATATTCTGACTCTCTCCGAGAACAACCTGGACAGGGACAAGTTCCTGACCAATGTAAACGGAATCCTGGACAGCGTGAAGCGGGCCCGAACCATTACCCATCAGCTCCTGGGTTTTGCCCGGCGCATGGATGTCACCCCCGAAGTGATTAACCTCAATGATGTCGTCAAAGAGGTCCTGGGCTTCCTTGAGAAAGAGACACTGTTCCGGGACGTAAATATCAAGCAGCATCTTACAGAGAATCTTCCCAGGATCAAAAGCAACAGGAGCCGGCTGCAGCAGGTCTTCCTGAACATTACCAATAATGCCATTGATGCCCTGGACACAGGAGGCAGTATCGAAATCATCACCGATCTGAAGGATGCGGATACGGTCCGCGCTATCATCAAGGACAATGGGCACGGCATCGATGCAGCGACATTGAAACATATTTTCGACCCCTTCTTTACGACCAAGCACAAGAAAAAAGGTACGGGACTGGGCCTTTTTATATCTTACGGGATCATCAAAAAGCTGGGCGGACAAATCCTGGTCGAGAGCGAAATCAACAAGGGCACCACTTTTTCCATTGAGCTGCCCATTAATCACTCTGCCGCGACGACATCTTAACAGAGGCTCTTGAGTCGAAGGATGGGTTTCAACCTAGCCCGGATATTGCATGAGTCAATCTATTACGAGACCGGATAGCCTCATCCAAACAAGAGACTGGGGCGTATCCCCTGTGGTACGTCGCAGAAAGCGGATCACAAGATACCTTAATATATAAACCGCCGCTGGCGGCATGAATCAGAGGGAAGCGGGAGGATGGCCCGGTGAAGGAAGTCCTTCGGCCGGGAAGAGACAATGCCGGGGGCCGCCCGCCGGCAGTCGAAAGCCGGCCTATTTGCGAACGGAGCCCCTTCTCCATGGAGGTTGTTTATGTCCCGCACGAAAGTCCTTGTCATCGATGATGAAAAGGAATTTGCATCGGCCCTGGCAGAACGCCTGCAATTGCGCATATATGATGCCAGGGCCGTGTACAGTGCTGACGAGGGCTTCGAAGCAATCCGCCAGGATCCGCCGGATGTCGTGCTGTTGGACCTGAGGATGCCGGGAATGAAGGGGATCGAGGCACTCAAGGTGATCAAGGCGAGCCATCCCGGGATCGAAGTCATCATACTGACCGGTTTGGCATCGGAGAAAAGTGCGACAGAGGGGACGTTAAGCGGGGCCTTTGATTATGTGATAAAACCCGTTGAGATAGAAGACCTGATCATTAAGATTGAGCAAGCCAAACACAAAAAGGAGCAGAGATAATTCCTCATGGACGGACCCATGGATATTGACAAAGAGAAAGCATTGCACACTCTTCAAATGAGTTTTATCGCGAAAATCCTCTCCACGTTCACCCATGAAATGAAGAACCATCTTGCAATCATCAAGGAATCCTCCGGGCTGATTCAGGACATCATCGCGCTGGGTAAACTGCCCAGGAAGAAAAAAGATGCCGGCCCCATTCTATCAACCCTCCAGGCCATCGACAGCCAAGTGGGAAGAAGCACCCATGTCATCAATATTCTTAACCGCTTCGCCCACAGAATGGACAGTCCGGCCTCAACGTTCAAGATGAATGAAATCATCGAGGAACTCATTGTCCTGATAAATCGCATGGCAAGACAGAGGAGAATCGCCCTGGAGAGTGATTTTCAAAAGAACATTCCGTCTATTCACGGCAGTCCCTACAGAATGCAGCTGATCCTTTACACCCTCCTCCAGGAGAAACTCAAACAACTTGATGCTCAAAGCAAAATCATCTTCCGCACCTCCGTCTCAGACGGCACCGTCGAAATCAGGGTTGTCGAGCAGGGAAATCGCCGTCCGGAAGACGGCGAAAAAAGCGATATGCCCCAGGATCTGTTCCAGTATTCAATCAACGGGCTAAAGGGAGAAATCACTCGGCAGAGGGATGATCGTGCGGTCATCATCCGTCTTCCCTTGACAAAACAGTAAATGCTTGGATATTCTCTAGCTGCAATTCTGTTTTAAGTGGAGAATTCATTTATGAAGAGTAAGAATATCAAAGTTTTACTGGTGGACGACGAAGAAGCTTTTGTGAATACCCTTGCCAACAGATTGAAGATGAGGGATCTCAAAGTCGAAACGGTCTATGACGGTGAACAGGCCCTGTCCGCGGTGGAAGACAAAGAGCCGGATGTAATGATCCTGGACCTGAAGATGCCCGGCCTCCATGGAATGGAAGTGCTGCGAAAAATCAGAAAAGCTTATCCGAATATACAGGTCATCGTCCTCACGGGACATGGAACCGAGAAGGATGAAGAAGAAGCCAAACGGCTGGGCGGCTTTGATTTTCTCAAGAAACCCACAGACATCGAGACACTGCTGGGAAAGATAAAAGTCGCATACAAGGAGAAGCTGGAAAAAACGCTCTCTGCCATCGCATTTGCGGAGGCCGGTGAGTTTGATACAGCCCGGGAGATCATGGACGAAGAGAACGGCAATTAATATCCTGTGGAGGAAGACTGAGTGTCAGAAGAATTAGAAGCAAGTATTCTGCTGGTTGATGATGAAGAAGAGTTTCTCAAGGTGCTTTCCGAGAGATTGGAGAGCCGGGGCATGAAGGTGGATACGTCAACCACCGGTGAATCCGCGATAGAAAAAGCCAAAGCCAGGGGCTTCGACGCCATCGTGGTGGATCTTGCCATGCCCGGTGTAGACGGCATGGAAACCCTGAAGCATATCAAGAGTGAGAACCCTGACGTTCAGATCATAATGCTCACCGGCCATGCCACCGTGGACAAAAGTGTCGAGGCAATAAGAGAAGGAGCGGTGGATTTTATGGAGAAACCGGTTGACCTCCCGAAGCTGCTCAAAAAGATTGAAGAGGCCAAGAACAAGAGAGTTCTGATTGTTGAAAAGCAGCATGAAGAAAAGATCAAGAAGATCTTGAAAAGCAAAGGCTGGTAATCGGTCCGTTTCCCGTCTCTCTCCCCCCTGCCCCCGAAGTGATAAACAGGCTTTTCTTCCGCCTCGAGGCCCATGGGGCTCTTGAATTCATCGCGGCACACGCCGACACAGGCAATGGTGTTGTCAGGCGTGAAGCCGTGACCCGACAGAAGGCGAACGGTTTGCGCTACAAAATCGGGTTCGATCAGGGCGCCTTTAAAATGTGTGTTCAGTGCTGCTTCAAATGCCATAATACCTCAGACCTTAAGCTCAACTATTGAACGGAAACCGTAATCGGCATTCCCATGATCGGCCAGACAATGCCGATGGCAAAGGCAACCAGAGCCATGAGCACAATACTGCCCGGAATGCCCGCCACAAAGAACTGGCCCGTACTGAACTGGTTGGAATCGTAGGCGATGGCATTGGGGGCTGCCCCTACGAGCAGCAGAAAGGGACAGGCCGAGACAATCAGTGATGAATAGAGGATCGCCTCGGGGGCTACTCCCAGGTAAGGCGCGATGACCAGGGCGACAGGGAGTGAAATGGCGATGGCTGCAACATTCATGATGAAGTTGGTCATGACCATGACGAAAAAGGAGATGCCCAGGATAAACACGAAGGGGGTCGATTCCTTGAACATCACCAGCCAGTTGATGGCCAGCCACTTGGCTGCCCCTGTATCCCAGAGGCAGAAACCGATACTCATGGCACCCGCAAAAAGGAGGATGATGTTCCAGGGGATGTCCTCCAGTTCTTTAATGGTCAGGATCTTAAACAAAAAGAAGACGATCGTGGAAACCAAAACCACGGCCGACTTGTCCAGAAAGTGCATGGCCGGGATAAAGGACTTGAGCGACAAGGTCACGATTACAGCCAAGACGACCGCCGCAACAAAAATCTCCTCTGTGGTAATGGCGCCTTGTTCTTTGTATAGCTTCTGCGCTTTCTCTTTGAGACCGGGGATGACGTTCTTCTCAGGCTTGAACATGATCATCATCATGCCCCAGCAGAGAAAGACCAGGATCCAGCCGATGGGAAACATGAACTTCGTCAGCTCAAAAAAGGTGACGTCCTTCCCGGCAATGTCATTGTAGAATCCGAGGGCCACGGCGCCCCGTGCGGCACCGAGGAGGGTGATCATACTTCCCGCACCCGCAACAAAGGCCATGCCGATAAAGAGACCCTTGCCGAATTTGGTCTGTTTGTCTCCTTCACCGTAAAGGCTGTAGATGGCCATGAGGATCGGAAACATGGTCGCGGCCACTGCCGTATGGGCCATGATGTGCGTCAGCGCGGCGGTCACGACAAAACATCCGAGATAGATCATGCTCGTCTTTTCCCCCACAATGCTCAGCATCTTGTACGCCAGTCTCTTGGTCAGACCCACTTTCGTAAATACCATGCCAACCACAATGGAGCCGAAAATAAAGAGCACCGAGGGATCCATGAAATCCTTGAAGGCGACTTTGGCCGGCCGGATCAGAAACAGGGCCTGAACCACCCCGATGGTCAGGCTGGTCACCCCGATGGGAATCACCTCAAAGACCCACCACGTGCCGGCCAGGAGAAACAAAGCAATGGCCGCCTTCCCTTCCTTGGTCAGCGGGAAACTCTGTCCCATGGGGTCTATCGCATCGGGAAGGGGGCCCACGGAATACAGCATTACAAAGAACGAGATCCCGAGCAGTATAAAAAATATCCGTTTGATATCGAGTCTTGCCTTTTTAGAACGGATATGTATCTCTTTCTTTGTTGCACCGTCTGTCATTCTCTCTCCTCCTCTAAGGCCTCATTACATATCTATCGATCAATTCGGCAATTAATCGGGTAGAACCATCTCGGTGATCTCCATAAAGACGTCCACCATGCGGACCACACCGACGGCCCTTTCATCATCAATCACTGGAATGACAATCAGGTCCCGTTTAACCATGAGGTAGGCGCACTTTGCGGCAGAATCGTCCAGTTTAACGGTCTCCTCTATCTCGGACATCACTTCTCCCACCTTTTTTTCCGCCTCCTTCCTGCATTTTTCTGCGAAATCCTCCTGCCAGATCAGGAGCAGGGCGGGGAAATCCTGATCAACCGGCTGATAAGGCTGAAGCCCGGAACGAGAAGATTGCTTTTTTCTCAAGAAACCGGGCACGACAGCCCGGATCATATCTCTGAGTGTCAACAGACCTTTGAGATGGTTGTCGTCATCCATAACAAGGATCGTACGGAATCCGCACCCCTCTGTGTAGTATTTCTTGAGGATCGAAAAAGCCTCCTTCACCGGGGCATCGAGATGAATATGCGGATATTCATCGATAGGCGTGTACATAGTTCTAACAAAGTCTCTATTAAGCATAATTTCTCCCCCTGGAATCTTAAACAAAATATTTGTTGATTATTCTTATTAAGATAAGTCGATATATTAATTCTTGCCGAATATCAAAGTCAAGCTAAAGAAATGCGATCATTTATCCTGCAAATCTACAGGATAGAGGGGCCGGCATCGGGCTCTTGGATGCGAGTTTGCACCATGATTGGTGCCCCCGGGGTGACTCCCTTCGGCTGCGCTCAGGGTAAACTCACTGTTGCTTTGATGGCCATCGGTCTATGAGCTGCAATTTCTTGATGCGGCTCCATCGCTTGAGCTGCCTC
Organism: uncultured Nitrospirota bacterium; assembly: GCA_945786985.1. GTDB lineage: Bacteria > CG2-30-53-67 > CG2-30-53-67 > CG2-30-53-67 > CG2-30-53-67 > CALZGC01. The sequence continues at coordinate 2,615 of CALZGC010000151.1, read as the reverse complement.
TCACGCTTGACCGCGTTTTCTTGGGTCAACGGGCCTTCCGTATACAGTAACTCAGCATTACCGTGCTGTCTCTTTCTGTTCGTCAGGTCCGTTGTGATGCCGACGCAGAGTTATCCTCCCTTCCGACAAATATACAGCTGCCAAGACGACATGAAATCTCCTTATAGTCCTGAAGATGGGCAATCAAAGCGAACGTTCTCGCCCGCGCGAAGAAGACCAGAATTTAAAAAGAGGCCAGAGCAGAACGGCCCCTTTTGAAATTCTGGTGCCCCCGGGGTGACTCGAACACCCGGCACTCGGTTTAGGAAACCGATGCTCTATCCACCTGAGCTACGGGGGCTTTGTCTGCCTGTGGAAGGATTGCAATTTCTAGCACGTTTATCGGGAAGGTGTCAAGCCGTCCCCATGGAGAAGGGCTACTGGACTTCAGGCTGCCGGAAGGTGCCGACGAGCCGGAATGAATAGTACCCTTCGGCATCGAGGGTCTTGCCGAAGAGAGCCGCCACGGAGTGAAGGTTGGCGGGGTCGCCCCGCTGGGGTCGCAGGTCGGCCTTGAGATTGAGCTGACTGTCGCGTAAATCCCTGGTGTTCAACCTTATTTCACCTTTGATCTCGGCCAGCAGGACCTCGCTGTCGATGTGGCACTCCTGAACTTGGAGGTTCTCGTTTTCGAGCGTCCCTTTCGCTCGCATCATTTTAAAGGTAAAATCCGGCAGGTCCAGACCGCGCACGTAGATGTTCCGCACTTCGCCGTCACGGAGGACCGCGTCCAGGTTCCCCGTCGCCGTGGCGAGATGGTCCATGTCGTTTAGCGCAAGATCCGCCTCCCCGGTGAGTGCGCCGGTCAGTTTGAAATTGCGCAAATAGAAAGGGGCGAGAATCTGCCGCACATCGACCCCGTCTACTTTGAGGCGATAGGCACCGGCACCGGAGCCGACGGGAAGCACGAAGGCCGCCTTTCCGGCAATGCCACCCCCGTAACCGTCTCCTTCGAATCGCACATTGACGTTCTTGCGCAAGAGAGACAGCGGAGAAACCTTCAGGGTCAGCTGCTCCCCTTTGTAGGCGTGGATCTTCCCCACCTTCGTCGGCACCGCGATCTGTGCGCGCTCGAGACGGCACCCTGTCGGAAACACGTAGGTCAAATCCTGGTAGCTCACCTGGATGCCCGTCTCCCCTGCAATCCGCCTGAGGACAGTGGCCGCGAGGCGCGAATAGGGAAAGAAGACGGCTACGAGCACGCAAAAAAGCACCAGCCCGTAAACCAGGTAAAGAATCGGGACTCGGCCGTGTGGATTTCTCATGAACCAGGATTTCGCTTGTGATGAAAGTTGCTTTTTGATACGTTTCGATTTCACCTTAGTCACCGAGGGAACGGGATGTCAAGGAGAAACTTGGGCGTCGAGTGCGTGCTGGTCTGCATCGGCCTCTTTGCCCTGGTGGCCGTGCTGCAGGCCGTTCCCAACGCTGGCCGGTTCGGGCGGATGGCCCATGCCCTCCTTCCAGTTGTGTGGATCGGGGTCCCTTGGCTTCTGCTCCATGGGCGGCACGAATCCTTCCAGGCCTCCGGCCTGCATCTGAATGACCTGGCCCGATCGCTTTGGACCGGAATCATCGTCTCCCTTCTCGTCCTGGTGCCCTATTTCCTTCTTTTTGCCTTCTGGTTCGGCCGGCCGGCAGAGAGTGGGAGCGGTGATGTTGCCATCGGCAGATGGCTGAACATGAGCCTTTACCAGTTTGTGGCTATCGCCTTCCCCGAGGAGTTCTTCTTCCGGGGCTATCTTCACAGCCGTCTGAATCAGATCTTCGGAACACCGCTGCGCCTATTGGGCGCCTCCGTGGGGGCCGGACTCGTCATCACCGCAGGCGTTTTCATGCTCTTTCACCTGCTGCTCTCCGTCAATCTCTGGAACGTGGGTATCTTCTTCCCGGCCCTCATTTTCGGATGGCTCCGGGACAGGACCGGCTCCATTGCGGCGCCGACTCTGTTTCATGCCCTCTCCAACATCGCTCTTTTCACGATTCAGGGCAATTTCTGAGCCGGCAATCACCCGGGGACGACCCCAGCGCGGCGACGCCTCTGTTTCCCCTAAACATTACTCGAAATTCTGCCGATAATAGGATTGACCGCTTGGGCGAGATATCTTATAATTTTTATATACATACATCTCTTTCTTGGAGTAATTTGTGAATTTTTTCGACGTCCGGTCAGAGCCTCGACTGCGCCCGGGGGAAGTCCGGTTGATGAAGCTTCTCACCCGTGTCTCCGACGTCGACATGGGCGCGATCGAAGAGACGCTCGGCGACAATATCCGCTGGGATGAGATCTCTCACACGGCTTTGAACCTCGGTGCGGCGCCTCTCTTCTATTACCACTTGAATGCGCTGAACACGCCGGGCCCGGAGACCGGCGGATGCCTTGAAGCCTTCCGGACCGCCTATTTTCAAACCATGGCGAACAATCTTTATCTGGCGCATGAATTCGACCAGCTCGTCGAGCGATTGTCGGAGGCAGGCATCGCTGTGATGGCCCTCAAGGGGATGGCCCTTTGCCGAACCCTCTACCCTTCCCCGGCGCTTCGCCCCATGGTCGATATCGATCTCCTGGCAAAGCC
>CALZGC010000150.1 GCA_945786985.1 uncultured Nitrospirota bacterium | reverse complement strand
GCTGTCGAGGAAGGGCCCGCCTGTGCACTGCCCCCCATCGTTTCCAAACTACCTGCGGCCAATCCGAAATTCGAGAAGTTGATCGTCCGCTTTGTCGAACGGCTGAGCGAGCAACTGAATGCCATGGAAGAAGCTGACGCCCGGGGCGACCTGAAAGAGTTGGCGGCACTGGCCCATTGGCTGAAGGGCGCGGGAGGCACGGTCGGCTTCGACGCATTCACCGAACCTGCCGGTCGTCTGGAAATCCTGGCAAAGGAAAGCCAAGCGGCTGAAGTGGGGCCGGCCATTTCAGTGCTCCGCAGACTGGCCGAGCGTCTCCATGCCCCCGGCGCGGCGGTGGAACCCAAACCATCGAACGGATCCGACTCGCAGCAGTCTCTGAGAGCAGCGGCCGCCGCTGCGGACGGACCACCGCCCGCCCCGACGGCACAGAAACCGGTGGTCTCTCGTCTGGCGAACCATCCGAGACTCAAGAAGACGGTACTAAATTTCATCAAAAAGCTCGAAGACGAAGTTCCCCGGATGGACACGGCCTGGGAACAGGGGGACATGGAAGAACTGGCCCGGCTAGCCCACTGGCTGAAGGGGTCCGGCGGCACTGTGGGCTACGATGACTTTACCAAACCGGCGGCAAAGATGGAAGAGGCCGCCCGCTCGGGAGACGCAAACCGGGCGCACGAGATGCTCCAGCAGGTCCGATGCCTGGTCACTGCCGTTGTTCCACCGGTCATGGAATCAGACCCGGAAGCTCAAAAAGAAGCCGTCGGACAGTGTCCGAGCGGATGCCAAAGTTAACGAAAAGCCTTGCAGCAGGCCGGGCTTTCCCGGCGCTGCCGGAAAACAGCAGTTTCGGCTGACCCCAGGCAGCGCAAAACCGTCAGCCGGTTGTGATTCTTACAGTTACGGGGTCGCGTGTCCGGGGAATTGCCAGACCGGCACCCACGGCGTTTACTGAAATCAGACTATTGGAAACGGGATGATGATGCAAACACTGGACAAACTCAAAGAGGGACAAAACGCGGCAAAGGACGGCTATCAGGACATGACCGAAGCCACCATCGTGATTGTTGACGATGAACCGATCAACATGGAGGTGGTTCAGGCATTCCTGGAAGAAGCGGGCTATCGGAATTTTGTGCTGGTCGAGAAGTCGCCGGAAGCCATGGCCGTCCTTGAGGAGACGGGACCGGACCTCCTGTTGCTCGATCTTGTCATGCCCGAGGTGTCCGGGTTTGAGATCTTATCCGCTGTCCGCACGCACCCCAAACTGAATCATCTGCCGGTAATCATACTGACTTCTTCGACGGACACGGAAAGCAAATTGCGGGCGCTGGACCTGGGCGCAACCGACTTTCTGGGCAAACCCGTCGATCAAAGTGAGCTGTCCCTGCGCGTGCGCAACACGCTGGCCGCCAAGGCCTATCTCGATCAGCTTGCCTTTTTTGATCCCCTGACCAAACTGCCGAATCAGCACATGTTCCTGGAGCATTTCGACTGGGCATTGAAGAAGGCGAGGCGCTACAAGGAGCAGCTGGCGCTGCTCAATATCTCGCTGGATGATTTCGACCGCGTTGCCGCGACTCTGGGTGTCGGCGCCGCCGACGAAGTACTGCGGCTAATGGCGCAGCGCATGGATGAAGTTGTCCGATGCGTCGACGTACTCGGGCACAACACAAGTGACGAAGAGAGCGGCGTGAACCTTTTCCGCCTGGAGGGCGGTTCTTTCTCGCTGCTGCTCGACCGGATCCAGAGCGCAGAAAGCGCCGCCATGGCCGCCGAGCGGCTGGTTCAAGCCATCCGGCAGCCGCTTCAAGTGCAGAAAACCGATCTCTACATTACGGCCAGCATCGGCATTGCGACCTTTCCAACGGAAAGCGAGGAGTCGGTAACGCTGTTGCGCTTGGCCTCCAGCGCAAAGGACTATGTCAAGAACAAGGGGGGCAATTCTTTCCAATTTTCCTCCAGTGGTATCAATGCCATTTATGAAAAGCGACTGACCCTTGAGAGCAGACTTCGCAAGGCCATTGAGAAGAATCAGCTGATCGTCTACTACCAGCCGAAGATGGATGTGGAAACAGGCACCATTCAGGGGGTGGAAGCACTGGTTCGCTGGAAAGGGGACGACGGACAACTCGTCTCACCGGACGATTTCATTCCCCTGGCCGAGGAGACCGGGCTCATTGTGCCCATCGGCGAGTGGGTCCTCACAGAGGCATGCCGGCAGCTGGTCGCGTGGCAGCAGGCCGGCACCAGCCCCATAAACCTCAGTGTTAACCTGTCCGCCAAGCAGCTTAAGAGTCTCGATTTGCCCGGTACCATCCAGCGCATCCTGGACAACAGCGGGATGGATCCCCAGCTGCTAACGCTGGAGATTACGGAGAGCATGCTGATGGATAATATAGAGCATACCATTGGCCTTCTGCAACGATTGAAGGAAATGGGGCTGAAGCTTTCCATTGATGACTTCGGAACGGGGTATTCGTCGCTGAATTATCTGAGGCAACTTCCGGTGGATGAGCTGAAGATTGACAAATCGTTTCTGGTCGATCTCTCCGAGGACGCCGACAGCCGAGCGATCGTTTCGTCCGTTATTTTTCTCTCTCACAGCCTCGGCCTGCTGACCGTTGCAGAGGGGGTCGAAACGAGCGAGCAGCTTCATTTCCTGCAAAAGGAAGGGTGCGATCAGTTTCAAGGATACCTATTTAGCCGGCCGGTTCCAAGCAGTGCCCTCCTTGAACTGATTGCACCCGGGGATTAACCCGGAGAGAGCGGCGATCACTGTTCCACGCTGGAGCCGGTGAACGAGAGCGCCTCCGCCAACCACGTATCCATCTCCAGGACGCTTTGTCGCTGGCGAAAAGCCAGACGCTGCGCGGCCCTCTGGGCATGCACCCGCAATCGTTCGGCGATGGGCTGCAACCGGTGAACTCTTTTTCTGAACGGGGCGGCCAGCCAACGGCGCACGGGCCCCGGTAAGAACCGCTCGAACAGTTCATCTTCCAGGCTGACGTAGGCGCAGGCACTGCCCGGGTCACCCTGCCTGCCCGAACGACCGAAGAGCTGCCGGTCAATCCGCCCCGACTCGTGGCGCTCCGTTGCAATGACATGAAGCCCTCCGATGGCTGCCACCCCTGGGCCCAGTTTGATGTCCGTGCCGCGTCCGGCCATGTTGGTGGCGATGGTGATGGACCCGCGGATTCCCGCCCCGGCTACAATGGCGGCTTCCTCTTGATGCCGCACAGCATTGAGCAGGCGAAAGGAGAGCCCGTGGTCCGCCAGCATCTTCGACAACCTTTCACTGGCCGCAACGTTTCGTGTCCCCACCAACACCGGGCGCCCAGTCTCATGACACCGCATCACTGCTTCGGCAATGGCCCGCCATTTGCCCTCCTGATTCGGATAGATCCTGTCGTGCTGCTGTTCCCGGATGCACGGCCGGTGTGTGGGAATCGTGAGAATCGGCAGTCCGTAGATGTGCCAGAACTCGGATGCCGCCTCTCGGGCGGTCCCCGTCATCCCGCTCAGCTTTCGAAAAAACCGGAAGAATTTCTGGAAACTGAGCCGGGCCAGCGTTTCGTTGGGATCAGATAATTCCAGCCCTTCCCGGGCCTCCACGGCCTGGTGCAGGCCGTGCTGCCAGGTTCGATCCGGCATGAGGCGGCCGGTGAATTCATCGACGATGACAACCCGGCCGTCGTTCACCACATATTGGCTGTCCCGTTGATAGAATGCTTCGGCCGTCAGGGCCTGAATGATAAGTTCCTCCCGCCGGCCGGCCCCCTGCCAGAGACCCGGAAGCGACTGGGCCGAGGCTTCGATCTTCTCCCGGCCGGATCGGGTCAGCGTGATTTCCCGGTATTTCTGCTCGACGCAGTAGTCCGCGGGTGCGGTGAGACGCCGAGCGATCTGGTGTGCTGTGCGGCATGCCTCGAGCAGGTGCTCGTTGGGCTGGGGGTGAGAGATAATCAGGGGCGTCACCGCTTCATCGATCAGGACGCTGTCAGCTTCATCCACAATGGCCGTGTCGATTCCTCGCAGCACCCGTGCGTCGCCCCCGGGAGTCCGAAAGGGCATCAGCTGGCGGATCTGGCGCCGGGACGGCTCCGGCCGGAGCCCCAGCTGCAATCGGTCCCGGAGGAAGTCGGCCAGGAGCTCCTTGCTGGTGGTGTAGACAACCGCCCTTGCATAGTTGCTGCGCCGCTCGGGTGGCGTCATGGGGGCACTGACCCATCCGGTGGAGACACCGCAATAGGAATAAAGGGGTGTCATCTCTTCGGCATCCCGTCCGGCCAGGTAATCGTTGGCGGTAATGATGTGGCATGGTCTGCCCGACCATCCAGCCACGATGGCAGGCAGACACGCCGTCAGGGTCTTCCCCTCGCCGGTAGCCATTTCAGCCAGATACCCCCGAGCCAGAGCCAGCGCACCCAGGATCTGCACGGGATAGGGACGCAGCCCCAGCGATCGCTCGGCGGCCTCACTCAGGAGGGCCAGCGCCTCCGGATAGGTGTCTTCGCTTCCCTTTCGCTGACGGCGAAAGGCAGACGCTGTCTCCTGGAGACGGGCCCGAAGCACTCCGTCGGCGAGGGTGCGAAAAGCATATCCGTTTTCGACGATCTGTTCGGCCTCGGCCTGCATGCCCCGCAGAATTGCAGCACCGTTTCGAGAGCGTCCAACGGCCGCGTGCACGACCCGGTCCAGTCCGCCATGGAGTTTGGCAGGGACGACGATCTGAGTGGCCCGGTAATCGCTTGCTGGGACAGTCAAATCTGATACCTCTTTTGCAGCAGTTGTCTGAACTTGCGGGCCCACTGATAGAGAAGCGGCTCCGGATGCAACAAAAAGCGGATCTGCCCGGAGCGACCGTGGAGAAAGGCCACCGCCGGTCTGCGGTGCAAGGTGGCGTAAATCTGAAAGAACGGTTCGGCGGCTTTCCGCCCGGTTTCATCTTTCACCGACACGGCCACGTCGCCTCCCGCATGCCAGCCAAGGGCCGCGGAGGGCAGCTGCTCATGTTCGAAGGGGATGAAATTGTAATTTCCCACTGCCACGCTGGCCCCGGACTCCCCAGCCAGGCGGACTTGGGCATCCTGGATCTCACCGGCGAACAGTCGTGAGGCTTCGCCCTGGGACACCACCGCCGAAAAACGAAAAGCATCGTCATTGACCAGGGCCCCCAGTTCCATGCCCCTGGCGACCCAGGTACCTGCCAATTCTCTGTCCCGCGGGCAGACCCAGGTGCCGCTCTCCCGAGCCCGCACCACCAGCGCTTCACGCTGCTCCTGAAGATTCTTCATCTTCTTTTCTATCATGGCGAGCCGATTCTCAATCGGCTCCAATTCGGCCGTGGACTCGTATACAGCCCGCATCCGGAGTGCCAGGGTCTCCTCGCGCTGGGCTGCGGTAGCCGCGATCTCCAGATTTAGCTCTTCGTCGGACAACTGCAGCAATGGCGTGCCGGCGATCACCCGGGAACCAGTGGGGACCAGAACCGCTTTTACATAACCGGGCGCATCATTTACCACGCGGACGTAGGTGGCGGCCTCCAGAACCCCGGGCGCACGAAACCGATTCGGAAACGGGCAAATCGCCAACAGGAACAGCAGCGCACTCACGGTTCCGAGGCTGACAGCCACGGCGCGCGGCCGTGTTCTGGCCAGACGGGGGTTCGAAGAGAGGTAGGTGACGAAACGGCCTGCGGGAACCACACCCCAGGAGATGACGCAGAAGGCGGCCATGAGCAGCCCTGCCAGGAGAAAGCGATCGGCCACAAACAGCGTAATGGCAGTGTAGACAAGCAGCTTGTAAATCCCACTGAGAACGCCGAAGACCGTCAGATAGACGGCTTCCCTCTCGGTCTGTGCCGGACTGTGCGAGTCCCGGCAGCCGAAAACATGGTGCTCCACGAGGTGCCGCAGATGCGTCAGCGAACGCCCGTGGAGGTTGGGAATGTCGAGAAGATCGGAGAGGATATAGTAGCCATCGTAACGCAGCAGCGGGTTGGCATTGAACAGAACCGTCGAGACCGATGCGATGAACATCATATTATAGGCGAGACTGTGCACCACACCCGGCCCCGTCTGCGCCCACACAAGAACCGCCAGCGCGGCCACAAAAACTTCAAACACCATGCCGCCTGCACCCACCAGAGCCCGCTCCCAGCGGCTGCGGAATGACCAACTGGATGTGGCATCCATATAGGGCAGCGGGGTAAAGATCATCAGCATCACCCCCATGGTGTGCACTTCGCCCCCGAAGCGCTTGCAGAGAATGGCATGCCCGAACTCGTGCAGCGTTTTGATCAAGACCAGCCCGACATACAGAAAGATGAGGTTCCCCGGCGCCAGGATCCCCTGGGCCTCTGCGGTGACCGCATCAAAATTATCCAGAAGGACCTTGAAGGCGAGGGCCACGGCCGTCAGCCAGATCACCGCCCCCTTGGGACCCAGCAGGGGGCGAATAAAAGGGAGCAGGCGCTTCAGAAGGTTTTCCGGATCGAACAGCGGCAGACGTATGAACATAATGCTGAGCACTCGGGACTGGATTTCCCGTTGCTTGCGCCGGCTGTAGCGTTCGAAAAGCTTGGTACTGTCGGGGGGCAGCTCGGAGTACAGAAGATTGGCAAAATAGAGTTGGGCCAGAAGGCGAATCACGTCCTCCTGCCCGGGCGCATCGTCGGGGTGCCGTTCCAGGCACTCCTCCCAGACCTGCTCTACCGTTCGGTCGGGGCGCAGGCGGGCGACGAATGCGTACGCTTCCGGCCGCAGACGAAAGAAGTGGTTATTGAACGGATCCTGGAGGACATACCATTTCTCACCACGGAAGAGCTGTCTGCGCACCCGTACCGTGGAACGGAGACTAATCTTCTGGTCCGCTATGCGGTGCCACGATTCACTGAAGGTCCTGCCTGCTGCAGCCATCCTACCACCAGAGTCGGAGTCGGAGAAAATCAACGGTGCGGTGCGTCAGTATCCAGAGAACGTTGCGCCTGCCCGCAGCCACTTTGGCGATCCCGCTCATGCCCGGCCGCCACCAATCTGCCGTGCCGCCTGACAAAAGGCAGCGAACCATAAAGACATTGCCCGCCTCTTCTTTGGCAATGGCCACCGGGTCGATGCGCGTGACTTCTATGGGAAAGGAGAGCTCAGGCTGGCTCACGAAGGCCATCTCTCCAAAGGCGCCGGGGGCCAGTTCATGGATGTCCCGTTCACTCACGGCAAGTTCGACATACATTCTTTCCATACGCGCCACCTTGAAGAAGACATCCCCTTTCTCCACGGGCGCGCCCAGGAGCTCCTCGAAATCCCCCTCCACCACGACCCCGTCGAAAGGGGCGCGCACTTCCGCCCGGCCCAATTGGTACCGGACGAGATCGAGCCGGGCCTTGGCCTGATCCGCCAGCGCCAGGGCAATCTTCATTTCCGCCAGTGCGTTTTCCGCCCGCGCCTTTTCAGCTTCCCGGGAATACCGGACCCGATTGGCAATGGCCGCCGACTCCTCTAGAAGGAGGTCCCGCGTGTCCAAACTCAACAGGAGGTCCCGCGCCGACACCGCATCCCCTATCTTCACATGGACTTCTTCGATATAGCCCTTGAAGAGGGCCGGCAGATAGCGGACATCGTCGCTGCGGAGGATAAAAGGCGCCTCTACGCGATAGGGTAGCGTGCCGAACAGAAGAAAGGCAAGCACGCCGCAGAGAAGCAGCCCCATGAGTTTTGCAAATGTATGCTCCACTCCGAAAAGAGCGGATGCCTTGCGGCGCGTTGCGGCAGCGAGACGCGCCCCGAACCAGCGGTCCCGTTCTTTCAGGTCGCCCAGGCGCCGTGCGGCTTGATCGCACAAAACCCGCAGTCCTCGAACTTCTCCGGCTGAGAAGGGCTCCTCGGAACGCTCGCAGGTCAGCACCCCTGTGGGGGCGTCATCCAAACGGACAGGCAGAGACACCATGAAACGCGCACCCTGTTCACGGGCAAAGGCTTCATGGTCTCGAACCACGGCGGTGCTCCCCTCGGATTGCGGCCAAAGGATCTCTTCATCCTGATCCAGAGCCTCCTCCATTGCGGTTTCAAGCGTTTGCACAATGGTCATCTTCTTTTCAAAACGCTCCATGTGACTGATGGCCTGGAGCCGCACGTATCCGGCATCGAGCCACCCCAGACTCGCACGGGGGCACCGGTAACGGGAGGCGATTTCATTCACAAAGGTCATGGCCGCGGCCAGATATCTTTTCTCGGCATTCAGGAGAACCATCAGATCGAGTGCTTCGGAGAATTGAAGCATATCGCCCATAATTTCTCGCGCAACATGTCCGCTTTGATAAATGGCGGGAATATCGGCAGCCAGCTTCAATCGTGCGGCGCTCTCCTGGAGCATCTCCTCGGAGGCTCCCTCGAGATAAAACGCCACGACCTGCACACCGCCGGGCTCCCCGGACTCGAGGCGCACTGCCAGAAGGGCGGCGTCCGCCGCAATGCCCGGACGCGCGCGCAAGCGCTCCCAGGCACACTGACGCCCATGGGCATCTTCCGCCACACGTTGCATCGAGGGCCCCACCTCGGGAGCCTCCGCCACAGGCCGTTCTTTGACGGGCCAGATGCTCTTCTGAGCCCAGACCCCCGCCGCCGCGTCCTGCACGAGCAGCACGGCGAATCGGGCGGCAGCCAGAGAGGTCGCGCGCTCCAGAAAGGCCGGCCAGAATCGCTCCTGTGGACCGGTGAAATGGCGGAGTTGAAGCAGACCGTCGATCACCGCTTCCATCGGATGGTGGGAGGTTTCGTGAACGGGGTTCATTGTCTGATTGGGCTATTGTTCGGTGGCCAGCACGCGGCTCTTCTGCCTCACATAACGCAGGTCGAGCACCGTGCCGGTGGCCTGGGCCAGTCTCGTCAGGGCGATATTGTAGTCCACAATGGCTTTGATTTCGCCCCGCTGGGCATTGGCGAAAGACTCCTGGGCGTCGAGCTTGGCCAGGAGGAATTCGGGGGTCAGGTTCTTTCGGATGACTTCCGTGTCCTCCAGGGCGCGCAAGTGAATTCTGGCGGCCTTAACGGCCGCTTTCTGAACGGCTATTTCCTTGTGGGCCGTTTCGGCGAAGCGCATCTGCGCTTTCACCAGCGTGGCAATCTGGTCTGAAACGTTCTGCAAACGGGAGAGGGACTTGGCATGCTCCAGCTCACGTAAGCGAAATTCGGCACGCCTTTCACGGTTGCCGAGAGGGTATTCCAGGGTGACCCCCAGCGTATACGAAGTGTGTTCTCGGTCATAAAGCATCTCCCGTGCCTCTCCGGCCGTATCGGACAGTCCCTGCAGTTGCGCCGAACCGACGAGATCGAGCCGTGGCATTTGCTGCCTGCGGGCGACCCGCTTGTTGATCTCAGCCACCTCAACCTCCAGCTTGGCCGCCAGAATGTCCGGATTTTGTCGCAGCGCCTGTCTCAGGAGCTCCGCCTGCTTGAATTTTGAGGCTTTTTTATTCGGGGTGGTGCTCGGAACAATCTCGAATTCATCGACCAGGTTCATCTGGTGGTCGGCCATCAGCCGCACGAGTCTGTCCTGCACATCGAAGAGCTGCCGTTCCGCGTCGTACAGGGCCGCCTGTCGGCTCTTGACCGCCCTTTCGGTCTGTTTGATGTAACCCACGGACGCGTCTATGTTCTTCCGATCCTTGACTTTCTTAAGAGTCCGGACCGTCTCTCGCAGCAGACTCTTCTGGATCTCAACATTCCGGCGGGCCTGCAGCAGGGTCCAGTACAATGAGACCACCTGTGTCGCCGTGTCGTCGGTCTTCCTGCGGAAAGAGGTCAGGGCCAGTTGATAGCTCAGCTCCGCGACGTTCACGCCCGCAAGATTGATGTCGCGCCAACCGTCGCGCAGCAGGGGTTGCTTCAGTTCAAATACGAGCGTCGGCTCATAACCGGTTGTAAATTGCCGGGTGACCGATTCATCCGCGCTGCGGGTCAGCGCATAGGCGAGGCGCCACTGCGCGCCGGTCACCCCTTTCTGGCGGATGCCTCCCTCCCAGAGGCGCGATTCGAACTGGCCCGTTTCAAAAACATTGTTGGTTCGCTCGTCACTCTTGTCATAGCCGAACTGGCCGAAGGCCGTTAGGTCGAACTCCGATTTGGCAACGGTGATGCTCTCTTTGGCGATGGATGGATCAAAACTCACGACGGTGATTTCCGGGCTGTTTGACAGGGTTCTGGCCACGGCATCTTCCAGTGTCAGGTGAATGGTCTCGCCGCGGCGCGTTTTCCGGCTGTCCTTGAGAGCCGGAGGAAAGGGGTCCAGTTCCGGTAGGATGGCCTCCAGACCCTCCGTGCCCTGCCGCTCCTGAGGACCCCGCACGGCCATGGTCTCCTGATAGGTGGTGATGAAATGCAGATTGCCCAGCCATCCTGCCGTAGGTGGTTTCGCAGCGCGCTCCTGACGTTTGAAGTATCGATCGAAAAGAGCCCGTTGCGAAACACAGCCGCTCAGAAACCCAAAGAAGACCAACAGGATCACGGTCTTTGTCACGAGGATCGATCCGAAAGATAGAATACCGCTCTTTGACGAGAGCGTTTTATGGGCACGACAAACCGGTGCGTACCATGCATCTTGGCCGGCCCGCAGTGGTGAATGCGTCAGGTTTCCATGGGTGCTGTGCTTCTGGTGAGTGAACCGCTCCTTGAGGCTTGATGCCATGCGCTTTTTGCTCCCTGGTGTCTGCCCGTCTAAGTGGCCCTATTCGTAAAGAATCCACGCCCAGAGGACGTGGCTTTGATCTCCCCCCTGGAAGGGGGGTTGCCTTTGTTTATATGTCCCCCTTTAGCAAAGGGGGATGTAGGGGGATTTGATATAGCTGTCTGGGCACTTAATCCCCCCCCCAACCCCCCCTTTGACAAAAGGGGGGGAGAAACGAACCCTGATGAGTGTGTAGTTCATTATCATACAGCACGCCAATACTAAACCTTTGAAGACTTCAGGCAGAGCCGTTCAAACTCTGACCCGGCCCAAAGGACCGGGTTTTGAGAATCGAATAAAGACGGTGGCATTCGAGTGCCGCACCGGGGTACGCCTCCGTCGCGCGCCTTGATGAGACCGCGCTACAACCCTCTCGATACGTCACCATATTTGCGAACAGGACCACTTAAGATCCAGAAAATACGACGCTTACATGTTCGCCCGCTGGGCGAATGGTTTTGTTCGGCACTTCAATACGAACCCGCTGCGTACCGCTCGCCGCATCCGCTACGCTCGAGACAAAGACGACTTTTCCTTCTGCAACCTCCTCGTCGCCGCCCTGAAAGAAAACGTCTGCCGACTGACCGACCTTCAGGGTTCTTCCCTTTTCAAGAGGTACATGCACATCCACCCACAGAGGGTCGGTCCGCACAATGCGAACCACCTCGACGAGCCCATCGACCGACTCCCCGACCTTCACGTCGACCTTTTCTACCCGCCCCGCGATGGGGCTCTTGAGGCTCATGTTGTCCACGCGGATCTTCGCCTCCCGGTATTTTCTCTGGTGTTGCTCGTGTTCAAAACTCGCCGTCTTGAGCGAGAAGCGTGCGATCTCGACGGCCAGTTTCGCGTCCTCCACTTCCAGTTCCGTGGCTGAGCCCCGCTTGGCCGCCCACAGGAGCCGTTCCAAATAGACCTTCTTCTGAGCGAGACTGGCGTTCTGAGCCTTGATCGGGGTTCTGTCCTCACTCTGCGCCTTGATGAGAGACAGTTGCGCCTGCTCCGCTGCATCGTCCTGCTGCACCAGGATTTGCCCCGCCTCCACCCGATCGCCCTCTTTGACGAACACCTTGGCAATCCGTCCGGGCTGTACGAAGGAAACCACCACATCTTCATCGGGGATGGTAATTGCGGGAATTCCCTCGTCAGCGCGTGCCGCCTGTGAGGCGGAGAGCAGAAGGGCACAGAGGACGAAGCCGCAGACAAGCCACCGGGCCGCCTCTATGGTATAGCGGCAAGAGCCCAGCCGCCGACAGGCCCGAAGAAGGTGAGGTATCCAATCAGATGGGTTAAGTGAGCGCATAGATCACGTCCCTCCAAGTGGTTTGCACGTTTCAGGTTCTTGCATGCTCACCGGTATTTATTTGGGGCGAACCTGCGTATTCGATGAACCCGGAAATGAGAAGATGATCAAGCAGAACGTCAACCCTGAATCCTGTCGAAAAGAACTGTCAGAATATTGTTATTATAACATTTGTCGTTTTCTTGTGGTAGAAAATTAATCAATTATTGTCACAAAACCGGATGCCACGTGGACCACACAACAAATTCAAAGACTCTTCCGGTGATGTATTTTTGGCCCTTAAGAGTATTTGGACTAATAAATAGGGTTAATATGGCTAATTACCTTTTCTAACAGTCATGTTCATCAGCATATAGACCTCTGTGTCCAAAAGCGCTTTATGTGAGTTAAATAACTCACCTCTCAGCCGCGCTCTTTAAACTTGCGGCCAGTCAATATCGGACAAATCCTGACCGCACTTTTCGTAACCCTTTGAATCCTGACGGCTTTTAAGTTTATGCCTTCCCTCGGATGCTGGCTGGCATACTTCTTGCGTACCTACTGCGGGCAGGGGATACGAAGAGAGGAAGCACAGGGGGTCCTCCTCGCAACAGGGAGGGCAGCTTCCGATTCACCGGGGGCAGAGGTCATGCAAACCACAAGAATCCTATACATTGAAGACAGTCCCAACAGCCGGTTGCTGATCCGAAGAATACTGGAGCGAGACGGCTTCGAGGTTCATGAAGCGGAAGATGGCGTCTCGGGAATCGAAAAGGCCAAAGCGGTCCGGCCTGACCTCATTTTGGTGGATATGCATATTCCCGAACTCGATGGTTTCGCGACGGCCACCCGCCTGAAGGGATTTCCGCAATTCAGGGAAACCCCCATTGTTGCCATTACTGGTAAAGCAGCGGAGGGGGTGCGTGAGCGCGCGCTGTCTGCGGGATGCGACGGCTTTCTCACGAAGCCGGTTTTCTCGAAGGAGTTCTCCCGGCGCATCGCGGGGTTTCTCGGCGGCGAGCGGGAAACTCTGGAACCTTGGGCGGGGAGCGGTTACCTTAAAGAGTACAGCCGCCATCTCGTCGATCAGCTCGCAGACTCGCGACAGCAACTCCACGAGCACGGGCAGCAAATGGAGAATATGTGCAACGGGATCATCTGGTCTCTCACCAACGCCCTGGACCAAAAAGATCCTTACACCGCCGGTCACTCGGCCCGGGTCACGCAGCTGGCACTCGCCATCGGAAGGCGCATGGGTTTAGGGTCCGAAGATCTGATGACGGTGGCCCGGGGGGCGCAGCTCCATGATGTGGGGAAAGTGGTCATCGATCTGGGCTTCATCAACAAACCGGGCAAGCTCTCCGACAAAGAGTGGGGTCTGATGAAGAAACACCCCAGCATCGGGGCTTCTATCCTGGCCCCCCTCTGCTTTCTGCACCGGGAGATTCAAATCGTTGCCCATCATCATGAACGGTGGGAGGGGCGGGGCTATCCCGACGGACTGGCCGGCGAAGAGCTCGACCTTTTAACCTGTATCGTGAGTGCCGCCGATAGCTTCGATGCCATGACTTCGGGACGCTGCTATCGACCCGAAACGATGGACTTGGCCACAGTCGCCCATGAATTTGAACGTTGCCGGGGAACACAGTTTCACCCCGATGTGGCCGATATCGTCGTGAATCTGATCACGAAAAACGAAGTGCCCTGCCTCGCAAAGGCCATGGCCAAGCCGTCCCTCACGGTCGTCGCCTAGCCGGCTCAAGATGACGGCCTGTCGATCTCGACGGAGCCGTCCTGTTCACAGAGGAGGGATGGGCCCTCCGTACGGTGTCTCTGCAGATTTTTCCGAACAGCCTCTTCACTCAAGTTTGCATAGCAGTACGTGCAGTAGGCCTGGCAGGTATTGTAGACTCCCACGTCGATTGACCGGGCGCACCGGCAATGGGTGCGCTGATGCCTGTCGCGCGGGAAAGGCCGGTCGGGATGAAACAGTGCCCGGATAAGCTTCCCGTCGATGCAGCTGCCCGGTCTGATTCCGAATGGCTCCAGAGAGGGCGCTTCCGAGCAACTGTAGGCTGCAAATCCGTTCTCTGCTGCAATCCTTCCGATTGCCTCGG
The DNA here is from genome assembly GCA_945786985.1 of uncultured Nitrospirota bacterium. GTDB lineage: Bacteria > CG2-30-53-67 > CG2-30-53-67 > CG2-30-53-67 > CG2-30-53-67 > CALZGC01. Next base: position 13,338 of record CALZGC010000150.1, on the reverse strand, counting down.
CCAGCGGCTCGCGCGCCGCACGGTGCTCCTCCCGTGTCAGATCAGTAAACGTGATGCCGTGCAAGGCCCCCAATCTTCTCAGCCGCCTCGTCACCTTGCCGTAATAATCGAGAAAGCTGATGATCAGGCGCTCCGAAAAGCCTGTCAATTGCCCGGCCAACGCTGCCAGGTGCTCAGCATGGTATGCGGGCGGCGTCAGGGAACTGCCAATGATGGGATCATAACGCCAGACGACTCTTGGCGGACCAATGGCATCGGAAAGCAGTTTGAATGAATCGATCCGCTCCGACAGGGGCGGCATGCCGGGCTCCAGGATGTCGGGATAATCATTGAGGGTGTAGAGGAAATAGTAGCGGTAACCGCGTGCATCCATTTCTCTCAACGCGGGGAGGAAGGGCCGGGGGTTTTTGGTCCAGAAAACGATGGCATCCACATCCTCCCGCAACAAACTGATTCGACGCACCTGATTCGGATTGAAGGGGTTCACGCTTAGAAAAAACCCCTCCGACAGTCGGTGCAGGAACCACCGACCGAAGTAGGCCGGAATGTCCGTTCTGCGGCTCGCACTGATAATCATGCCCCGACCCCCGATGACAATGGCTGCGGAAACCGGCTCGATTCTACCACAGACCACTCCCTGCTGCGTTTCATTATTTCATTTCTGTCTCCCGGCGATCTTGGCTCCAGGAAGTCCACAATTTCTCAGGGTGTCCGCCCGCAACTTGTCAATGCGTCTCAGGGTGCTTTTCATGAGAACGTCCATTTGAGCGACAGGTGCCGTATTTTGTCCGTGATCCAGGCGCAGCCCTGGGATAAACTGATCGTATGTCCGGATGGCTTTCAATAACAAAAGAAGGAGTGCGCTTCTGATGGTAATACTCCAACTATGGTTTCGCAAAAATGCGATTATTCTCATCGCCTGCATCCTTGCTGTATCATTCATGGGATGCGGGAGCGGCGGCAGCGGGGGCTCAGGAAGCGATAGCACGAACGCCTCAACCCCGGTTTCCAACCCCAACCCGGGACCCCCGGATCCGGGGCCGTCAGGGACGGGCGATAATCCTCCTGCCGATCCCCCGGCAACATCCAGCAGCGCAGGGGGTATTCCTGTCGATGGGCACCCAAACTGGGAGGAACGGACCCTGCTCGTGGTCACCAATATGGTCCGGATCGACCCGGAGGGGTATCTGGCCCGGTACACCAATTTCAGCGGGATTCTCCTGCCTCACAACTATCCCGCGGTCGGCCCCCTGTACTGGAACCAGGCACTCAATGAAGCCGCCCGATATCACGCCGAAGATATGGCGGAGAACAACTGCTTTCAACACAACAGCTGCGACGGCACCGTCTGGTCTCAGCGGATCCGAAGCTTTTACCCCGCTGCCGCTTCTCTGTGGGAAAACATCGCGGCGGGGACCCCGGGACCCGTGGAAACCCTGAACCTGCTGCTCTGTGAGGGGAGTCCGCCGTGCGTGGCGGATTTTAGCCCGGAAGACGGGCACCGTCGGAACATCATGGCCGCGGGTGCGCGGGAACTGGGGACAGGCTACGCCTTGGATCCCGCTGCCACCTACCGGCACTACTGGGTGCAGGACTTTGCAGGCAACCCGCCGTCCGAAACACCCCCTTTGGTAGCGGGCAGCCACCTTCTGGTCGACGGGGCGCTCATGTTCTATCTAAACTATGATGCCCCTTCCGGGGACCCACCGCAATCGGTGGCCGTTGATCTGGGCGGAACCATGATTCCCATGGATTTGGAACTTGGCGTCGGCGCGTCCGGAACCTTTGCCACCGTCGCAGCGACCCCGTCCGGCTGTCGTTCGTATCACTTTGAGGCAATCGACGCCAGCGGCGAACTCTGGCGCTATCCCGGATCGGGAGAGTTGCGGACATACGGCGTCGGCGGATGCAGCGAAGACTACACCCCGTGACCTCACAGCGCGAGCGACACCCAGATCCGGATGGCCGCGAGACCGATCAGCAGGGCCAGGATCCGGCGCAGACCCTTCACCGGCACGCGCTGACTGACACTGCTCCCCAACCAGGCCCCGGGGACGACGGTGAGCACCAGAGGAATCGTCATGAGCCACTCAATCTGTCCGGTGAGAGCTTTCCCGAGAAATCCCGCAAATGAGGAGAGGAGTACAATGGCAAGGTTGCTCCCTATGGCAATCCGGGTCGGGATCCGGACATAAGCGGTCATCAGCGGTATCAGGATGAACGACCCCCCCTGACCGACCAGTCCTCCCAGGATTCCGACGCCCGAAGCAGCCGTGACCGCCCGAGTGGGACTGAAGGAGAGGGTGTCGGGATCGGGCCTTTCGCTCTCCTGCTGAACGGGTACCAGCATCAGCAAACAAGCACTCATCGCCAGGCAGGCAAAGAGGAAGAGGAGTATCTCGTTGGAGACAAATCGGGAGGCGGCACCCCCGGCCATGGCCGCAGTAAAAATCGCCGTGCCCATATAGGCCGAAAGGCGGGGGGCGACGAAGCGAAAACGACTGTGCGCCACTGAACCGGCGAGACAGCCGAGAAGTCCCTGAACGATGGTCAACCCGGCGACCACGCGCATGGAAAGTGGTGCCAGCCCGAAAAGCGGCGGAAGGTAGAGCAGCAGAGGCGCCATAACGATGCCGCCGCCGATGCCGAGAAGGCCCGAGAGAAAACCGGTCACCAGCCCCAACCCGCCAACAAGAAGATAAATTTCCATCCCTTACGCCACCAGGCCTCCCACACACCGCAAGCCGAGGCCGCTTTCAGCAGATCCAGCGCCTGGCCTGCGATCCCGAACCCGGCAGCCACTTCCATGGGGGCACGCGAATTGGCCTGACCTATTGACAAAAGATCACTCATCGAACCGACCTATCATAGCGCGCAGCACTTCGCCTGTCAAAGCCCGCACGAACCGGCAACAGCGGTGACTACCGATGACCGGTGGGCCCGTCAGGGACGCGCGAGATTCTCCGCAAGCATATTGCAGAAGAGAGCCCCCTGCTCAATGGCATCGTCCAGCGCAATGTGGGTGTGGGGAAGGTCATCGAACCAGCGCGGGGGCAGCTGCTTCTTGGCCACATCGCGATAGCCGCTTCGCATGAGCGCCATGGCGTAGGTTTTGATATCGAGGGCATTGTAGGAAAAGGGGCTCTCTCCGGCAAACTGCATGAGGTACCAGTAGATGAACGTGAAATCGAACCCCGCCGGATAGGCAACGAACACGGGAGCACCGGGAAGGCTCTTGAGCCACGCCACGTACTCGGGCATTACGATCTGCGGCGCCCGGAGGTCTTTCCGGCACGCCTGCCAGGCCTCCTGCTTGGTCTTCCACCAGAACATAGTGTCGGGGTGGCTCGTGGCACCAGGCATAGTTTCCAGATTCGCCGAGAAAGTTCCTACCAGGGTCTTGTCAGCCAGATAGGCCGCCGACCCGAAGCTCAGCATGGAATAGAGACCGGGAACCGGGCCGTCCGCTTCAATATCGGTACTCACGTAAACCTCCGCCATGATGGCGCGTCTCCTTTTGTTCGGATAGGATCCTGTCCGGAGCACCCGTCCTAATCAGGCTCGCCGCTCGGCCACTCATAGGTGTGGTTGTTGACCGGGGGCAGAGAGAGCTCCAGGGCGGCCGACTCCTCCACGGAAGCAATCTGAAAGAGTGCATCGCCCCGGTGCACCAGCGGCAGATTGAGGCGGCTGACAATGATCCCCTCCGTGGGCGCCCGCACGGCTTCGCTCTCATCACTGAAGGGATCTCCAATGACACCGATCAGCTCGCCGGCCTCCACGGCTTTTCCCAGGCCCGCTTCCTGAGAAAAGATGCCACTGCCCGGTGCCCGGACCCATTTCGTCGACTTCGCCACCACCGGTTCGTGGGCATGCGCCGAGGACGGGTTGCTCGGCAGCAGCCCGATCGCCCGCATGGCCGAGAGAATGCCCCGAACCCCCATGCGGATCGCTATCTCATCGAAACGGAGCGCCTCGCCTCCCTCATAGAGAAGCATGGCGATCCCTTTTTCCGCCGCGGCCTCTCGCAGCGAGCCGTCCCGCAGCCGGGCATCCAGAATGACCGGCGCACTGAAGGCCCGGGCAAATCGCTCCGTTTCGGGATCGTCGAGACAGGCCCGAATTTGGGGCAGGTTGGAGCGGTGATTCGAACCGGTGTGCAGGTCGATGCCGTGGGTACACCGCTCCACGATCTCATCGGCCAGCAGCCGGGCCAGTTGGGATGCGAGCGAACCGGTCGGGGATCCGGGAAAGGCCCGGTTCAGGTCCCGCCGGTCCGGCAGGTAACGCGAGCCGTTCACAAACCCGTAAATATTGACGATGGGCACGAGTATCAGGGTTCCCCGAACCTTTGTCAGGAGCTTGAGTCTCATGAGGCGCCGGATGATCTCGACCCCGTTGAGCTCATCCCCATGGACCGCGGCGGTGATAAAGAGCCGAGGACCGGGCCGCTTCCCGTGAATGACATGGATGGGAATGGTCATTTCCGTGTGGGTGTACAAGCGGGCGAGGGGAAGATTAATCGTCCGCTTCTCCCCGGCGTGCAGGCTCACCCCGGAAATCTCGATACCATCCTGCATGGGCTCAGCCCTCTCCCCGCGTGCGCGTCCTTCCCGGTCGGGCATGCTTCTCGATGAACTCGATGATCATACCCGCGACGTCCTTCTTGGTTGCCTGCTCGATCCCGCCCAGTCCGGGCGAGGAGTTGATTTCCATCACCATGGGACCCTTGTGGGATCGCAGCATGTCGACCCCGGCCACGTTGAGCCCCATGATCCGGGCGGAGCGCACGGCCGTTTCGCGCTCCTCCGGGGTGATCTTGACCGCCACGGCCGCGCCCCCCCGGTGAATGTTGGAGCGGAACTCCCCCTCGCCGCCCTGGCGCATCATGGCCGCCACGACTTTGTCGCCGATCACGAAGCAGCGGATGTCGCTGCCGCCCGATTCCTTGATATACTGCTGCACGAGGAAATGCGCTTTCAGCCCCCGGAAAGCCTCGATGACACTCTCGGCGGCCTTCTGCGTCTCCGCAAGGACCACGCCGATGCCCTGGGTTCCCTGGAGGAGTTTTACCACCAGGGGCGCGCCCTGCACCTGGTCAATCAGGTCCCGGGTGTAGAGGGTGGAGTGGGCAAACCCGGTGGTCGGCAGCCCGACCCCCTTGCGAGCCAGAAGCTGCAGGCTCCGCAGCTTGTCCCGGGAGCGGCTGATGGCCACCGATTCATTCACCGAGTAGACCCCCATCATTTCAAACTGACGGATCACCGCCGTGCCGTAAAAAGTAATGGACGCGCCGATACGGGGAATCACTGCATCATAGCCTTCCAGGGACTCGCCCTTGTAATGAATGCTGGGCTGCCCCGAGGCAATCACCATATAACAGCGCAGGGTATCGATGACCCGTACCTCGTGGCCGCGCGCTTTCACCGCCTCCACGAGACGCCGGGTCGAGTAGAGTTCCGGTTGCCGTGACAGAATCCCGATCTTCATATTCGCCGCCCTTTCTTTTTGCGTTTGCCGTAGGCCGATGCCAGGGTGCGCCCGGCGAGATAGGCTGCCTGGGGATCCACAATAACTCGATCGACGAGCGCGGTCCGCCCCAGCAGCATCCGGAACAGCATTTTGTCCCGGTTCGTCAGGGTAATTTCCACATCCCACGCGTCGGCCCGAACCCGCAGCGGCGTTTGAATGACGTAGCGCATCTCACGGTTCCCGCTGGAGTCACTGACCATTCGTTGATCGACCACATCCGCTTCACAGACGATGGCCCGTGTCCTGTTTCGCTGCAAGGGATGGATCCAGAATCGAACCCGCTCTCTGCCGTGGACCCGCACGGTTTCGAGCCGGAAGGTGTGCAGTGCCGAGGTGCGCGCGCCGGTGTCGACCTTGGCCTTGATCGCGGGGATCCCCAGGCCGGGCAGCGCCACCCACTCCTTCCATCCCACCAGACATTTCTGACCGATCCGTCCCTCCCGATCCACTTTCAACGGCACCCTCCCCCAACAGCGCCACACGCAATACGGCCCACACGGTGGCCCTGCGCGTGTGTTTGCAGAGACAATACCCGCAAGCCTGAGCGAATTCAACTGAATTCCCCTTGCTCCCGGTATGTCCGACATCCGCTGCAAGGCGAAGGAGGGCGGGTCTGGTCCTCTGGTTCACCGTCGGTCTGGACCCGTTACAGGGGGCTTTGAGATTAAGGAACCGGAAATCAGCGAGTCAGCACGTGATCGCTGGGCTTGTCGGCACGCTGCGTTTCGGATGCGGGACCGGGTCCTTCTTCGCCGGCGACCATGGGTTCTTCGGGGTGGCTGGGGTGAAGGCCACTGAGGCCCCGCAGGTCCTCCAGAACCAGGTAGAACGACGGGACCAAAAGCAGGGTGATTCCTGTCGCAAACAGAATCCCGAACCCCAGGCTGATGGCCATGGGGATCAGGAATTGGGCCTGCACGCTCTTCTCCACAATCATTGGCGTCAGCCCGAAAAAGGTCGTCAGCGAGGTCAGCAGGATCGGCCGGAACCTCCGCATGGCGCCATCCACCACCGCCTGAAAGAGCCGGGAGCCCCTGCGGCGCCGGTTCCGGTTGATCATATCGATCAGCAGCAGCGAGTCGTTGACGACCACGCCTGAGAGGGCCACGATCCCGAAGATGCTGAGGATGCTCAGCTTGAACCCCATGATGAGGTGCCCTGCGACGGCACCTACCAGGCCGAAGGGGATGGCGGCCATGATCAACAGCGGCTGGCTGTAGCTTCGAAAGGGGATGGCTAAAAGGGCGAACATGGCGATCAGGGCGAAGAGGAACCCCTCCTTCATGCTCTCCATCGACTCCATCCGCTCCTTTTCCTCCCCCTCCATATTGAACACGAGGCCCGGATAGTCCTCGGTCAACTCTTGAATAATCCCCTGCTTCAAATCGGTCAGGATCTCCTCCGCGTTGGCCGTTTTGTCGTCCACGCTGGCGGTCACATTGATCACCCGCTTTCGGTCGGTCCGGTTGATTTCGGAAAACCCCCGGCCCCGGATCACTGTGGCCGCGCTGCTCAAGGGGAGTTCCCCGCCGCTTCCGGTGCGGATCCGCAGGGACTCCAGATCCGAGACCCTCCGCCGGTCGGCTTCGGGGTATCGGACCATGACTTTGACTTCGTTCCGTCCCCGCTGCAGCCGCAGCGCCTCTGCCCCGTAAAAGGCGCCCCGAATCTGTCGCCCAAGCTCCGCCTCCGTAATCCCCAGGGTGCTGGCCTCGGGCCTGAGCCGAATCTTGAATTCCTGCTTCCCCTTGGAGTAGTTGTCCTGGATATCGCCGACGCCGGGGTATTCGGACAGGGCAGCTCTGATCCGCTCCGATGTCTGCGCGAGCACCTCGAAGTTCTCATGGGCCAGCTGAATATCGATATTCGCCCCCATGCGGACCATGTTGGAGGTAAAGACGATCGATTCGACGCCGGGCACATCTCCAAACTTTGAGCGCCAACGATTTGCAATCTCCACGGCGGGGATATTTCTTTCTTCGCTCTGCTTTAAGAAGAGGGCCATGTCTGAAAGGTTGGACCGGGATTCGGCCGCCGCCCCCATATGTCCCGCTTCCACCATGGTGCCTCCCACAACGGCGTAGCGGTTTCGAAGGATGCTGTCTCCCGGGGGTCGCTTCCCGTCGTATTCGGCCACCACCTCCACCGCCGAGGCTGCAAGACGCTGCTGCACCTTGGCCGTCTCCTGTACCGGCGTTCCCGGCGGCATCTTCAGGGAGGCGGTGATCACATCGCCATCGACCACCGGCATGAAGTGAAACTTCAGGGTCCCTCCTTTGACAAGCCCGACGGTCAGGAACAAGAGGGCGACACCCGTCGCGAGGGTGGCATAGCGGTTTCGAAGACAGGTTGACAGGAAGCGCCGGTACGGTCCGGACACAAAAGCGTCGAGCTTCCGACCAAAACCGATGCGGACCCGGTTGATCCGGTCGAGAAGTCCGGCGTCCCTCTTCAGGGGCTTGCCGATACTCAGGTGGGCGGGGAGGACAAAGAGCGACTCCACGAGAGAGATGACCAGCAAAGAAATGACCACCAGGGGAATCACCTTGATGAACTTCCCGATGACGCCGCTCACAAAGACCAGGGGGAGAAAGGCGGCGATGGTGGTCATGATGGAGAAGGTCACGGGGATGGCCACTTCCAGGGCACCGTCCACCGCGGCCTGCAGATACGGTTTCCCCTTGAGGCGGTGTTCATAGATATTCTCACCGACCACGATGGCGTCATCAACCACGATCCCCAGGGCGAGGATAAAGGCAAAAAGGGTGATCATGTTGATGGAAACGGAAAAGGCCGGCAGGATCACCATGGCCCCCAGAAAAGAGATGGGGATCCCGAGCATCACCCACAGGGCCAGACGGATCTCCAGGAAGAGCCCCAGAATGAGCAGCACCAGGACCAACCCGATGGCAGCATTCTTCTTCAGCAGATCCATGCGGCTTTTCAAGAGCTCCGTGGTGTCGTTCCAGGTCGCAATACTAAGGGAGTCGGGGAGTGTGGGGCCCTTTTCCGCCACATAGGCCTTAATGAGCCGGGAGATTTCCAGCGGTTTCTGGTCGCTCACCCGGTAGATTTTGATCATGGCCGCAGACTTACCATCAAATTGGGCGGAGACACCGGTCTCGGCAAAGGTGTCCTTGATCGTGGCCATGTCCTGGAGCCTGACCTGCGTCCCGTCGGGCCGGGTGACCACCGTGATGTCGGCGTATTCCGATCCGAGATAGCGCCGCTCCTTGGTGCGCAGGAGGATCTCCGCACCAGCCGTCTTGATGGTGCCGCCCGGCAGATCAAGAGAGGCCTGCCGGACCCGCTGGGCCACCTGCTCCAGGGTCAGGTTGTATCGGCGCAGGTTCTCTTCGCGCACTTCGATGGAAATCTCATAGGGACGTACGCCGCTCAGGTCGACCTGAGTGATTTCAGGAGTGCTGAGCAGTTCTTCCCGGATGCCCTCGGCCTGTTCCCGAAGCGCCCGGTCTGAGGCATCGCCGTAGACCACCACCGACATCACTTCGTACCGATTGAGCAGTTTGGTGATGACCGGTTTCTCGGCATCCTCGGGAAAGGTGATGATCCGGTCGACTTCGCTCTTGATTTCCTGAAGCTTCAGGTCGGGATCTTCACTGGGATAGAGCTCGGCGCTCACCGTGCCGACCCCCTCTTTGGCGACTGACTTGATCTGCTTGATCCCTTCTACACCGGTTAGATTTTCCTCGATCTGAAGAAGGATCCCCTCTTCCACCTCCTCCGGCCCCGCACCGGGATAGGCCACACTCACCTGCACCGTATCGAGGCTGATTTCGGGAAAGACTTCCTGCTTGATCGACGAAACCCGGATCAAACCACCGACGATCAGGACGATCATGAGCAGGTTCGCGGCCACATGGTTATGGGCCATCCATCGGACTGCGCCCTTCATTGTTGGACTCCCTGTTCACGGGGCCGAAGTTTCATGCCGTTCGCGGCCCCCTGGAGCCCCGTCAGCACGACCCGTTCCCCGTCGCGCAGGTGGTTGCGAATCAAGACGTTCTGCCGATCCCGGCGGACCACCTCGACCTTCCGGATCTCCAGCTTCTCTTCCTCACCGACGACCCAGACCGTATCGTTTTCGCGAAGGGTCCCCCGGGGAATGGAGAAGACACCTGAGAGCGTATCGCCCTGGATCGCGACTTCCACAAACATCCCCACCGCCAGATCGGGCCTTCCGCTCTCCGGCGCTGTCTTCAGATGGTACGGGTCGTCCACACCCACCACGACCCGCGCCATACGCCCCTGGGGGTCGACCTCCCCGAGGGAGCGGACCACCCGCCCGGGCCAGGTAAATTGCTGCGAACCGGCCGTCACCCGCACCTCGGCCAAGGAGCCGCGCTGCGCCGCCCCTTGCCGGGGAATCTCCAACCACTGCATCTCATCCAGGGGAAGGGGCAGCACGATCTCGGCCGTGTCCGTTCCCGCCAGGGTCCCCACGCTGGTGCCCGCGCGAACGTACTGCCCCAGGTCGATCGCCTCCGATCGGACGCGGCAGTTAAAGGGCGCCGTCATCCGTGTTCGTTTGAGATCGAGCTTTGCCTGCTTGAGGGAAGCCCGAGCCGATGAAATGGCCGCCCGGGCCTTTTTCATCTGCGGTTCGTAGACCACCAGCGGGTTCGGCGCTTCGCCGTTTTTTCCGCCCAAGGTGTCCCATTCGAGGCGTGCGATCCGAGCGTTACTCTCCTCCCGGGCCAGGTCCAGTTCAGCCTGGGCCAGGGTCGCCTGTGAACGATCAACGGCCAGCTTATAATCCACATCTTCGATCCGGAAGAGGAGCTCCCCTTGACTGAAGAATCCGCCCGCGACAAAATTAGGCGCCATGGCGGTGATCCGGCCGCTTACCTGGGGCGTGATGTTCACTTCCTGGCGGGCCTGGACCGTTCCCGTGCCGACCACCTGCACCGGATGGTCCTTCTTTTCGACGCGCGTCACCTCTGCGAGCACCCCGGCGTATTCCTTCACTTCTTTCTGGGGTCCGGGCCGGGCCAGCACCATGAACCGCATGACGGCGAAGCCGATCACCAGGATCACGATGGGGAGCACGATCTTTTTCAATTTCTCTCTGGCACTCATATCGGGTCGTCCCTCTGCGGTACACCCCCGCCGATCGGGCCGCCAGGAGAGACGGAGCGCATCATGGAAACGGTGCCTGTTTCCGCTCGATTTCCACTCACATCCTGCGGGGGGTCGTCTGTTTGGCGGCGATCCCTCATGGCGTCCAGCATCCAGTGGCCTCCGAGCGCCCTGGCGAGACTGACCCGGTCGGAGATCAGCTGCCGACGTGCCGCCAGGAGATCGCTCTCGGCGTCGAAGGCCAGCGCTTGCGCCGTGAGCACGGGGAGGTAATCGGAGATTCCCTGCACGTAGCGTTCCAGGGAAAGCCTGAGTGCCGCCTCGGACGCGTCGACCCGCTCCTCGAGACGGACGATCCGCTCTTCCGTCGTCTGGTTTCGGACCAATGCGTCTTCAACCTCCTGGAATGCCGTCAGCACGGTTTGATGATACCGGGCCAGATTCTCCCGGAAAAGGGCCTGGTTCCGCTCGATCTCGGCCCGGCGGCGGCCTCCGTCAATCAGCGGCAGCGCGGCATCGACCAGAATGTTCCAAAAAGCGCCTTCGATGTCTCCGGTGCTGAACACCACGCTCGACTCCCCCCAATTGCCGATCAGATTGAAGGAGGGGAATCGCTCAGCCACGGCCGCTGCAATCCGTGCGTCACTCGCGTCAAGGCGGAGCAGCGCCGCCTGCACGTCCGGCCTGTGCCCGAGAAGCTCGGAGGGGAGCCCCGCGGGAAAATCCGCCGGGGTGCGCGGAATTTCCACCAGATCACCGGAGGTCCCCCCTTCCGGATAGCGCCCCAAAAGCACGGCCAGGCTATGCTCGGCCCGGGCCAGGGCGGCTTCGAACAGCGGCAGCCGGGACTTCGCGGCCGCCAGGTTCTGTCGCGCCTGGTATACATCGAGGGCCGGCACCAGTCCTTCCCGGTATCGGCGCTCCACTCTAGCGACGGTATCGGCAAAGGATTGGATCGTCCGGTCGGTCAGTGCGAGCTGTGCCCGCTGTTCGACGGCCAAATAGTAAGTGTCCACCACCCCCGCGGCCAGTGTCTGGTAGAGTGCCGCCACGTCATCCCGGGAGGCCTCCATCTCGAGGCGGGAGGCCCGGGTCCTGGACCGGAGCTTGCGCCAGAGGTCCACCTCATAGGACGCGGCCGCGGAATAGCGGTAACTGTTGCCAGTGTTGTTGCCGAAAAACGAGGGGGTGTCCTCCCGGCTCCATTCCCCCTGCGCGCCGACGGCGGGGATCTCGGCCCCGCGGGTCGCTTTGGCGACCGCTTCGAACTGATCGAGCCGCGCATAGGCCTGGGCCAGATCCAGATTCCCCGAGAAGGCTTCCGCCATCAGGGCATTGAGCGCGGGATCGTTGAAACGCTCCCACCACAAGACGGAGGGAATCCCGGGGACGCTCTGCCCCTTGAAAGTCTCTGGCAGTGCCACGGGTAGGGCCGTCTTCTGTGACCGGTGCAGGGCACACCCCGACAGGGCGATAAAAGCCAGCAGCGTGACAACAAACGGGCGTCGTCCGGGGTTCAGGCTCACGGTCTCGTCTCCATCCCTGCCGTGATGTATCGGACCATCATCTCCGTCAGGGATTCGGTATCCGCTTCGGGGACGACCCCAGGGGGCACCAGGCGGAACTTGCCGTACATCCGCATGATATGGCTGATGCAGCCGATGGAAAACTGCATCCGCCAGAAAAGGTCCTGGGGGGTCAGGGCCGGCAGCGCTTCCCGAACCAATTCGAAGGCCAGCTTGAAAAGAGGCTGCATGTGGCGCACGAAAATCTCATTCACCGTATCGCCGGGCTCTGACATCGCACGGCCCACCAGGGTGACAAAGTGCTCCGTACCCGGCCCCGAACCATGGAAAGCCAAGGTCGGCTCGATGACGGCCCGGAAAATCTCGTCTACCCGTGGCGGATGGCCTTCCTCCCGGGCTATCTCCCGCACCTGCTCCAGCCGCTCGCGGCGCACGGCATTGAGGGGGATGAGACGCCGATCGAATACCGCCTCCAGCAGCGCCATCTTGGAGCCGAAGTGGTAATTCACGGCCGCCAGATTGACCCCGGCCTCACCTGTAATGGCCCGGAGGGACGTGTTGTGAAACCCTTCGCGGGCAAAGAGCCGCTCCGCTGCATCCAGAACCAGTTCTTTCGTGTCCGATTTCACTGCCTGATTCGCATTTTCCCGTGCCATCGATTTTCACTCCCGGAGATTATTCCCGCAGCGGTTAGAACGAAAATATCAATAAATTCAATGTCTTATACAATACATGCTTCCAGCCCAGTCCCAATACTCGGGCGCACCCTTCAATCATACGTTCGATTCAAACAGATGATTTAAAGCTTGTCAAGCGAAACTTGCCCGGGGGGAAGGATTTTTTAGTCGGAAAGGAGCGGATCCTGGCGGACGGCCCGCCGGGCGTGCGTCGTCTCGAGGTAGCCCGGAAATTGCATGTGTGTATCTATTACGAGGCCGGACTTGTCACGGCGCAGCATTCTGCGAAGACGGATAGCGTGCCACATGCGGCGTTACAGAGGATTCTCTGACTTGTAAATGAGATGAACGACTCCGGCTGGATTCTTGACCCAGAACCCCTCGAATCCTTCGGGAAGCGGTTCCACCTCGTTCGCGCGGGCGTCTGCGAGGATGTCGGCGGCGGCTTCAAGATCGTCGGTCACCACGTCCAGCCAGATCTCCGCACGCATCATGTCGTCGGC
>CALZGC010000149.1 GCA_945786985.1 uncultured Nitrospirota bacterium | reverse complement strand
TAGTCAAGGGGTCGGGACCATCCGGAACGATGACGGCACCACCTTTTCCATTGACGATGTGAGCCTTGCCGAAGGCAACGCCGGCACGACGGCTTTCAGTTTTACCGTCTCCCTGTCCAACCCCAGTGCCGGTATTGTGAGCGTTGATTATCAGACCTCTGACGGTACGGCGAGCGCTGGGGTCGATTACGCTGCAATTGGTGTTACGACGCTGACCCTTCTACCGGGGGAGACGAGCAAGACGGTCACGGTGAATGGAAGCGGCGACGTCACCGTAGAGGCCGACGAAACGTTTACGGTGGAACTCTCCAATCCGGTGGGCGCCACCCTGGCGGACAACCAGGGCTTGGGGACGATCCTGAACGATGACTCAACCGTTGTGAGCATCGACGACGTCAGTATCAATGAGGGCAATTCCGGCACAACGGCGTTCACCTTCACGGTCAGCCTGACGAATCCCAGCGCGACCGATGTGAGCGTCGATTACACGACCACTGACGGATCAGCCACGACCGGCGATTCCGACTACGCCGCGGCCTCGGGCACGCTGACGATTCCGGCCGGCAGCACGACGGGGCAGATCACGGTCAACGTCACCGGCGATAACAAGGTGGAAGGGAATGAGACGTTCACGGTGGATCTCTCCAACCCGGTCGGTGCCACGATTACCGATAATCAGGGGCTCGGGACCATCAATAACGATGACGCCACGGCGATCTCGATTGACGATGTGACCGTCGCCGAGGGCAATTCGGGGACCACGGCGTTTACCTTCACCGTTAGTCTCACGAATCCCAGCGCGACCGATGTCACCGTCGATTACACCACCACAGACGGCACGGCCACGACGGCCGACTCGGACTACGGTACAGAGTCAGGGACACTCACGATGCCTGCCGGGAGCACCACGGCCCAGATCACCGTGAACGCTGTCGGGGATGCGAAGGTGGAGGGAAATGAAACTTTCACGGTGGATCTTTCGAATCCGGTCGGCGCTGCGATCACCGACAACCAGGGGCTTGGGACCATCAATAACGATGATGCCACCGGCCTTTCGATCGATGACGTGACGGTGGCTGAGGGCAACTCTGGGACCGCGGCGTTTATCTTCACCGTCAGCCTCACCAATCCAAGCGCCTCGGACGTCACCGTGGATTACACGACGACCGACGGCACGGCCACGACGGCCGACTCGGATTACACGGCAGCGTCGGGCACCCTGACAATCCCGGCGGGCAGCACCAGCGGCCAGATCACGGTAGACGTCACCGGGGATGCCAAGGTGGAGGGGAACGAGACATTCACCGTCGGTCTCTCCAATCCGGTCGGCGCCACGATCAGCGACAACCAGGGTCTCGGGACCATTAACAACGACGATGCCACCGCTATCAGTATTGATGATGTCAGTGTCAACGAAGGCAATGCCGGCACGACGGCGTTCACCTTCACTGTCAGTCTGACGAATCCGAGTGCGACCGATGTGACCGTCGACTACACGACGGTCGACGGTACGGCCACGACAGTCGATGCCGACTACGCGGCGGCCGCGGGCATGTTGACCATTCCGGCCGGGAGCCTGAGCAATGCAATCACGGTGAATGTCAATGGCGATGCGACCGTAGAAGTGGACGAGAGCTTCACTATGGACCTGTCCAATCCTTCCGGCGCAACCATCTCCGATAATCAGGGAGTGGGAACCATCCGAAACGATGACGGCACCACACTTTCCGTTGACGATGTGAGCCTTGCCGAAGGAAACGCCGGCACCACGGCCTTTAATTTCACGGTTGCCTTGTCTAACCCGAGCGCCGGCAATGTGACCGTCGACTATCAGACAACCGATGGTACGGCCACAGGGGGAGTCGATTACACCGCAATTCCAGCCACCAGTTTGACATTTCTGCCGGGAGAGACGAGCAAGACGGTCACGGTGAACGTGACCGGCGACGTTACCGTGGAGGCCGATGAGGGGTTCACGCTGGATTTGTCAAATCCCTCGGGGGCCACGATTGCAGACAGCCAGGGATCGGGGACGATCCAGAACGACGATGCCGCGACGATCAGCATCGACGACATCAGCATCAACGAAGGCAACTCCGGCACAACAGCGTTCACCTTCACTGTCAGCCTGACGAATCCGAGTACGAGCGATGTGACTGTGGACTACACCACGACCGACGGCACGGCGACGACCGCAGATTCTGATTACAGCGCAACGTCCGGAACACTCACGATTCCCGTCGGCAGCACCACGGCCGCGATAACGGTGAATGCCATTGGGGATGCCGCGGTGGAATCGGATGAAACCTTCACCCTGGATCTCTCCAATCCGTCAGGAGCCACTGTCTCCGACAACCAGGGTCTGGGCACCATCGGGAATGATGATTCGGGCAACGACGGGACGGTAACCATTACGGAATTCTCCCGCCCCGGAGACACGTTGGATGTAGAGGTCGTCGATGCCGACCTGAATACAGACGGGGCCATTGTGGAATCGGTTGTCGTAGCCCTGGTGAACGATATGACCGGTGAAGGAGAGCCGCTCACTCTCACGGAGACGGGCCCGGATACGGGTCTCTTCTCCGCCACCGTTGCAACCACGTTCGGTACGGTGGCCGGCGCCCCCAACGACGGCAGCTTCAATACCCAGGCCGGTGATACGATCACGGTTACCTATAACGATACGCTGACCTCGACGAACGGCACGGCAACACTGACGGATGTCGACACCGTGCAGGGCGGCGTCGACGGTGTCGTCACCATTACGCCGACGAGCTTCCCCGGAGACACCCTCACGATCACCGTGACCGATGCGGACCTCGACGTGAACGCGACGGCCGCAGAGAGTGTCATGGTGGACGTCCTCAACGATATGACCGGTGAGCTCGAACAGGTGACCCTGACCGAAACAGGGCCCAGCACCGGCATCTTCTCGGGGTCCCTCCCGACCACGTTCGGCACGAGCGCCGGCACCGACAATGACGGTGTGCTCAACACGCAGGGGAGCGATACCGTCACCGTCACTTACATGGACAACCTCACCGCATCCGGAGGCAGCGCCGTCAGAACCGATACCGATGTGGTTCAGGGGCTTGCGGCCATAGAAGGCTACGCCTGGATCGATGGGAACGGAAACGATTTCTTCGATGGGACGGAGAGTCCGCTCAACGGCTGGACCGTTGAAATCGTCAAAGGTGCTGTGCTGCTCGCCACAACGTCGGTCGCCGCCGATGGATCCTACAGCGTGAACAACCTGGTTCCCGATACCGGCTATTCCGTCGTCCTGCGGCATCCCGAGACAAATGTGGTGTGGGAGCGCCTGGACGGCGTGACCCTCCCCGCCGGCACGACCGTCATCGACCAGAATCTCCCGGTGGATCCGAGCGGCATCGTCTATGACGCTCAGGCCCGGACGCCCCTCACCGGTGTAACCCTGACGTTGATGAATTCGTCCGGCGTGCCTGTGGCCAACAGCTGCCTGGGGGCCGGCCAGCAGGGGCAGGTCACAGGGAGCGACGGGGCATACCGTTTTGATGTCGCCCTTGGGGCGGATCCGTCGTGTGCCTCGGATGACGTCTACGCCATTGTCTGGAGCGCGCCGTCCGGTTATGTGAGCGCGCCCTCAACGGAAATTCCCCCGCTTTCCGGGCCCTTTGACCCGACGGGGCTGCCGAATCCGGTTCAGATCGTGCCCACCTTCTCCGTCCCAGCCATGGGCGACAGCACCGATTACTATCTCAGCTTCCAGCTGGCCAGCGGGGATCCCGATATCATCAACAATCATCTTCCTCTCGATCCTCTAGTCCCGAATGGCTTCAGTGTGAGAACCGTCAAGACCGCGGACCGAAGCCGAGCGACACTGGGAGAGATGGTACGCTACCGCGTTACCCTGGAGAACATCACGCTCAATAACGTAGATCTCCTCGACGTGACCCTGGTGGACACCATCCCGGCCGGTTTCAGTTATGTCAAGGAGTCGGCCCGTCTGGACGGAGAGGAGACTGGTGTGACGGTCACGGGCGCGCGTCCCGTCAGATTCGGCGGCATCGACATCCCGGCCGGCGAAACCGTCACGCTGACATACGTGCTGCGCATCGGTTCCGGCGTCGTTCCGGGGGGCTATGTGAACAGCGCCGCGCCCTTCAGCGGAGGCACTCAGATCGGCAACCGTGCCCAGGCGACCGTCGAGATCACCTCCGATCCCGACTTCGAACAGACGACCATCATCGGGAAAGTCTTCAATGACCGCAACGGCGACGGCTGGCAGGACCCGGGCGAGGAGGGGATTCCGGGCGTGCGGTTGGCGACCGTGAGCGGTCTGGTCGTTGAAACCGATGCCTACGGCCGGTATCACCTGGCCGGCATCGAAGGCGGGCGGTTTGACCGCGGGCGTAATTTCATTCTGAAAGTCGACCCCTCCACGCTTCCCGACGGGACGGTCTTTACCACCGAGAACCCCCGCGTCAAACGCATCACCCAGGGACTTCTCAATCGATTTGACTTCGGCGTGCGCCGGCCGGACCAGGAGCCTTGCTGCGAGTCCATCGAAGTCAAGCTGGGCGAGATCTTCTTTGAACGGGGCAGCGACAAAATCCGCACCGAGTATATGCCTTTGATCGGGGATCTGGCGGACCGGCTTCGCGAGCACGGGGGCGGCACCCTCTATATCCAGGGACACCGGGAGACGGCGGACGAGAGAGTCCATGACAGAGATCGGACCGACTCCGGGATTCCGGCCCTTCATACTCTGAAAAAACGCTTTGGCAAGCGCAAGGCCTCTCTCTCCCGGAGTCAGCGGGCGGTGTTGGACCGGCTCGCGCAACAATGGCGCGCCATTTCGGATATTCGCATCGAGGTCGTCGGCCATACGGACAACGTCCCCATTGCCCCTGCCAACCGGACGGAGTTCGCCGACAACCATGCCTTGTCGGAAGCCCGGGCCGGGAGTGTCGCACGGTACCTGCGGGAGAGACTGGGGCTCACGCCTGATCGGCTCACCGCCCGGGGGAAAGGCCCCAACGAACCGGTTGCAAGCAATGAGACGCCGGAAGGGCGGGCCCTCAACAGGCGGATCGAGCTCTATATCCGAGGTGCCGGTGCGAAGGACGCGCTGCTTTCGACCGCGGAAAAAGAGGCTGGGCCGGAGGCCCCGGACCTCAGTCAGCGGCGCGCCCGGAAGATTTACGAAGCCTTGAAAGGACTCCTTGGCGAGGAACTGATGCGACAGATCAGAATCGAGATCCGACGGGAGGCGGAATCGGCAGGTCCCGGGGCACTCCAGGAACCGCAGGCCTCGCGGCGGGAAAGTAAAGCCAAAGACGTGAGCTGGAAGACAGGCTTCAGCCGTGCCGTGGCCGCTTTGAGTGAGTTCCTGATCCCCTCGGCATGTGCCGAGGAGCCTTCCGGTGACGCGTGCACCATCGATCATTGCCGGACGGCGGACGGTTATGTGGTGGAGATTATCACCCCAGAGAGTCAAACGAAACGTGAGGTCACCGGATCTGCTGCCGTCCGTCGGAGCAGCCGCCGGGTGGATCTCAGCGGCCGGTTTGTCGTGGAAGTTCCGGGCGGCGGCAGGCTCTGGGCCACGGAGGACCCATCCGTCGTCGACCCGCGGCTCGCAGTGGCCGGTCCGGAGACACTGCCCGTGTCTGACGGCCGAATCACAGAAACGGCGGCCTTCTGGGGCTACAGCAATTATGCAGTCTTTATCCACCGATTGGAGGTGCTGATCTATCGGGCGGAGGACAGCGACCGGCTGGCCCCGATCGCTAAAATCAGAATGCCCCGCCGGAGCCTGATGCATGCCATGTGGAACGGGGAGGTTTCCGGTCAGCGCAAACTCCGGGCGGGCGATGAACTGGTTTATCTGCTGCGGGCTTACGACGCGGCGGGTCGTGTCGACGAGACCCGTCCCCGAACGGTCCAACTGGTGCATGCCAGTGCCTTCCGTGGAACGCAGGATCGAACTGCAGCGGCGGTGACGCCCCTTCGGGGTATCGGACCGCGCCTGACACTGGAAGAGAATCTGCGGGGCAGTGCGCCGCTTTCCGGAAATCTTCTGGTCCTGGAACCGCCGGCGCCCGAAGTCGTGATCGTGAGCAAGAGCAAGGTTTATACCCTGACGCCCCGCTTCGGCCGGCGAAAAGCCGAACTCCGGGCGGAGGACAGAGCGGCCCTGAGCAGGATAGCGGAAGAATGGCAGGGGGTCGAGAAGATACACGTCCAGGCGGTTGGCCACACGTCGGACGTCCCCATCGCGCCGGGAAACCGAGACGAGTTTGCGGACAACCATGTGCTCTCCGAAGCCCGTGCGAGAAGCGTGGCTCGATATTTGCAGCAGCTCCTTCGCTTGTCGAGCGATGCGATATTCGTCGATGGCAGAGGCCCCGATGAGCCGGTGGCGAGCAACAAGACGGCCGCCGGGCGGGCCAGGAACCGTCGTGTGGAGCTGAGCATCCGGGGTGAAGAGCGGGTCCATGAAGTGCAGGAAAGAGGTCCCAAGATGACGCTGCTCGATACGGAGCTCGGGCTCGAGGTTCCCGCCGATGTCGGACTGGCCGCAGCAGAAGAGGCCCTGGCCGGATTGGTGACAGCACAATCTGCCGCCATGACCCCGGACTTCGACGATGGGACTCTGATTCCCGGGCATGCTCTGGGGAGCATCTACGGGAGAAGCGATTTGGTCCGGCAAAACATTCCCATTCATGGGAGTCGGGTACGGATCCATGGCCAGGAGCTCGGCGGCGGCTATGCACTCATGATCAACGGTGAGGAGATTCCCGTCAACACGGACGGCGAGTTTGCCGTGGAATACATGATGCCCGTGGGGACCCACGAGTTCGGCGTGACCCTGCTGACGGCCGACGAGGCAGTGGCTTGCAGCAGGACGCTGACGGCGGACGTAACGGGCAAGCACATGTTCCTGGTCGGTCTGGCCGACGTGACGGTCTCGGGGAACCATATCTCCGGCAGTGTGGAACCCCTGGCTGCGGATGACCGCTACGACGAGGACATCCTGGTGGAAGGGCGTCTGGCTTTCTACCTGAAGGGAAAGGTTCGGGGCAAATACCTGATCACGGCCCAGATGGACAGTGAGGAAGAGGAGCTGAAGAACGTGCTGCGCCACCTGCACCGCAAAGATCCGCGCAGCCTCTTCCGTCGCCTCGACCCCGACCGCTATTATCCGGTTTACGGCGACGACTCGACCACCCTTCAGGACGTCGATTCCCAGGGCCGTCTCTACCTGCGCATCGATTGGGACAAGTCCCGGGTCCTCTGGGGTGACTACAACACGGGCCTGACCGGCAATGAGTTCGCCCAGTACAATCGGAGTCTCTACGGTGCCCAGGTGTCTCATGAAAGCACCGGGACCACGGCGTTGGACGAAGCCAGAACGCAGGGGCGTCTCTTTGTCTCTGAAGCGCAGACGGTTCTGGGCCACGCGGAGTTCCTGGGGACCGGCGGAAGCCTCTATTACCTCAAACATACCGATATCGCACCCGGATCGGAGAAGGTCCGCGTCGAAGTGCGGGACCGCGACAGTCAACGGGTCGTCCAGAACAACACCCTCGAGCAGGGCGCCGACTACGACATCGACGAATTGCAGGGACGCATCATCCTGACCCGGCCCCTGCTGCAGGTGGCCCGTCAGGCGGCGCCGTCGCTGGTGAAGGATGTACCCCTCGACGGAAACGAGGTGGTGCTCCTGGTCGACTACGAATATGTCCCCGATAGCTTCGAAGCGGAGGATGTCACTGTCGGTGGACGTGCCAGGCAGTGGGTAACTGATCATGTCGGTATCGGGGCCACCTATGTTGATGAGAATCGGGGCGGTGAGGATTATACGCTGCAGGGAGCGGACGTCACGCTCAAGGCCGGCCCCGGCACCTATGTAAAGGTGGAGTATGCGGAGACCGAGGCGGCCCAGGCCGATGTCTGGCACTCCGATGACGGAGGATTGAGCTTCACGAAACGGAACCCCCCTGCAATGGCGGAGACCGAAGGCTCCGCCGTGGGCGTGGAGGCACGGGTCAACTTCACGGAAGTCACCGACGGCCGGCGGGAAGGTGCGGCCGCCGCGTGGTGGAAAGACCGGGATGCGGGCTTCTCCACGGCCCGAGTTCCCGATGGTCAGGGCTCAGAGGAGTATGGCGGTGAAGTCCTTTTGCAGTTGGATGAGAACTTCTCCATTGCGTCCCGGGGGACGGTCCTGAACCGTGACGGTCAGAGCCGCGACACGACCTTCGGCATTCAGGCCGACTACCGCGGCGGCGAGAAGACGACGCTCGGCTTAGAGGTGCGCTACGTCAGCGACGCACCGGACATGGGTGCGGAGAAAGAAGCTGTGCTCGGTGCGGTGAAGTTGGGTTACGACGTGACCGAGCGGGTCAATGTCTACGGTATTGCGCAGGCCACGGTCGACAAGAACGACGCGTACGAGGACAACGATCTTTACACGGTGGGCGTCGACACCCAATGGAACGAGCGGCTGTCGGTCAAGGCTGAAGCGAGCTACGGCGATCGGGGGCGATCGCTTCTGCTGGGAACGGACTACAGGATCACCGACTGCCATCAGGTCTATACGAGTTACACCTTCCTGACGGACCGGACCGATCGTGACGAATACGGAATTTTCACACTGGGTGAGCGGATCGGCTTGAGCAATCAATTGCGCGTCTACCACGAGAACCAGTTCCGCCACAGCGACCGGAAGGCCGGCATTGCCCATGTCTTCGGACTCGATTTTGATGCCACAAAACACTGGTCCCTGGGCGCCTCTTTCCAGTCGAGTCGACTGGACGACAACACCGACGACGGCATCGAGCGGGATGCGGGAACCCTGTCGGCCCTTTACCGGAGAGGGCAGACCCGTCTCAGCAGCAAACTCGAGTATCGGCGAGACCGGGGCAGTGAGCGACGTCGCCAATGGCTGACCACCAATTTGCTGAATTACAAATGGACGCAGGACTACACGTGGCTCGGAAAACTCAGTCTGTCCCGTACGGAGGATGCGCTCGACGCGCTGGGTGACGCCCGTTTTGCGGAGGCGGCGCTGGGGCTTGCCTATCGGCCCGTTCATCATGATCGCTTCAACCTGCTCGGTCGGTACACCTTCCTCTACGATCTGCCCAGCCTGGCCCAGGAAGGCATCGGGACCGATCAGCGCTCCCACGTGCTCTCCGTCGAAGGGCTGTACCGTCTCAACCGGTTCTGGGACCTGGGCGGCAAAGTGGCTTCACGCATCGGGGAGCTTCGGGTCGATCGCAACAGGGGTGACTGGTTCCGGGCTCAGACGAACTTCGCCGCGCTTCGGGGCAACTATCACCTCATCCAGCACTGGGATGCACTGCTCGAGTATCGGTGGTTGAACGTCGACGAAGCGGAGTCCACTCGTCAGGGATTCCTGGCCGGTCTCTCCCGGCATATTGGAGAGCACTACAAGCTCGGTCTCGGGTACAACTTCACCGATTTCTCCGATGACCTCACGGAACTCGACTACGACTTTGACGGATGGTTCATCAACGCCATCGGGAAGTATTAGCCCGGAGATTGTATGAGTCAATCTATTACGAGGCCGGATAGTCTGCCACATGTGGCGTTACAGAAAATTTTCTGACCTCGAAATATTTCAATATGTCTTCACCCAGAAAATCTTCCGTGCCTTGCCTGTGGCGCCTATACGGCTTCTCATGACGATCACTCATGCAATATCCGGGTTAGTCGGCTTGTCTCGTAAGCGGGCTTGTCGGCATGTGTTGGGCAACCTTCCTTTTGCCTTGCGGCATCAACGCCTGTAACTTATGGATATAATGCAGGATTCTGCGCACAGGCGCTCTGGCTGTCGCCGGGGCGGGGCCGTGCGCTCCCTCGCGGCCCATCTCTTCGTACCGCTGTACCCCCGAAGGGCTCGCTTCATTCCTGTTTCCGTTTTCCAGCTGATATGATATAAATGCTTCACTCTCTGCTAGCGCGAATATTGTATGAGTGATCGTCATGAGAGGCCCCACAGGTTATAGAGGCGCCACGTGCGGCCTCGTAATAGATTTGCTCATGCAATATCCGGGCTCATGCCCTCATTCTGAGGCGTTCCGGCGTCGTTGGCCGCTGTCAAAGAAACCATTTGAGAAGGGAGCTATGTATGAAATACTACGGTTACCGATTGGGGCTTGCGTCGGGCCTTCTCGCCGCCGTCTTGCTGGCCGGCGGTTGTACCAAAGGCTGCCAGCAACGGGTCAGTCATCTCAAGAGCAACCTCGTTGGTCTGGACCGCACCATCACCCTCTATGCCTATGACGGCTCCGTGATCCGTGTGTGGGACGGGCGGTTCCAGGTGGAGGCGGCGGGGGGATCCGCGCGCTTTATTCACAAGGGAAAAGCAATCTATATTGCCGGAACATTTGTCATTGAAGAGAAGTAGTCAACTCGCAGCGGTCCGGCCATTGCCTTCCATAGGGTCGGGACAGACCGTGAGGTTCGAACGGGTCTACGGGCGCGCTGGATAGGATACAACAGCCCTGTCGCCCGAAAGGTTTTTCCGCCATTTCCGTCTTTCCCACCTCTCTCGCTGTCGATTGACACTCCCCTGATTTTGCGGTACACGTTGGATACGTTCTGCTTCGAACATGGTGTTTTATTTCCAGCGGTTTAGGGGATGCACTGCGAAAAAGCATGGGGCCCGACTGGCCTTTGTGAGAGGCTTCCGAGGCACGGGGAAACCGCCCGACCCGCGGGGGCACCCGTCACGTGATAGAGCGGGCCCGAATACCGCAGCGTCGCGAGAGTTGTACGTGGGGTATTATGTCTGAACCACTTACGGAGAGCCGTCTCGCTCAGGTCGGAGCCCGAACACTGGCGGGGGCGTTCAACGCCTCCCGCGAAGCCTTTCGGGCCATCACAGAGCGGGCGAGGATTCGTTTTGAAGAGAGCGATTGGCAAGGTATGCGGGCCGATGCCGCCGAGAGGTTGGATCTGTACAAGAACGTCATCGACCGGATTGAGGAGGAGATCCGGCGGATTCTCCACTCCCGCGTGGGCGACCCGCAGGTGTGGGCGGCCATGAAGTCCTTGTACTCCGGTTCGATCGGTGCGCGCCACGACTGGGAACTGGCGGAGACTTTTTTCAACTCCGTGACCCGCCGTGTCTTTGCAACCGCCGGCGTCAATCGGGACATGGAGTTCGTGGATACCGATTTTAAATCGCCGCCCACGGAGTCGTACGCCGAAGTGTTTCGCACCCATGTGCGTAGCGGATCGTTGCGTGATCTTGCGGCGTCTGTCCTGGGGAGCTACCCGCTGAGTAATCGTTTTCAGGACATCGCGCGTGATGGACAGTGGGTGGCAGGAGAGATTGAAAGCCGTCTGCAGGATTTGGGACTCCCGGGTCCGGTCGACCGGGCCGAGATGGTGCAGCACATTTTTTATCGCGGGATGGGGGCCTATATTATCGGCCGGCTCTATGCGAATTCGCAACTGATCCCGCTGGGGATTGCCCTGCTCAAATCCCCCGAAGGCGTTGTCGTGGATGCCGTCCTTCTCGAAGAGGACCAGATCAGCATTCTGTTCAGTTTCACGAGATCCTACTTTCATGTGAAGGCCGAGCGGCCCTACGATCTCGTACGATTTCTCAAAACGATTCTGCCCCGCAAGCGGATCTCGGAACTTTACATATCGATCGGGTTCAACAAGCACGGAAAGACCGAACTCTATCGAGAGCTACTCCAGCACCTGGCTGTCTCGCCACAGGACCTCTTCGAGATTTCCCGGGGTGAGCCCGGTATGGTGATGATTGTCTTTAACATGGCGGAGGACGATCTCGTCTTCAAGCTGATACGGGATCGCTTCGCCACACCGAAAAAGGTGACCCGGCAGGGGGTCATGAAGAAATACGATCTTGTGTTCAGGCACGACCGGGCAGGCCGGCTGGTGGACGCCCAGGCGTTTGAACATCTTAAATTCGACCTGGCCCGTTTTTCGCCGAAGCTGCTGGAGGAGCTGCGGCGGGAGGCCGTAAAGACGGTTCACTTCAGTGGAGACCACCTCGTTGTGGAGCACGCTTACGTAGAGCGTCGCGTCACGCCGCTGAATCTCTACCTGCAGACGGCGGAAGGAGCCTCAGCGAAGCGGGTCGTTATGGATCTGGGGCGCGCCATCAAGGATCTTGCCGTGAGCAACATCTTCCCGGGAGATGTCCTGCTGAAAAACTTCGGGGTGACCCGCCACGGGCGGGTCGTATTCTACGACTACGATGAGCTCTGTCCGTTGACAAGCTGCAATTTTCGAGAACTGCCCCAGTCCTCCCATGATGAGGATGAGTTATCCGACGAACCTTGGTTTTACGTGGGGGAGCACGACGTTTTTCCGGAGGAATTCGTGAGGTTTCTCGGGCTGACGGGCCCGTTGCGGGATCTCTTCCTGGAACACTACGGCGACCTTTTCGATGTGACTTTCTGGCGCCGAACGCAGGAGGCCATCGCAGCCGGTGAGTTCTTCCATATCTTCCCGTATGAGCGGTCGCAGCGCCGCAGTGGGTTTTCACCGGCAGTGCAGACGAGGGGGGAGTCGACCGGGATTTGAGACGTCCCTGTTATGGGTCGCGGCTTTTTACCGAGCGCAGGCGCCCGGAAAGGATTGAGGATCATGAAGAACGCAAAGACCACAGACAAGATCGCTGAGGGGATTGAGATCACGACGCCCCCCTCCCCACAGTCCGCCCGAATTCTGACACCGGACGCGCAAGCGTTTCTGGGACGGTTGCATCGCGGCTTTGATGCGCGCCGGCGGGAGCTCCTGGCGCGCCGCCAGGCGGTGCAGGCTCGCATCGACGGCGGTCAGCTGCCGGATTTCCTTGAAGAGACTCGAGAGATACGGGAAAGCGAGTGGAAGGCGGCGCCCATTCCGGAGGACCTTCAGGATCGTCGTGTGGAGATCACCGGGCCGGTGGAGCGCAAGATGATGATCAATGCTCTCAACTCGGGCGCCAACGCGTTCATGGCCGATTTTGAGGATTCCCACGGGCCCACGTGGCAGGCGACCCTCCAGGGCCAGATCAATCTGTGCGATGCCGTCAACGGGACGATCACCTACGACAGTCCGGAAGGAAAGCACTACGCCTTGAACAAGAAGACCGCCACCCTCATTGTCCGTCCCCGAGGATGGCACCTGGTGGAGAAGCATTTCCGTGTGGACGGCGCACCCATCTCGGCGAGCATCTTCGACTTCGGCCTCTATCTATTTCACAATGCGAAAAACCTGATGGCCCGGGGGACGGGGCCTTACTTCTATCTGCCGAAGATGGAAAGCCATCTGGAGGCCCGACTCTGGAACGACATTTTCGTGAAAGCCCAGGAAATGCGCGGCATCCCACGGGGGTCCATCAAGGCGACGGTGCTCATCGAGACCATTCTGGCCGCCTTCGAAACGGATGAGATCATTTACGAACTGAAAGACCATATGGCTGGTCTCAACTGCGGACGGTGGGACTACATTTTCAGCTTCATCAAACGCTTCCGGCGTGTGCCCGGGTACATCTTTCCCGACCGCGCCCGGATTACGATGACCCGTCACTGCATGCGCTCCTATTCACTTCGGGTCATTCAATCGTGCCACCGCCGCGGGGTTCATGCCATGGGCGGTATGGCCGCGCAGATTCCGATTAAAGGGGACGCCGAGGCCAATGCGGCCGCCCTGGAGAAGGTTCGACAGGACAAGATTCGTGAAGCCCAGGACGGCCATGACGGCACCTGGGTGGCCCATCCGGGTCTGGTGCAGATCGCCAAAGAAGAATTCGACCGGGCCATGCAGACGCCCAATCAGATCCATAAACTGCGGGAGGATGTAAATGTCAAGGCAAGCGATCTGCTCAAGCTGCCCAAAGGGGAGATCACGGAAGAGGGGCTCCGCACCAATGTCGATGTGGGCATCCAGTACATGGCCAGCTGGTTGAGCGGACTCGGTTGTGTTCCCATCTACCATCTGATGGAAGATGCGGCGACGGCGGAAATCTCAAGGACCCAGGTCTGGCAGTGGGTGCACCACCCCCAGGGGGTTCTCTCCGACGGGAGGAAGGTCACACCGGAGATGTTCCGTCAGGTGGTGGGGGAAGAACTACAGAGAATCAGGACGGCCATCGGCGAGGCACGCTTCGCCGGGGGTTCTTACGAGAAGGCCGCGGCGCTCTTTGAGGAGATTGTGTTATCCGACGAACTCGATGAGTTTCTCACGCTGAAAGCCTACGATCATCTGGATTAGCCCGGATATTACATGGGTGATCGTCATGAGAGGCCGCAGAGGCGCCACAGGCAAGGCGCAGAAGATTTTCTGGGTGAAGACATATTGAAATATTTCGAAGTCAGAACATCTTCTGTAACGCCGCATGTAGCAGACTATCCGTCTTCGCAGAATGCTACGCCGCGACAAGTCCGGCCTCGTAATCGTTTACCTGGACGGAAGGAGAGTGCAAAGGGAGATGAGTAAAACCATCGAAGAACGAGGCATGGAACTCTGTCAGAGACTGGCTTGCCACGAGATTCTGGAAGACGATACGCAAGCGATCAGTTGTGAATGGAAAACCGATCCGAGATGGAAGGGGATCACGCGGCCTTACACGCCGGACGATGTGCTGAAATTGCGGGGGACCCTCAAGGTGGAGCACTCCTTTGCCGAAGCCGGCGCCAAGCGCCTTTGGTGTCTGCTTCAACGGGAGGCTTTCATACCTGCCCTGGGGGCCCTGACCGGCAATCAGGCGGTGCAGCAGGTGGAAGCAGGACTCCAGGCCATCTACCTGAGCGGCTGGCAGGTGGCGGCAGACGCCAACCTGGCCGGCGAGATGTATCCGGACCAGAGCCTCTACCCGTCCAACAGTGTTCCCGAGGTGGTGCGGCGGATCAACAAGGCGCTGCGGCGGGCCGATCAGATTCAGGTGCTCGACGGGCGCAAGGGCGGGCCCTACTGGTTTGCACCGATCATCGCCGATGCCGAAGCCGGTTTCGGCGGTCCCCTGAACGCGTACGAGCTGATGAAGCAGATGATCGAAGCCGGGGCCGCCGGGGTACACTTTGAAGATCAGCTGGCGTCGGCCAAGAAGTGCGGCCATCTGGGAGGGAAGGTTCTGGTCCCTACCCGCGAGTTTATCACCAAGCTGATTGCTGCGCGGTTGGCGGCCGATGTCTGTGGTGTCCCCACCATCCTCATTGCCCGGACCGACGCGGAGGCGGCGAAACTTTTGACCACCGATGTCGATCCGCAGGACCGGCCCTTCATCCGGAAGGGACGCAAACGTTCAGCGGAAGGCTTCTTCTATCTCCGGGAGGGCGTTGAGAGCGCCATTGCCCGGGGTCTGGCGTACGCACCCTATGCGGATCTCGTCTGGTGCGAGACGTCGCACCCCGATTTGAAGGAGGCCAAAACATTCGCGGAAGGGATTCACACCAAGTATCCCGACAAACTGCTGGCCTACAACTGCTCACCGTCGTTCAACTGGAAGGCCCATCTGGACGACACCACCATCGCGAAATTTCAGCGGGAACTCGCGGCCATGGGGTTCAAGTTTCAGTTTGTGACCCTCGCCGGGTTTCACACCCTGAATCTGGGAATGTTCGAGCTGGCCCGCAATTACAAGGATCAGGGGATGCTGGCCTACTCCGAGTTTCAGCAGACAGAGTTCGCCCACGGCAAAGACGATGGCTACATGGCCATCACCCATCAGAAGTTTGTCGGGACCGGATACTTCGACCGGGTGATGAACTGCATCAGCGGTGGGGAGAGTTCGGTGGAAGCCATGAAAGACTCCACCGAAAATGGACAGTTCTGAAGCGAACATGCGACGCTCTGTTACTAGCGGGAGCATGAAATAGGTTTCATATGACGTTTATACCCCCTCACCTTTGTCCTCTCCCTAACGGGGAGAGGGCTCGGGTGAGGGGTCCAAGAGTGCAATCATATTCATGCTCGGATTAGTAACAGCGGTTGCTGCCTGCTCCCTTTTATTTATCATTTCTCGAAGAGCTTCAGGTATTCAGCATATCCTTCTTTCTCCAGGTCCTCGACCGGGATGAAGCGGAGGGACGCGGAGTTGATGCAGTACCGAAGGCCGGTCGGCTGCGGGCCGTCGCCAAAAACGTGGCCGAGGTGAGAGTCGGCCTCCTTGCTGCGAACCTCGGTGCGGACCCTCAGCAGTTTGCGGTCACTTTTTTCGGCAATATTCTGCTGGGCGATAGGTTTCGTGAAGCTCGGCCATCCGGTGCCGGAGTCGAACTTGTCCGTGGAGCTGAACAGGGGCTCTCCCGAGACGATGTCCACGTAGATCCCGGCCTGCTTGTTGTCCCAGTAATCGTTGGCAAAGGGCGGCTCCGTGCCGTCCTCCTGGGTCACCTTGTACTGCAGAGGCGTCAACTCATTCTTCAATGCACTCATGGACTTCTTCTCCTTCTTCTCCCCCCCTTGTTCTTCTCGTCCCCAGATTTTTGCCAGGAACTGATCTCGGCCTGAATTGAACCGGTAGTACTTGTACCGAATGGGATTCTTCTTGTAGTAATCCTGATGATAATCCTCGGCCGCATAGAAGGTCGCGGCCGCCCGGATCGGCGTGACGATCGGTTTGCCGCCGTACAGGTTTTTCGCTTCCAGGGCTTTGCGAGAGGCCTCCGCCAGAGCTTTTTGCTCTTCATCGTGATAGAAAACGGCGCTCGTGTACTCATGGCCCCGGTCCACGAACTGTCCTTTCGCGTCGGTGGGGTCAATCTGCCGCCAGAAAACGTCGAGCAGTGTCTCGTACGTTGCTATATCGGGATCATAGACAATCTGGACGACTTCCAGGTGCCCGCCGGCGCCATAGGTTTTATAGGTGGGATTCTCGCTGGTGCCGCCGGCATAACCGGAGGTCACCGAGAGGACCCCGTCCAGTTGTTCAAAGGGCTTCTCCATGCACCAGAAACATCCGCCCGCGAAAGTGGCTTTTTTCTGCATGTCGTGAACCTCCGTGGCCTTCGTGAGTGTTTTGGTCGAAAAGGAGAAGACCAAGAGAACCGCCACGAGGAGCGCCGCGGCAAGATACGCTATTCTCAGGGTGTGATTCCTCATAACACTTTGATTTCTATATACAAAAGCTTCAACGGGATCGAAGCGCCGAAGCGTCCTCGGCCCCGCTTGCTGCTCAGAGTATACTCCACAGGTCTGAAAGATTACAACCGGCGGCTTGGGGGACAGACAGCGCGCGCCTTGGTGTCACAGCCTGGCCAGCGGCTGTCGCTGCGTATTCCCGACGACACAATTTCGTGCTGCCGACGGCACAGCAGTGGGAAGGAATTGGTGGGTTGCCTGAGTTCTTTTTCGATCAGGCCGCCGTCCGAACGGCGACGAGTGCAACACCCAGATCTTTCTCGAGCGCCTGCACCCTCGCGAGCTGTTCTTTCGTGATCTCCGCAGAATTCACATTGTGGCAGGAGAAAGCGAGAATCGGTATTCCCAGCTCCTTTTCCAGGTCCCGGATGGACGCCAGGGCCTTGGCTTCGATCCCGGTCGAGAGACTGCACAGCATGCTGCACCTCCTTGGCTACTAATTAACGGACCGGTTTGGCCCATTTCCTGTGTCGATAGTCTACTTGAAATCGGGAAAAGGTCAACTGATAGCCCGGATCATATGCGACACGTGAAAGAGCGCTAGTTCGTATCAACCGTAAAGTATGATTCAGGCAACTCTTTGTCGATCTGAAACGACTCGTTGAAGATTTCCAGGAGCAGGACATTCTGTTTCGCGAGCATCAGGCAGTTCCCGACGAGGGCATAGAACAGGATGCTCAAACGGGTCTTGGAGGTGTCGTTTCGGATCCGCTCAATCTGGCTTTGGTGAAAGTGCTCGGCCATCGCCCGCATGGACTTGTACTGATCGATGACGTTTTGATAGTCTACGATCTTTCTCTGATGGAAGGTGTCTTCGACTCTTTGAAGGATGTCGAGGATGCCCGCTTTGATCTGCTTCAGTTCTTCGATCTGGACGGGCAGCAACCCCTTGTGTTTATTGCTCAGATGCACGTATGAGCGAAGAATGATATCCCGGTGCCCGTCGGAGAGCTTCTGCAACCGTCGGGTCGTCTGCGAGTACTTGTAGGATATCTGGTATTGCTCTTTCTGCAGCAGCCGCAGGACCTTGTAGATATTCGCCGTGATAACGTTCGCCCAGAGCTGTACCTGGCGAATCTTCCTCCGTTGTCTGCTCAGGGTGTCCACATCTTGCGCGAACAGCGCCTCAAGGCTGACATCCAGCGACTCCCGGATCTCCTTGAGCAGATAGGCCAAATGCTCGAACGTGTTGGAAATGGCCGAAGGAGCATCCTCGACCTTCTTCAGATTGAAGATCTTCGTCTCTTCCTTTTCTTTCTCGCGCCCCTTGTGCTGCTGGTGGTTCTTCCAGATGATAAAGCCCGCAAAGGACATGAGCAGCAGAACCCCGGTGGCCTGGAGATAATGGATGGCGCCGGCGAAGACAAAGGAGACGACGAAAGCGATCAGGGCCGTCATGAACCAACCGCCGACGACCGTCAGAACGCCGGTGACGCGATAGACAGCGCTTTCCAGACCCCAGGCCCGGTCCGCAAAGGACGTCCCCATGGCCACCATGAACGTCACATAAGTCGTGGAGAGGGGCAGTTTCAGGGATGTGGCAAATGACACCACCGCGCTGGCCACCATGAGGTTTACCGAAGCACGAACCAGGTCAAAGGAAGGCTGTGTCTCATGACCGCTGTCGGCTTTCTTCCTACCCGGATCCATCCGCCGGTGCACCACCATTCGGAGCTTCCTCGGGAACAGACCCTTGAATGATCCCATGAAGGAATCGACCATGCTGACAATGGTTCGGGAGAGCCAGATCGACTCAAACTGCTCCATCCCTTCTTCCTGTTGGCCCAGACTGATTTCCGTTTCCGTGACGGTTCGAGCCTTCCTGGAAACCCAAAGAGTCACCACCATGACCGCTCCGGCAATGAGCAGGAGGAGGGTTTGGGACTGCACTTGCTGGCTCAGCGCTGTCATGGGAATATTCAGTGGATCAGTGGATGCTAGCGCTGTCTGGTACGCGTTGAACCCGGCCAGGGGCACTCCGATAAAATTTACCAGGTCATTGCTGGCAAAAGCCATGGCGAGCGCAAAGGTTCCGACAAGCACGATAATGCGTAAGATGTTGATGCGAGAGAACTTCATCACGGCATACAGCACGACGGCGGAGACCGTGAAGATGGCGCAAAGAATGAAAACGGTATAGGACTTCACCCATTGCACCGTGTCCGGGGTCATGAAGGAAGCCCCTTTGGCCCCCTTGATCAGAATGAAGAAGGTAATGGTTGCCATCGCCATGCCGCCCCAGAGAGCGCCGTAGCGTTTGAGCCGCATCTCGTAGTCGAAGGTGAACAGGAAGCGGGTAAGAAACTGGATCACAGCGCCGGCGAGGAAGGCGACCACGATGGAAAGGAGAATCCCCGAAATGATTGTCAACGCTTTGGCCGTGTTGATATATTCCCCCACTCCCAGGGCATTGCTGCTGTGCATGACTTTGATGACAGAGGCCGCCACGGCTGCTCCCAGGAGTTCGAAAACAATGGAGACCGTCGTGGATGTGGGCAGGCCATGGGTGCTGAAGAAGTCGAGAAGGAGAATATCCGTCAGCATGACGGCCATGAAGATCGTAAAGAGTTCGGGCATGGTAAAGAACTGGGGATGAAAGATTCCCTTCCGGGCTACCTCCATCATTCCGCTGGAAAAAGTCACGCCCGCCAGAATTCCCAGGCTTGCCACGGTCATGATCACGACATAGGGTGCGACCCGGGAGCCTATGGCGGAATTGAGGAAATTGACAGCGTCGTTTGTGACCCCCACAACCAGATCAAACACGGCGAAGAAGGCCAATATTAAAACGGCCACAAAAAAGATTTCAATGCTCATAAACGGTCCTCATCACTTCGGATAAGAAGATCGGTCGCGGTTCTGCGTTACAGATCGAGGATTTCATCATCGCCTGCGGGTGCTCTTGCTGATCTCAAATGTGTGTTGCCAACTCTATTGCCAAGGCGGATGGTCGATCTTGCGACGAAAAGATAGCACAACTCGTTGGGGATTTCCACTAAATCACGAGGCGTAAGTGTTGCCCGGCACGGGCGATGACCGGCTGCCCCTCTGGATACAACCCGGGGCGATCTTGATCGTAACCCACTGAAATATATATGCTTTTCATGCTCAGGTGTTTTCCTGGGACGTCTATGGCGCACGCTGAACCTTCGTCACGCGCCGGTACCCACGGCGTGCCATTTCAGAAACCGCCGCCCGTGCGGAAGCCACCGCCGGAGCCGAAACCGCCCCCGCCACCGCCTCCCATCCGACCCCAGGGGCCTTTGGGGAAGGGGATCCGCCAGACGCCGTTGTCGCCGAAGCCGCCGCTGCCGAATCGCGGGTTGGATCGCATTCTGCGGTAACGCTGGCCCCGGCGGATGGTGCCCCACAGATCGTCCGAGGATGCCATGCCTCCGAGAAACTGGCTCAGAACCATGGTGAGCAGGTCTGCGTTGCCGAAGACGGAGTGAATGTCATCGAAGCGCTCATGCTTGAAGCGGCGGCGCACGTCCTCCAGCTGCTTCAGGCGAGTGAGTTGCCTTTCATACATCTTCTTGTGTTCCGCCAGCGCTTCTTCAAGATCCTTTTCTCTCTCGTTCAGGTCGGCCAGCTCGTAGACGATGACGTCGTCCGCCGCGGTGGCCGTCGCCCGGGCATACCGGTTCAGGGCTGAGAGGTTCTCCCGCTGAAACGCGCCGGCCAGGGTTTCAATGCAGCGGCGGAAATAGTCGTCTTCCCCCGCCGCGTAGGCCGCGCGCTCTTTCAGGAACTCCCGGACCTCTTCCTCTCTGTCATGGATGTCCCGGTCAATGGCCGCCGCGCGTTCTTCGGCCTCCTCCAGGGTCTCCCGAAGCCTGAAGACACCGCCGTCTTCCGCTGCGCTCTGCTCCAGGACTCTCAACGATTCAAATTCACGATCCGCTGACGCCCGGGACCGGGCGGCATGGGCGCGCAGGCGCACCGGAATGTCCAGAAGCATGGCATGATTGGGGCGTGCATCATGGTAGTTGCAGAGATTGGCGACCCACTTGTCCAGAAACCGTTTGAGCCTATTGGCCGAGTATTTCGAAGTGCCGTAGCCCCGTTTCCAGAGGTAGCTGAAGAGCGGGTCCGACTCGTAGGGCTTGCCCTTTTCCACGCGATCTGCTTCGGCCTGGTGTGTTTTCTCCTCAGCGTGCCGCGCCACGTTGTCTGCCTGGCGTGCCGTTTCCAGCTGACGCTGATACGGGGCGTCTGCATGCAGCTGTTTCTGAACCTCGGACTCCGAGACGTCCAGGGCTTCCGCTGCCTGCTCGATCCGGTCGCTCTGTGCCGCCCGTCTTTCTTCCAGGTCGGCCTGCCGCTGTCGAACCTCGTCAATCTGCTGCTGCAGACTCTGGAGCTGCGCCTCCCGTTCCGCCAGAAGCTCGCCGACCCGGCGGTCCGCAGCATCGAGGCCGGCTGCGATTTCACCGCTGACCATCTGATCCAGG
Source organism: uncultured Nitrospirota bacterium (assembly GCA_945786985.1). Classification (GTDB taxonomy): domain Bacteria; phylum CG2-30-53-67; class CG2-30-53-67; order CG2-30-53-67; family CG2-30-53-67; genus CALZGC01. The sequence continues at coordinate 12,792 of CALZGC010000149.1, read as the reverse complement.
CGGATCTGCGCGAGTCTTTTGTAGCGGCCCCCTTCTTCCTGTCGCAGCGCCACGAGCTCCCGGCTGGTGCTCTGAATCCGTTCGTCCACCTGCTGCACCTGGTCGCGAACCTGGTTCAGCCCCTTCTCAATGGAGTTGAGTGTCTGCCGCCCCGTCAACACAGTGGCTCTCCTACCAGCTGGTGATCGCCCCACCCGTGGTGCTCACAAGATACTTCGGTTCGAGGTAGCCGCGCTGTTTGACGCCGAAGCGCCGGTTCTGAACGATGCCGTCATCCTGCTTGTCCGCAGAGATGTTCTGAAAGACGCGCAGGTCGACGCGCAGGCCCCAACGATTGACTTCGTACGTCCTGCCGTCCTCCTCGCTGGTGATGGGGAGGGTCAGCGTCTTGCCGTCCGGCGTGACGGCCTCGACGACAATGTAATAGTTACGGGCTTTGGGGTTTCGCTCGGGTACCCGCCAGACTCCTGTGTATTCATTGGGGCGCGACACGACGCGAATCTCGTACTCCCTCTCGAGCTGAGTGCGAAGGTCGCTCAAGGCGCCGACAGCTTCGCTCGTGGCACTCAAATCCCCCGCCTTAAGAGCTGCCAGTCCGCTGGTGTATAACTGCCGGGCCCGCTCTTTGGCGTCGTCTGCTTTCGCAACGCTCAGGGCCGCGTCGCGCTGGGCAGCAAGCTCCCCGGGGACCTTGCCGAGGGCCATGATGGCCGCCAGGGACGCCTGGGCTTTGTCGATCTGTCCGTCGGCCTGCGAGAGTAGCGCCTCCCTTCGCTGCAGGGTCTCCCGTGTTGCGGGCGCTCTGCTTTCATAATGGTCGGTGTCCATGTCCGGTTTCACCGCCAGCTCCCGGGCGGAGGCGATGAACCCCCCGGCAAGACGGAGCGATTGGCCGGCGATCTTGTGCTGGGCCACGAACGTTTCAGCGAGGGATTTGGGAAGTCCGGCAGCACTATCGGGCAGGGCCGTTTTGATCCGGGTTGCTTCACGGACCAGCGCGTCGAGCCGGTCGGCAGTCCCCCGAATCTCCGTGTTGAGCTGGGTCACTTCCTGCTTGAGCCGTCGTTGCCCAGGCCCGACCACCAAGAACTGGGCCGCGCCCCAGATGAGAGCCAGCACCAGGGCGCCGACGCCGACCCGTTTTGCCCAACGGCCGCGAGCCACGTACGCTCGTGCCAGCAAGGTGGCGACATTTCGCCCGGGCGGCTTATAGACAAAACGTTCTTCCTTGAGGGCCTCTACACCCTCCGCCAGAACGGTGTCGGACACGTCAATGCCCTGGGAGGCATAAATGTCCCGAAGGCGCTCGATTAGCCTGCGGTCGCGCGTTTCAGAGCGCAGCTCCCGTTCGACGAGTATCTCCCGATGGCGCAGGGTGTCGACCACATCCATGGCCAACATCACTTCGTCCAGGGGCCGTTGTTCCGGTGTCTTTGCCTCCGCCATGGGGCAGCCTCACGCAGTCTCTGTAACGACTCAGGAGGCCTGTGCGGCCGGGGGCAGCGGAAGAGCCTTGCCCTCCTGAACCAGCCGGGCGAGGCGCTGCTTGCCGTCTTCAACCGCCACCCGTATCTCCTCGGCATTCCGGGTGCTGAGCTGGCGCATCTCCTCGATGATCTCGATGGAACGCTGCTGGTAATTGACAACCGATTCGACGAGACGTTTCACGGCATCCGCCCGAATGGTCGGCCCGTATCCGGCCTTGAGGGCCTCCTCCTGCACCTTGCCGCCGATGTCGGCAAGATCCTCGAGGCCTTTGCTCATCCCCTCTTTCATGGCATTCAATGTCTGCGTGCTCTCGTGCAGGCCGAACAATCCCGTGAAGGAGGCACTCAATGCCGTGAGTACCGTCTCATTGGTGCCGAAGAAGCTGATGGCCTGCTGGTAGACGCGCTCCTTGGCCGTGGTGGTCTGCATGAGCCGCGCCATGATGACCTCGGAGGTGTTGTAGCCGATGGTCAGGTTGTCCGAAAGGTCTTTGGAAATCTGATAGCGGCGCTCCTCCGTCTGTACATCCCGGATTCGCTCGTCCCGGGTCAGTTCCAGTTTCGCCCGTTGTGCGGCATCCTCCCCGCTGTACGCGTCGACGGCTTCGACCCCTTTCTGAAGGCGGGCCTTGGCCTGCGTGAGAACCGCCTCGGCCTTATTGAGCACTTCCAGAGCCAGGACCTCCGATTCCTTCAGTGCGCCGCGGAAATCCCGGTAGGCATTGAGAATCAGATGCTCCCGCTCGATCTGGTCTTTGGAATCGTCCGCGACATCGAGATAGACCTTCTTGATTTCGTCGAAGCGGTGGGGGATGTCCCCCCGGGTCACCTTCATCCAGACGTTCTGCAGGCGCTCCCACGTGTTGATCTTGCCGTCTTCAATCTGTTCCACCATGTCCTTGGCATCTTCCCGAATGGTGTTGAAGGAGTTGGTGATCTTCTCGTAGCGCTCGCCCAGTTCCATGCGGGTCACCTGTTCCCGCACCACTTCGTTGAACAGAGACGCCTGGCTAAGGGTACGGGCGATGGCCACGATCCTTTCCTGGTCGAGATCGGCGATCTGGTTGATCAGTGCGATGACCGGTGCTTCCTCCGTCTTGTCCGGGACCAGTCCCAGATCCCGCAGGGCCGTCATGGCTTTGTCTAAATACTTCATGGGTGTGCTCGTCTGACTCATGTTCGTCCCTCCTTATGGCGCCTCGGAAACGGACGCCTTCCCGGCGGGACCGCTTTGATCGGCCGTTTCCGGCCGGCCGGCGATCCGCCAACCAGAGCCTCCCGTGCGGAACACCGGGTTGGACTCTCTGCTCACTCAGGATCTTGGCTGATACCAACACTCTCTCTGATGCGCCTCACAGCCCTATCGGGACAGACGGCGCTGATTCCTCCCAATCTTCCTGATTTAAGCCTAAGCAGGTAAGCCGAATCCCAAGTGGCACCCGAGTCTAGCAGGAGATTCCTGAAGCGTCAACCGGACCGCTCGTGCGAGCAGAAATCGGCTGCGGTGATTGTCCGCGGGTGATGGGGGGGAAGATTTCGTGCAGCAGCACCGGTTGCGTTGGGGTGGCCTAATGACCCTGGACGAGGGTTCCGACGGAGAGGGTGACCTCCAGTCCTGCGTTGCCGGTGCCGGGGGAGCCGCTTTTCATTTTGAGATTTTTTATGTAGAGCAGATCCTGGGATGTTTCAATCTGGTAGAGGTACGGGATGAGCTCCTCCATAGTGATGCGCCCCAGCTTGATTTCTACGACCGATTCCCGGAACTCACCGACCTTGGTTTCGCGCTGAGGTTTGATATGGACGATCCGCTCCTTCATTTCAGCCTTGGTGGCGAGGTGCTCCAGATGGGCGAAGACCGAAAAACCGTTGCCCCGCTGTTCGATGATCCCTTTGATCCGTTCAATGCCGTCCCGGTCCTGGACGACGGAGGAGCGCAGGCGGACCATCTGGGCCAGTTCGTTACGCTTCGTCTGGATTTTTCTATTGAGAATATCGTTCTTCTGCATCATGGGGTCGAGAATCACGCTCCAGATGAAGACCGCGCCGAGAAAAACCAGGGCTGCAAGGATGAGCCGTTGCTCCCGGAGGTTAAGCCCCTGATAATACCGCCAGGACCGATCGATGAGGGGCTGTCGGCGAAGTTTTTCCCAGAGGCGGCCCGGCCCTTTCTTCCCGGACGGTGCCGGCTCTTTCGAGACCGGGCGGTCCGCGGCCTGCGGCTCGCCGGCGGGTGCTTCCTGCTCCTGCTGCAAGGGATAGCCGGACGCGGGCGCAACCGGAGCGAACTTCGGCAGGCTTTCCGGGGCTTTCGGCACATCCGGCGAGGTGGGCTTTTCCGACACCCGGCCCGATTCATCGGTGATCTTGAGATAAGGCCGTTCCCGCGACGGTGCCTCCGCAGCGGACTCCTCGGGTGCTGCAGGCGGGCTGCTGCTCTCGTCGAGGTGCGGCACGCCTTCCAGAAGGGCCTCCCAGCCCTTCGGATTCAACCGGCGTTTGGCCTGTTTTCTCAGTTCGTCTTCTTTATCACTCATGCGAGAGCACCTCGATCGCCAGATGCCGGTAATGGATCGCACCGTTTGAATTGGCGGCGTACTTGATCACCGGTTTCCGGTAGAGTTCGGCCTCACTGATGGTGTGGCTTCTTGGGATCAGCGTCGCAAAGATCTTGCTCCCGAAAATGCCGTGAAGCTCTTCGTAAAAGACCCGATTCAGCGATAGGTCTGGGTCATACATGGTAATCAGAACCCCCATGAGATTGATCCGATGCCCGAGGCGCTGAAAAATGGCGACGACCATTTTGTTGAGCATGTCCAGGCCTTTGGTGGCATAGTACTTGGCTTCCGTCGGAATGATCATGTCCGTAGAGGCCAGCAGGGCATTCAAACTCAGAACGCCGAGAGACGGCGGACAATCAATAATGATGTAATCATAACGTCCATTGACTTCCTGAAGGCTGTTGCGCAGCCGGTACGGCCGCGAAGCATCCCGGGCAAGTTGTACTTCGCAGCCCGCCAGATCCATGTGGGCCGGCAGCACATCCAGGTGCGCCAGCTCCGACGGGCAGACGGCGTCGCTGATGTGCAGCTGGTTGTTTACCAGTACATCGTAGACTGTCTGTTCGAGCGCGTCCGGTTCGATGTTCAGCCCGATGCTGGCGTTGGCCTGCGCATCCATGTCGATAAGGAGCACCCGTTTCCCCAGCTCCGAAAGGCAGGCCGAAAGGTTCACGGCCGTTGTAGTCTTGCCGATGCCGCCCTTCTGGTTGATGATGGATATGACCTTCATGGATGCCTCGTGGTCCTTGCGATAGCCTTGTCAAGGTGGTCGGTCTCCTCAGTTAGCTCCAAGCAGTGCATGACCATCCATCTGTGCTTCGCCGGACAAGCAATAGATTTGCGCATGCAATATCCGGACTAGTCGTCAAAGGTGATGGTCATCTGGAAATTGACCTGGTCCGGTTTCTTTCCCACCTTGGCATTGCTTACCTTCACGGTTGCCAGAAGATCCGATTTTCGCAGCTCCTGCTCGATGCGGTTGACCGAATTGAAGGACTCGGTCCACCCCACGAAACGCACGGATCGATCATCGAGGGAGAAGTTGTTGATGACCAGTTGAATTTCCGCCGGAATGCGCGTGGTGATCTCCAGAAGAATCTCCAGGGGGGACGGCTTTTCCCCGAAGACGTTCTCGAAGATCTCGTTCTGCTTCTTAAGCTGCGCAACAAGTAATTTGTATTGCTCCAGTATGTTCCGCTCGATCTTTACGCCTGGAAACGTCTCGTCAAAGACACGCCGCATCTCAGCTTCCACCCGGCTGTACTGGTGTTCTTTCGCCTGGATCCCGACAGTGAAATCCGCCAGGAGCCCGAGCAGAAGAAACACCCCGATAAACAGGGCATATCGCAGCTCCCGCTTGGATTCGAGCACTCGTGCAACGAAAGACGTCTTCTTCTTGCGGTAGGTGCAGGCAATGGCATCCCGCCCGCCTTGCATGAGAGCCATCCCCAGGGGGGCATGGATTCCGTGACAGGCCAGGCCCGGTTTCAGGCTGTGCTCAAAGTGGGGCAGGGGGTTCGCAATTTCCACCTGCTTGGACAGCCGTGCCGCCAGAAGGGGTGTGAGCAGGTGCAGCCCCGGTGCGGCGCCGGTCACGTACAGCTCGTTTGGGAGCCGGCCCGGTGGGGTCAGCAGCAGGGGCTGCAGGCTGCGCTGAATCTGCCCGCTCAGGGCCGAAGCAACTTCGCTCAGAGGCTCCTTGATCTCCGCAGCCTCCTCGTGGGTGGCCACCGCTAACCGTTCAGCCAGGATGGGGCGTTCCAATCCCGTGACCTCCTGGATCTTATCGAAATAGTGTTGGTTGCTCCACTGAATCCGGGTAAAGTGGCTCAGCTTGCCCTGCCGGTAGAGCGACAGAATGCTGAAGTCCGACGTCACGTGCAGGTGCAGCCCCTCGCCCTCTTGCGGGATAACACCTGTGTGCAACAGGGTGTTGGCGGCCGAAAGCGACGAGACCGATATCATCCGTAACGGCACCTGGGCTGCCTCAAAGAGCTGGGTGCGCTGGTCGAGTATGGACTTGGGGAGTGCGTAGACGAGCAGTTCACTCCGGCCCTGCTCCTGCCGCAGAATCCGGTACCCCAAATCAAGCTCATCGATGGGGAAAGGGACCAGGGGCTCCATTTCGTAGGGGAGGATCTTTTCAATCTTGCTCCGCTCCCGGAAGGGGACCGAGATCTCCCGGGTGATGAGAAGATCCCCGGGCACCGCGGCCACCACTTCCTCTTTGCTCAGTCCGTGTTCCGCAAAGAAGAGCGAGAGACCGTCCGGTGAGAGCACATCCCCCTCGATGGGCTCTTCGATATAGCGCAGCAGCTGCACCTGTTTTTTGAGGAAAACGGCGATCTCGACGGCCTGGATTCCCTGCCGGTTGATCTCGACGCCCGTCACAATTCTGGCCATAGCAATACTCTCAAAAGTCCTTATGTTTCACGCCAGTAGATGAGATCCACCTTATCATTATTGCTGTCTCTTTTCAAGACTGCATGGACCCTTTTCACCACATTGTGGGCCTTGACACGAATGTGGGCAGAAAAATAGGTCGATTTGACACCCAGCATCTTTTTCGTATTTGCCGGCAGCGTCCCGTACTGTGGGATGTCTGCACGGGTTGTAATGGGGCGGTTGGCTTCGACCTCTTCTGCGAAGCTGGGATCTACGAGAGCGGAGAGAAGCTCAAAACGGGCGGTATTGACATTGACCTTGCTCTGGGCGGCGCCGAAGACGGTAAAAACGTCCCGGAGACCGGGCCGCTCCTCCTCAGCGTTGCCGTAATAGATCGCGTCGTTCACCCCTTTGACCATGAACAGCTCGCTCAGGTCGGTGAGCTTATTGTTCCCGGTCTCGTAGGGCGGGACGAGGGACTGGTAATACGCATTCTCAGCCCCGAAGGTCAGGGCCGTATCATCGGTGTCGATCCAGTCCTGGATCGACTCGAAGACCTCCTCTTCCAGGGAGAGCTGATCCTGCAGGTTCAAAAGAACCGGCGGCAGCCCCGCCCCCAGGGCCATCTGGCTCTTGAAGAGATTCGTGGTATCGTTGATCCAGAGCTTGCCGTCTTCGTCCCGGATGAGCAGTTCCACCACGATGGCGCCGTTGTTCTCCTCGTGACGATTGGGCGTGGCCCAGATCGCGTCGTCTTCCGAGTCGAGATCGTCGTAGTCGAAGGACTCGTCTTCCAGGAGCAGCGCCTTGGCGGCTTCCACGGCGCCCCGTGCCAGGAAGTAGGCGCGAATATCGTCCCGCAGATTCTCCGCCAGATGGATATTGACGCGGGTCCGGTAATTCATGTCGAGAATGAGCACCGACAGGGCGCCGGTGACCAGCAGAACGAGAATCAGTGCAAAGCCCCCTTCGTTGGGCCGCAGCCTACTGTCTGTTTTCAGGGTCTCCATGGGGCAGCGCCTTTATTGCAGATCGGGCGGTTGAATCAGCGTCCGAAAGACGGTTTGATTCTCGCGATCATCGAGAAGGGTCAACTCCAGCCGGATAACTAAGGGCATCTCGTTTGCGCTCCACTCCTCCAGCCACTCCTTCTCTTTCTTCTCGTAATAAAAAATGTTCAGACTCTCGACCTGATCGCTGAGCACGTAGAGGGTGCCGCCGCTCGCGGCATCGCCGTCAGGGGAGGTGTCGACACTCTTGACCAGAACCCGCTCCTCCGTAACGGCATCGACATCCAGGAAGTAGCTGATCTCCGCCAGGTATCCCTCCCGGGCGTCGACCCCCTTACGTCGGTGCGATGTCGTGATCAGGCTGATGGCATCCACGGCCGTGTCGTCCAGTTCGACGTTGCTTCCCTGAAGGGAGGAGGCGCTGCGCAGCTCGCGGCCCATCATGTCGAGCAGGGTCTGGGCCGTCTGGTAGACGTCTTCGTTGGACTCGAGCACGGCGAAGATCTTGGTGGTCCCGAAAAAAGACGAATAAACGACCCCGAGCATGATCGACAGGATGACAATGGCCACCAGGATTTCCAGGAGCGTTAGACCGGCTTCGGCGCGCAAGCGGTTCATGAGCCGGTCCCCGTAGAAACAAAGCTCGACAGAGTAACCCCCTGGGCGGTCTTGTCCTTCTCATCCCAGAAGACCGTCAGGTCGATGCGAAACAGGGTGACGGCTTCCGTCGCGGTGACAGTATACTCCCAGCCGTATTGTTCAAAGGTTTCGTCTTCGAACTCGCCCGATTCGGAATAAAAAGGCGGCGATTCACTCTCCCCGATTTCGATCATCTTCTCGGTGATCTTCTCCTGGGCCAGCAGGGTGGCTACCGTGGTACGGTTGGAGATCTGCTGCAGCCGGATGGTCTTGATCTGCAACCCCAGAAGGGTCACCAGGGACATCCCGAGGATGGCCACCGCGACGATGACCTCGAGAAGCGTGAAGCCCCGTTCATTCCTGTCCTGTAACCCTGAACTCCTCACGATACCCCTCTTCGATCTTGACCCGTCCCGTCAGGGGGTTGATATACAGCGTGTACTGTTCGTCGCCTTTGCGAAGATGAATGAAATTGCCCGTCACCAGACCGTTCGTTGCAATCCGGAGATAGGCCGTGCCTGACGTTTCCTTGTCACCCGTCTCCCCGATGACATCCTCGATCTTTACGCCGTCGGGAAGTCGATAGGTCCGCATCATCAATGATGCGTCGGGCTCATAGGTATAGACCACCTCGCCCTCGCCTTCATCACGCATCTCCCGCTCGATCCGAATTTCCCCCTTGGCCATGTCACAGACCACCCGGCGCGGCATCCGTTCCAGGGTGGCCTTGCTGCGGGACAGGGTGATCAGGGCCCGCAGCTGACGCACCGAGTGCTTCAGATTGGTCGAATAGATCGCGTCCCCGATCTTGGGAAGGGTGATCCCCACGATGATCGTGATGAGCAGGAGGGTGACGGTCAATTCGATGAGGGTGAATCCGCCGCGTCGCACGCGATCGGGGCTACTCAATGTTCCAGCTTTCGACATCGGCAGCGTTGCCGTCGCCGCCGTCCACTCCGTCGGCGCCGTACGACTCCAGGTCGTACTCCTGGGTGTGTGCGCCCGGAGACGCATAGGCGTAGGGGTTGCCCCAAGGATCCTTGGGCACCTTGCCCTTCTCCAGGTAGCCGCCCTCGCGCCAGTTCTTGGCATTCGGTGGCTGTTCCACCAAGGCCTGGAGCCCCTCTTCGGTGGTGGGGAAGGTCCCGTTGTCCAACTCATAGAGGGCAATGGCACTTTCTATGTTGCGGATCTGGGTGATGGCCGTCTTGCGGCGGGCCGCTTCGGTCTGCCCGAACAGTTTCGGGCCGACGACCGTGGCCAGGACGGAGAGGATCACCAGCACCACCAGAAGCTCGATCAGGGTGAACCCGTGCTGAGCGCTGCGACCTGCCGAGGGTGTCGACGCGCGCGGCGAAAAATCCCCGGGCGGCAGCGCTTGGGGCCTTTCCCGACTCAGGCGCCGAGTCAGGGCGTTTGACCGCACGACGGTGCGGAACAGTGTGCGGCGGCGAGCAAAGAATATATCCATAAACAACTCCTCTTCTGATTAATTGATCAGTTGGTTGATTTCAAAGATGGGGAGCAGAATGGAGATGACAATGAAACCGACCACCAGGGCCAGTCCCACGATCATAAGCGGCTCCAGCAGGGAGGTCAGGGTGTTGATGGTTGTGTCGATTTCATTGTCCGACGCGTCAGCCACTTTCGTAAGCATATCCTCCAGGGTGCCGCTCTTCTCTCCCACGGCGATCATATGGATCATGATCGGCGGAAAGACCCCGCTGCGTCGCAGGGGTTCGTGAATGGGCGAGCCCTCTCCGATAACGGTCCGTGCGTCCTCGATCGTTTTCTCCAGAATCTTGTTGCCCACCACATTCTTCACGATTTCCAGGGCACTCAGCAGGGGCACCCCGTTTCTCAGCAAGGTACCCAGGGTCCGCGAAAAACGGGCGATGGCTACTTTTCGCACCAGCGAGCCGAAAAGCGGCATCTTCAGCTTGAAACGGTCGAGCCGGATGCGGCCCTCTTCGGTGCGGGCATACGCTTTGAAGCCGGAAACTGCGGCGGCCACGATCAGGAAGAAGAGCCACCAGTAGCTCTGCGTGAAGCTGCTGACTGCAATCAGGATGGCTGTGGGCAGCGGCAGGGTCTGCCGCATGTCGGCAAAGATCTGGCTCACCGCGGGCACCACCGTGGTGAGGAGAAAAAGGAGGACCAGGATGGCAACCGAGATGGTCACCGCGGGATAGATCATGGCCGAGAGGACCTTCCGTTTCAGTTCCACCTGCTGTTCCAAAAAGTCAGCCAGACGCAACAGCACGATCTCCAGAGATCCGCTCCCTTCGCCGGATCGGATCATGTTCACCATGAGCTGTGAAAAGGCCCGGGGGTGACGCGAAAGGGCGTCGGCAAAACTCATCCCTTCCCGAACCGACTCTCGCACCTGAGAAAGGATCTTCTTCAAGGCCCTGTTGTCGATCTGTTCGATGATGGCCGAGAGCCCTTCCACCAGGGGAATGCCTGCATTGAGCAGCGTCGAAAGCTGGCGGATCATGACCGAGACTTCAATGGGCTTGATCCGCATGAAAAAGGTAATTTCCGTGGACGCCTTCTTTTCTGCAATGGCGGTGGTTTCCAACAGATCGGTGATGAAGATCTTCTGTTCCCGGAGTTTTAGCTTGGCTTCCTGGAACGAGTCGGCATCCACGATGCCACTGACCGTTTTTCCCTTCTGGCTAAAGGCTTTGTATTCGTAAACAGGCATGGCTTATTCTTGGGTGACTCTCAGGACTTCTTCGATGGCGGTGATTCCCTGAAGGACCTTCAGCGCGCCGTCGAAGCGGAGGGTCTTCATTCCCCCCTCAAGGGCCGCATCCCTGATTTGGTTGGCATCGGCATTCTGAAGGATGAGTTTGTTGACTTTGTCCGAAGTGAACAGCAGTTCATATATCCCTGTCCGTCCGTGATACCCGGTCTGGAAGCATTGCTCGCAGCCCTTCCCGTGGGAGAAGGATGGTTGGTTGAGCTGAGCGGCGTCCAGACCGAGCTCTTCCAGTTCGGCAGCGGCCGGTGTATAGGAGACCTTGCAGTGCGGGCAGATGACCCGAACCAGACGCTGTGCCAGGATCCCGATCACCGACGAGGAGACCAGGAAGGGCTCGATACCCATGTCGATCAGACGGGTCACGGCGCCGGCGGAGTCGTTGGTGTGCAGCGTAGAGAAGACGAGGTGACCGGTGAGCGACGCCTGGATGGCGATTTCCGCCGTCTCCAGGTCGCGGATCTCACCGATCATGATCACGTCCGGATCCTGCCGCAGGATCGAGCGCAGTCCCCTGGCAAAGGTCAGGTCAATCTTCGGATTGGCCTGGATCTGCCCGATCCCCTTGACCTGATATTCAATGGGGTCCTCGATGGTAAGAATATTCTTGTCCGGGGAATTAATCTTGTTGAGGGCGCCATAGAGAGTGGTGCTCTTGCCGCTTCCCGTCGGGCCGGTAACCAGGATGATGCCGTGGCTCTTGCGGATCAGTCGGGAGACCATCTTGTAGTGCTGCTGGGTCATGCCGATGTCTTCGAGATCGAAGATGGTCGCGTTCTTGTCGAGGAGTCGGAGCACCACCCGTTCACCGAAGGCAGTCGGAATGATGGAGACCCGGATATCCACTTCCTTGTTGGCGATCTTGATCCGGATCCGACCATCCTGGGGGAGGCGTTTCTCGGCGATGTTCAGGTTCGCCAGGATCTTGATTCTGGAAATCAGGGCTGACTGAAACCGTTTCGGGGGTTGCAGCCTCTCGTAGAGGACACCGTCGATGCGGTACCGTACAAGCATGTCCTTCTCATAGGGCTCGATGTGGATGTCGCTGGCCCGGGCTTCGACCGCCTGATAGAGAATCAGGTTGATCAGCTTGATGATGGGCGCTTCCGTCTCCGCGTCGAGCAGGTCCTGGACGACATCCAGTTCTTCTGCAATGGATTCATAGGCCTCTCCGGAAAGATCATCAATGACGCTCTCGGCGGTGTCGGTGGCGCTGCCGAAGAAGAGGTTGATGCTCCGCGTAATCATATCCTCCGGGGCCAGGTAAGGCTCTACACTCTTCTGAAGGAGTTTCCCCAGATCGTCCAGCGGGACCAGGTGCGCCGGATCGGATATGGCCACCCGGAGCCCGTGATCGTCCTCAAAGAAGGGGAAAAGCAAAAAGCGTTTCAGGTATCCCCGGGGGATGCGCTCCAGGGTGCCCTCTTTCAACTGCGGTTCGGGGATCTCCTGTAAAACGGGGAGGCCCATGTCCATGCTGTTCGCGTTCACTTCCCTGCGTCCTCATGTGACCGGCCCTGGGGCCGGCGGTTGTCCCGTGTCTCAATAGGCGGGGTGATGCTTCTCCAGAATCATCGATTCTATGTTGGTCCGGTGCAAGGCCTGCTGAACCTGGTTCGCCTCTTCCCGCGAGGCATAATCGCCCACCACCAGCCAGTAGATGGTTTTCGGATAGGGGTGGTTCTCAATGGTGACCGGGTATCCCTGGCGATTCAGGCGGGCGGCCATCGGATCCAGGGCCTCCGGAGCTTTCGAAAAGATCAGTTGTATGTAAAGGCCTGCGCCATCGCGGATCTTTTCAATGTCGGCGTTCTGTGCCCGGGCTTCTGCTGCAATCTTTTCGAAATCGGACTCCCCCCTGAGCGGCCCGACCCGCAGGGATTTCTGGTTTCGCATGACCGTTTTCGTGATGGTCACAGGCGAATACCCGAGATCGGAAAGCCGGCTCT